>JAJUHD010000057.1 GCA_029268085.1 Bacillota bacterium | reverse complement strand
TCGCCGATCAACCCGAAAAACAACTGCCGCTTCGCCCCCCGCTGCCTGTACGCTAAGGAGGAGTGCTTCAACTCCTGCCCCAAGCTTCAGGACATAGGCGGCAACCACCAGGTCGCCTGCCACTTCGTAAAGGAAATCAACGCGCTGCAAAATGTACTTGAATAGTAAATAAGTCGTATTTATTCAGCTTCCTACTACAAAAATAGCCGGTGAATTCTATTTACATTCACTGAGCGCACGCCTAGCATAAAGAGGAAAGTATCTTAAAAGGAGGAAAACATGCGTTTTAACGCATGGCAAACGCTATGGAAAAGGCTGTAATAACCGAGAAGAAGGGCCATGTATTTTATATCATGCTGAACAGGCCTCATTGCCTCAACGCAATTAACGATGAAATGGCATACGGGCTTATCGACGCATGGAAAGCTTACGTCAGCGATGACGATTTGAGGGCGGCAGTTCTCTATGGGGCGGGGGACAGGGCCTTTTGCTCCGGAGCGGATACGAAAACCGTGGTAGGGGCGGGGCTGCCCGCAGATCAATCCGCAATGAACGATTGCATGCCAGGCAATATGTTTGAAATCAACAAGCCTATTATCTGCGCCGTTCAGGGATACGCAATAGGCGCAGGCTTTGTGATGGCCATGCAGGCGGACATGCGTATCGCGGCTTCAAACGCGAAGTTTGTTTACCCTGAGCCGAAAATGGGAATTACGGCAGGCAAGGCTTCGGTGATGGTAAAACACCTTCCGCTGGCGATAGCAACCGAGATGATCACTCTGGGAGCCCCGCTCGAGGCAAAAAGGGCCTACGATCTCGGGTTCGTCAACAGACTTGCCGAACCCGAGAACCTGATGAAGGAAGCCGCCGCCTTCGCCGAGGAGCTGGCTGAGAATTCACCGATGGTCATTCAGGTCATGAAAAAAATGATACGCCTCAGCACCTTCCAAACGCCGATAGAGACAGGAGCCGCGGTCGGCAGAATACTCGCTGCATACAGGGCCAGCGAGGACGCGAAGGAGGCGATAGCCGCCATTAACGAAAAACGTAAGCCGCATTATAAGGGAAGATAATGCCGCACAGCGAAAGGATAACATATGAATTCTCCTTATGACGGACTTAAGGTTCTAGAACTTGAGGGCGCTGCCGGAATGTATTGCGGCAAAATGCTTTCCGCCTGGGGCGCAGAGGTCATAAAAATTGAAAGACCCGGCGGGGATATATGCAGAAAAGCGGGTCCCTTTGCAAAGACGGCGGCCGGCGAAAAAATCAGCCTTACCTTCGAGTATTTCAACACAGGAAAAAAGAGCGTTACGCTCGACCTGAGCGGAAGCGAAGGACAAATGCTATTCAAAGAGCTTGCTTCATGCTCGGATGTAATAATCGAATCCTTCGCCCCCGGGCGGATGAAAAAATGGGGACTTGACTACGAAGCGCTGAAAGAAATTTCCCCTGGATTGATTATGCTTTCAATTACGCCTTTCGGGCAGACGGGGCCTCACAGCGCCTGGAAAGCATCGACAGACCTTATTGTAGACGCGATGGGCGGCCCGATGGCCGAGGTTGGCATCGAGGGCAGGGAGCCTTTGCATCTGGGCTATGATATTCTGTCTTTTATGTGCGGAATGTACGGTCTATTTGCGATACAGGCCGCATTCCATGAGACTGAAAAAAGCGGTGTCGGGGCCCATATTGATTTGTCACAGCAGGAGTGCTGTCTGACTTGGAAAAATCAGGCCCTCGGTTTCGCTCAAGTCGACAGGAAAAGTCCCAGCCTTAGAAAGGCCGGCTCCGTACGTCAGGGTCTCGTAAACTGCAAGGACGGCTTTGCTTTTGCTATGGTTGGAGGCAAATGGCAGGAAACGCTCGCCTGGTTTTCGGACATGGGACAGGATATTTCCGTTTTCGATGCTCCCGAGTACCAGCGGCATGCAGCGGATATGCTTACAAAATGGGATGCGGTGCTCCTCGACCATTACAATACCCTCGGCTCTAATTACACAAAAACGGAAATGATGCTTGAGGGGCAGAAAAGAAAGCTGGCCGTGGGAGTGGTCGAGTCTCCGGACAGCCTGCTGCTTAACGAGCATTTCAACGCCAGAGGATACTTTGTCGATGTTTTTCATCCGCTGCTCGGGAAGCTGAAATACCCAGGAGAACCCGCAAAAATGGGCAAATGCCGCCAGACAACGGATAAGCCAGCCCCGCTCCCGGGCGAGCATAACAGAGAAATCATGGAAAGGCTGCGGGCGGCTCGGTTTGATAAGCCGCGCGGCAATAATTAAAGGAAGGGGGCTGCCGGAATGGACAGGCTTCCGCTGCAGGATATAACGATACTTGACCTGACCTGGGTAATCGCCGGGCCGATGGCTACGAGGTTGTTTTCGGATCTGGGGGCAAGGGTCATAAAGATCGAGTCAAGGAAAAGCTTCGACGTTTTAAGATCCGGCTGCCAAAGAAAGGGCAATATAGATCCAAGGAAGGAGGGCGGCTGGGCGTATAACGATTTTAACCACGGGAAGCTCGACATTAGTCTCAACCTCAAATCGGAAAAGGGCAGAGAGGTTTTTGAGGAGCTTGTGAGAATTTCGGATATTGTCGTGAGCAATTTCGGCGCCGCGGCATTTAAGAAGCTGCGCCTTACATATGACGACCTCAAAGAAATTAAGCAGGATATAATTGTGCTAAACGCCTCGGGGCTTGGCGACTGGGGTCCTTACAGCTCGTTTGTCACCTTCGCGCCGATACTGCAGTCCATGACGGGAATAGAAAGCATAGTGGGCTACGAAGGCGAGAAAGAGCCGTACGGCTCTTATCCTCCCATTGCCGACTATATGGGGGGCCTTGCCGTGTGCAATTATCTTTTGGCGGCTGTCAGGCACCGGAACAAAACCGGGGAAGGGCAGTTTATAGATTTAAGCCAGGGCGAGGCCGCGGTTTCCTACCTGGGACACGTTCTTTTGGATTGGCAGCTGAACAAAATAAACAGAGGGCTTAAGGGCAACCGCCACTATTCCGACGGCGCGGCCCCCCACAATGTCTATAAATGCGCGGGGGAAGCCGATGAGTGGTGCGCCATCGCGGTGACGTCGGAGGAGGAATGGAAGACATTTGCGCACATTGTTGATCCATCGGGGAGATGGACGGGAAACGAAAAGTTCGAAAGCCTCGAAAAAAGAATAAAGAACCAAAATGAGCTTGACAAACTAGTGGAGCGGTGGACTGAACTGAGGTCCGCCGACGAGGCCGCGGAAATTCTCCAGCGGGCCGGAGTTTCGTGCGTCCCAGTGCAAAACGCCGAGGAGGTATTGTACGACGATGAGCACTTAAAGGAACGAAGGTGCTTTAGAGAGATGAAATTCCAAGAATCCGGCAAGTTTCCCGAAAAATTCATTGTCAACGGTCTGCCGTTCAGCATAGGCGGAATCAGGGGCGAAAGCAAAGTCGATCCCGCGCCGGAAATGGGAGCGCACACGGAGTATGTAGTAATGTCGCTGCTGGGAAAATCCCGGGAATGGTTTGATGAAGCCGCCGCGGAGGAGGCGTTTGTCTGAAAATGAAATTAAAAAGAGGGAAAAGCATGGTGCTTTTCCCTCTTGAACTGGTTTCAGTCAACTGTATTGGCAAGGCGCCTCAGCTGCATGCGGTTTTTCACATTAGTTTTCTGATATATGTTATATATGTGCTTTTTGAGCGTTGAAGGACTTATATGAAGAATGTCGCTGATGTCGCTGTCACCGCTGTCGCCTAATATCATGCCGAGTATTTCGTGTTCGCGGCTCGTGAGGCTGTATCTTGCGGCTATACGGTCGCTTACGGTTTTCTGCTCCCTGTGCATTACCTCCACATCTGAGCTGCCTCCGGTCAATTGATTGAATTTGAGCGCGAGATGGTCCTTGAGGACGTTGAGTATGTAGACGTCGCGAGCAGAAAAGTCGGGTTCTGATTTGGGGCGGAAAAACGCTGTTATCCCGAGCAGCTTGTCGTCCAAAATCAGGACGGTTTTTACGGCGTGATGAATGTTCTGCGGCTTGTAGACGTTTTTATAAAGCTCCGTTTCCTCGAAAGTTTCGCCGAAAGCCGTGTCTGAGTGGCGGAAAACCGTGCTCCACGGCGCGTACAGGTACTCTGACCAGAAGCAGTCATACTTGCTGATGTCGTATTCCTTATGAGGCAGGCCGCCCTCGCTGCTCACACAAATCCTCGAAAACGGATGAAGCGAACCCGCTTCACGCCTGACCCTGTAGAACCTGCTTTCGGAATACGGAATCAGGACTCTGATTTGCTGGAGAAAGGTGAAACAAAATGACGACAAATCATCTATGCGGTTAAGCCTGTAAATCAATTGGGTTATAAACATCCAATCGTTTTCCGATAATTTGACCTGCATTTCCGCATCTCCTTTTGCAAAACGCCAAAAAAAGATATGTATATTCACATTAATATGGGAGGACAAGCAAATGCTGAGCAATCAAAAAAAGGAGCTTTTTGAAAAGCTCGAGCTGGATTACCCTGCGGTTGCGATAAAATACTGCTATGCGCAGCCTGAAAACACTAAGAATTCTAACAAAAATTTGTCATTTTGTCAATTTCTAAAAGAAGCTCAAGATAGCGGCGAAAAGTTCTTTATAACGAAAAACAACGACAACTGTTTCGGAAAAATGGTTCTGGGCATGATAGATGAGCTGCCCCTTGCAGCCAGCGGACAGGCGGGCTTCGATTTCGGAGTTTTCAAGACGCCTGCGCCGAACGCGAGGCTTTACAGCCTGATACCGAAGCTGGAAAAGGGCGCGCACAACTTTGTCATTTTCTCTCCGGTGTCAATTTGCGATTTTGATCCGGATATTATCATAGCGCTGGCAAAGCCCGACAAAGCCGAAATACTTATGCGGGCAACGAGCTATATTTCAGGCGACCTTTGGGAATCGAAAAGCTCAAGCGTTCTCAGCTGCGCCTGGCTTTACGCGTATCCCTACATAAGCGGCAAGGTCAATTTCTGCATAACCGGTATGCACCACGGATTAAAGCGGAGAAAGGTGTTCCCGGAGGGTTACCACATCATCTCGATTCCTTATCAGAAACTTGACGAGGTGGCGCAGGCGCTTTCTGAAATGGACTGGCAGCTAATCGCCATGCGCGAGGACGAGGAAAGCAAGCGAAAGCTGGAGGAGAAAATGGAAAGCTGGCAGAGGATGTCGCCCGATTTTATTATCAAAGAATAAATCGGAACCGGCTATTCCTGCGCTTAGTCAAAACAGGGCAATCCGGGTAAAATCATACGGGCTGTTTTGCCGGGCGTAACGGTCATGCCCCTGCGCATCGACCGTCACGCCCGATTTTATTCCCGCGTCGGCTCTGTCCCGTAGAGCTGGAGCACCGCTTCGCTGCTTAAATTATTAAGTTTTGAGGGGAAAGCAGCAATTAAAACAAAATAAAGGCAGCAATTTTTGGAATGGAATTGTTACTTAAGTTATTATACTTAAAATGATACAATACATGTATCTATATGTGCAACGGCTGATGGACAACGCTGAACGTCAATTATGGGTGGGAGGAAAAAGAATGCGCAGAGCTCATGAAGTGGAATTCAAAATTTACGGGGACGACTTGCAGTTTGTGGAAATTATGCTTGATCCGGAGGAAACGATTATAGCCGAGGCCGGGGCGATGATGTATATGGATCAGTCGATAGAAATGGATACCGTTTTCGGCGACGGCTCCGGGAGAGAAGGGAACGATTTAAAGGGAAAACTGTTTTCTGCGGGCAAACGAGTTCTTACCGGCGAAAGCCTTTTTATGACCTCGTTTACGAACAGGGGCAGAGAAAAAAAGTGCGTTTCATTCGCTGCGCCCTACCCCGGGAAAGTTATTCCTTTTGACCTCATGGATCTGGGAGGAACCCTTATTTGTCAAAAAGACGCTTTCCTTTGCGCCGCCAAAGGAATCTCAGTCGGCATTGCTTTTCAAAAGAAAATCGGCGTGGGCCTTTTCGGCGGCGAAGGCTTCATTATGCAGAAGCTTGAAGGAGACGGCCTTGCATTCATGCATGCCGGGGGCACAATAATAAAAAAGGACCTGGGGCCGGGTGAAATGCTCAAACTCGACACCGGCTGTCTTGTCGCCCTTACAAAAACGGTCAGCTATGACGTCCAGTTTGCGGGCAATATCAAAACCGCTTTGTTCGGAGGCGAGGGGCTGGCGCTGGCGACGCTTACCGGACCGGGAAGCGTCTGGCTGCAATCCCTTCCGTTTTCACGTCTTGCGGACAGAATTTACGCCGCCAGCAAGGCGGGCGGAGGAAAAAGCAAGGGGGAAGGCAGCCTGCTTGGCAGCGTTGGGATTGGAAACCTGTTCGGCGGCAACGACTAATCCGGCGGCCGCAAAAAAGAAGAAACAGAATAAGGATAATACCGAAACGCCTCGGGGCACACAGCTCCGAGGCGTTTGCCAACAGCTATTGCCTTTTATAATCAGAGGGAGAAATACCTACGGTATTCTTAAACGCCACAGAGAAATTTGAAATACTGTTATATCCGCAAAGCATGGCCGTTTCCGCGACGGAATGGCGCCCTGCCATCAGCAGCTCCTTCGCTTTTTCCATGCGGACCGAAAGGAGATATTTATGGGGAGTCATACCCGTTTTTTTCATAAAAGTTCTTATGAAATGAAAAGGTGAAACGTGGATCTCTCGGCAAATATCCCGAAGAGAAATGTTTGAGCTGAAATATGTCCGGATATATTCCTGAGCCATGCCGACGTAGGAATCCGCATCCTGCAGATTCCGGGAAGCGGGTTTCACATTTGTTTTTAACTCACGCAGAAGCAAAACGGCAATCTGCACTTCCAGACTGTCAAGCATCAGATTTGACCGATCCCGGCGGGCGGCTTCTCGCTCAAGACGGTTGAATGAGTCGATCAGCTCGAAGGAAAAGTTGTTCAGGAAGCTCTCAAATCGAGGCTCGGCGTCAAAGCCAATTTCAGCGGCAATCTTTTGCAGCAGCTTAGGCCTGAGCAAAAAAGAGCGGTAGGGCTTTGCCGGCGCATGCCTAATACAGGCGACCGAATCTCCCGGATTAATGGCCAGAATTTTCCCGTCTTCTCCACGGACCGGTTTGTTATTAATAAGTATTTCAGGAGTAGTTTCGGATGGGATGACAATATGGTAGTCGGTAATATCAAATGTTATCCCTCCGATGTAGAAAGCCGGCTTAAAAATGATAATGCTGTCGCAGAGATGCATTTCGGTTTTCTGCAGCAACGCTTCGGGAACCTGCCTCATAAAATCCTTAGACTCATTCATGTACCCCGCCTCCCGCAACCTGAACCCAAAAATTCCTTCCGGGCTCTCATTATACCGCATTTCCGTATCGGCAGTAATGTATTGAAGATATAAATTCAAGATGTTTTCAGGGGGGATTATTGCAAAGAAAGATTATATGCCCTGTCTGTTACATTTTTTCATCGCAGAGAGCCTAAAACCCTTCGCCTAAGCCTTGCCTGAAGGTGAGCGGAGCGCCGCGAGGCCGCCGCGATTAATAAGGCTGAATTTATAACCGCTTGGATAGTTCCATATTTCCTGCTGAAGGGCATGAGGCGGGCGTTACAGTTTCAGACAGCATGATGGAGATATGCCTAAGAAAAAAGATTGTCAAAACGTCCGAAATACAGGCGCTCGTTTCTTTTCAGCTTATCACAAAGCCGCCGTTAGGGCTTATAACCTGTCCGGTTATAAAGCCGGCCTTATCCGAGGCGAGGAAGGAAACGAGTTCGGCGACGTCCGAGGGCTTTCCGAGCACCCCAAGGGGCGTCTGCGTTCTGAGCGAATCAATTTCCTCGTCGGCAAGAGAGTCCAGCATTCCGGTCATTATTACTCCGGGGGCCACGCAGTTAACGGTTATGCCGGAGGGCCCGAGTTCCTTGGCCAGAGCTTTTGTAAAGCCAATGAGAGCGGACTTCGCAGCGGAATAAGCGGTTTCACAGGAGGCGCCGCAAAGCCCCCAGACAGAGGCTATATTGATTATTTTTCCGGATTTGCGCCGCACCATGTTAGGGATTGCAAGACGGCAGCAGTGGTACGCCCCGTCGACGTTAACCGCAAAAAGCCTTCGCCAATCCTCGGGTTTCATATCGGTTAAAAGACCATAGTAGGCCAGTCCCGCGTTGTTGACGAGAAGGTCGACTCCTCCGTGCGCTTCGTCTATCTCGCTGAACATAGACTCAATTTCGGAAGGGTTTTCAAAATCGGCACGGAAAAATGGCGCTCCGCCGAGCTCATCAGAGAGCCCGGCTGCGTGTTCACGCGCCCTGTTATAGTGCAGCAGCACTTCAAAGCCGTCCCTGTCAAGGCACCTTGCGATTTCCGATCCGATGCCTCCGGAAGCGCCGGTGACAAGAGCCTTTTTTTTCATTAATAAATTCCCCGTTCAGGCATAATAATACTGTTGACATCTTTTAAATATTATGATACTCTATCATAGCTCTGAAGTCCAGAGAAATATCGCGGAGTGGAGCAGTCCGGTAGCTCGTCGGGCTCATAACCCGAAGGTCGTAGGTTCAAATCCTGCCTCCGCAACCATGAAATGAGAAGTGCATCCCAAAGGGATGTACTTCTTTTTTTAGTCAGAGCTGAGACGGAGCCGTAATAAGCCTTTCGCCGAGGAGACTTACCAGATCCGGGTCATCAGGCACGCTGTCCATTATCACATAGTCGGGAGTGCACAGGTCCGCAAGATGCAACAGGGCCGTTTTTCCGACCTTGCTGGTGTCGCAGAGAAGGACCTTGGTGTGTGTGTGCTTCATCATCTCCCTGCATACTTCGACTACCTTTTGCTCAATGCTAGTTAGTCCGGCTTCGGCAGAGATACCGCTGCAGGAGAAGAACATCAGATCGGTGTAATACTGCTTAACTGATTCCACAGCCTGATAACCCGTGAGTATATACCCCTCGTAGACCTGCCCGCCGAGAAGCGTAACTGCGACGGATGTCTGTTGCACTAACTGATGGCTAAGTTCAAGACTGTTTGTAATTACGGAGACATTCTTGAGCTCAGACATATAGGGTACCAGCGGCATGCAGGATGTGCTGCTGTCGAAAAAGATAGTGGTTGAGTTTTTCAGAAGCTTTGAGGCAATGGAGGCTATTTTTTCCTTTTTGTCTATATTTGACCTGAGGCGTACAAAGGAAGGAATATCCCTGCTTACAGCGGGCAGTATTGCTCCTCCCCACACTCTAATGATGAGCCCCCGGTTTTCCATGACTTTCAGATCCCGCCGGATGGTAGCCTCGCTTACATACAGCTGTTTTTCGAGTAGCTGTACTGTTACGCTGCCGCGGTTTTTAACCAATTCATATATTTTTTCATATCTCTCGTTCTGAAACATTTCCTGTTTCCTCCACATTGGAATGATTGATTATGATTAAATATGACCGATTATTTTGAAAAAGTCAAACGTTTTAGCAACAATTACATCATGTATTGCCATCAAAAATCAATAGTTTATACTAAAATCTATCCTTGGTGCAATATATTGGGTTTAGAAACTGTGATAACTCTAAAAAAATGGGGAGGAAGCGGTTCAATGAAAAGAAAATTATCCGGATACAGCATATTTGCAATTATTCTTTGCATCGCTGTAATTCTTTCTTTTACGCTTGTCATAGGAACGGACACTGCATGGGGCAAGGTAAGGGTTGAGAAGATGGTGCTTTCCTCGGCAGACGGAGATGTTTTCAACGCCATGCTGTACAGACCAAAAAGCGCTACTGCGAAAAATCCCGCACCGGCTGTCGTCCTGTATCACGGCGGCAATGATATGCTGGAGCACACAGGAACCTATGCTCTTGAGCTTGCAAGACGCGGGTTTGTTGTAATCAACTTCGACTATCAGGGATCACACGATTCCGACTATAAAACCGCCACCTCAGTCGGTGAATCCACTTTCGGAGGAGACACCATATATAATACGCTTAAAAGCTACAACTTTGTTAAGCAGGACAACATAGCTGTGTTTGGCCATTCCATGGGCGGCGGCTATGCCACAGCATTTGCTACAAAATACGCAAAGAATGTACGCCTTCTATTTCACCTTGGCTCCGCTGTTACCGCAAATCCGGGCAACTTCAACTATGTCACCGTTGTTGGCGACTCTGATGAAAGCGCCTTGAAAAGAACCACTATTCTTGACGAAAAAACAGGAAAGACCTCACAGGATATCCACAAGTACTACAACAGCCCGGATATAGCTAAAGCCTGGGGAGAAACCGGGGCAAGCATCATTCCGAGCAAACAGTACCAAGTCACTGGGACCGACGGAAAAAAATATCTCAGGGTGTTCTATCTGCCCTCTTCCATACATGCGTACTACAATGTCGACAATGCTGCCGTAAAGCAGATAATATTCGGATTTATACTCGGTATGGACGGATATGGCAATATCGACGGAGTCAACCTGTCTGATGAAGTCAACGGTTACAAGGGTATTTCAACAGTTTGGCAGTGGAAGGACATCGGATGGATCCTTGAGTATCTCTCGATTTGCGCGCTTATGTTTGCAGTGGCGACCGCTCTTATAAAAGCAGGTAAATTCAAGACTCTTGAGCTTGAGCCGGTTCCCTCCTACGGCATCAAGAAAAGATCTCCCGCATGGTTTGCATTCCTCGCACTGCTCCTCGTGCTTCCTCCGCTGCTGTATCTGCCAGGAGTTAAAGCTGCGGAAATCGGGCTGTTCCCGACGGCGTATAATACCAACAACCCCGTTACCAAGGTTGCCACGCAAGCCCTAATACCAACCCAGTGGACTGGCGCGGACGGAGTAAAACACAGCCTGTGGCTTCTGGGCGGCACTTCCAATGTCTATGTTGAATGGCAGTGGCTGACAGCCGCGGCTATGCTGGTTGTCTTCCTCGTTTATTACTTCGTATGGGGCAAAAAAGCGGGAGAAAACTACCGCAGTCTTGGTTTCGCAACCGATAATACCAAGGCGTTCAGAATCGGTTATATCCTCAAGTCTCTTCTTTTTGGCATCTGTGTGGTTGGCAGCGGATATCTGCTGATGGGCTTAATAGGCAAGTATACCCAGCAGGGACTTCACATCACCACTTTGCAGATGAGCAATCTCAGTAGAAAACGTGTGATGTGCTGGGTAGTATACTTTATCTATCTCATCCCTTACTTCCTCTGCACGCATCTTGCCACCAAGTCACTTGGCATCAGTTTTGACGGGACACGCAAGAATCTTATCACCAACGTACTAAAGACTACCGGAATTTGTGTCGGAGGACTGTTTGTATTCTATATTATATTTGCTCTACAGCTTAAGCTTACCCATACCGTCATGGAAGGCTTCCGCACCGGAATCCTCTATGCATATGGTCTGGCAATATTGCCTCTGACAATAGGAATCACAGTGGGCAATGCACTGAACGTCTACATATCCAGCAAGGCACGCAGCATTTGGCCCGGACTTTTCACCGCTGTTCTCTGGGGCGTTTGGACTCTCTGCTCAGCAGGCGGAGTGACAAACTACCTTATTTACTGATATCATTGAGAATAGCCTTGATATAAAGAGCCGGTTTTAAGGTTATTGTTGCAGCTACATAAGAATAAAACATACGAATGCCGCCTGATAAGCTTTTTATCAGGCGGCATTGTTGTTTGGGCTATCTATTGTTTCTCTTCATTGATTGGAAATTAGATAAGTCCGGACTTTTGCAGAAGAACACCGTGCATTAAAAATTACTGTGTCTAAAAAATAAAATCCCAATTTAGCGGCTAGATACTCAAATTTTCATCTTTGCGAAATGGTTACCGCAAAACATATTTACTGATGTTAAAGTTTGCGGGAATACCGCGCCTACATAATGAAGACTTATAAATGTGTGGGTATACTGACAAAAGGAAGTTCTTAAAAATGGTTAAAAAGATTGGTCACTAGTTTGTTTACGAGCAAATAATCTTTTTAAGACCAAAAATTTTTTAGCAATATTAGGTTGATGCTATGCGTAAATTACTTATGCGAAAAGATTTCAGAATGTCGCACATAATATTGCTTGCGCACCTCCGCAACCACAGTAAAATCAAGGCTTTGAGAGGATTCTCGGAGCCTTGATTTTTTATGTTTTCCTCTTTTCACTCATAAATACTGCGTCTATTATTAGCCGTTACCGCTTATTACCAAGAAAAAATGCAAAAATCACTACTATATGATATAATTTCGATGGATGTTATTGTTAAATTATGTTTACACAAAAATGCTAAGGTGGTATGTCAACACTTATTCGGACAAAAATTATAGGGTCTTAGCTTTAAAATCAAGGGGGCTGAGATAGCCCAGAGAACCGTGTAAACGGAAATTATTGAACCAGTTTATATAATCGCTCAGTT
>JAJUHD010000056.1 GCA_029268085.1 Bacillota bacterium | reverse complement strand
AGAAAGGCAGAATTCATTTATTTCGTCTTCTGTGGCGAACGTTCCGGGCTTTAGCTCGATTATCGCGCAGGCAATCTCACCGAGACGCGGATGCGGTCTTCCGATGACCGCGGCATCCTTGATCTTTTCGTTTTTACGGAGGTAATCCTCGATCTGAACAGGATAAATGTTCTCGCCGCCCATAATGATGACGTCCTTCTTGCGGTCTACAAGCCATATGAAGCCGTCTTCGTCCACCTGTGCCATATCGCCGGTCCAGAGCCAGCCGTCGTCAGACAGAGACTCGCGTGTCGCCTCCTCGTTTTTATAGTAGCATATCATAACGCCCGGACCCCGGACGGCAAGCTCTCCGACCTCACCCTGCGGGACTTCTTGCTTTTCAGAATCCACAACCTTTGCTTCCCAGCCGAAGCCCGGAACACCGATCGCACCGACCTTGTGCGCGTTATCGATACCGAGGTGAACACAGCCGGGGCCGATAGACTCTGAGAGACCATAGTTCGTATCATACTGGTGCTCAGGGAAATATGCTTTCCAGCGGTTTATAAGAGAAGGGGGGACGGGCTGTGCGCCGATATGCATCAGCCGCCACGCTGAAAGGTCATAGTCTGAGAGCTTAAGCTCGCTCCGGTCAAGCGAGTCCAGAATATCCTGCGCCCATGGAACACGAAGCCAGACGTTCGTCGCGCGTTCCTGCGCTGCGGTCTGCAGTATCCACTTTGGGCTGATACCGCGTAGCAAAACCGCCTTGCTGCCGGAAACGAGACTTCCGAACCAGTGCATCTTAGCGCCTGTATGGTAGAGAGGCGGGATGCAAAGGAAACAGTCGCCGCGCTTCTGCCCGTGATGCTTCTGTTCGCATATTGCCGAATGGGTAAGCGCCCTGTGCTTATGCAGGATCGCCTTCGGAAAGCCGGTCGTGCCGGAAGAGAAATAAATCGCCGCAAAATCGTCGTCAGTGATTTTTATATGCGGCTTTCTGCTTGAGCAGTAAGACATAAAGGTATAGTAGCTCTCGGCCCATTCGGGGCATTCGGAGCCTACATAATAAAACTTCCTGATTTTCGGTACGTCGTCTTTAACATTGTACACGCGGCCGACGAATTCATTTCCGAAAACAAGTAATGTGCAGTCGGCAAGATCAAGACAGTATCTGATTTCGTCCGCAGTATATCGATAATTCAACGGCACAGCCAGCGCGCCTGCTTTGAGGATTCCGAAGTATATCGGCAGCCATTCAAGGCAGTTCATCAGCAGTATTCCGACCTTGTCGCCGGCTTTGACGCCGTTTGCGAGCAGCAGATGGGCAAAACGGTTTGCTCGGCAGTCGAAGTCCTTCCATGTAAGCTCTCGCCTGTATGTGTTCTCCTGATAGTTCATTTCAACAAGCGCAAATTCCTTCCACGAAGTCTGTGCGGGAACATCCTCGTGTTCGGGATTGATCTCAACAAGCGCAATCTCGTTCGGATACAGTTTTGCGTTCTGCTCCAGAAACTCAGTAATCGGCATAAAAACACTCCTTAATAACAAATAAACGCCCTCCGGAAAAATCCGAAGGGCGAAAACAATTCGCGGTACCACCTTGGTTCGCGGCCCGCTCACGCAGAGCCGCCTTTGAAGCTCTCTTCCATCGCGCATCAGCGCGCCGTGCAAAGAGCCGACATAATAACGGTCGTCACCCGTCACATCCTACTTGAAAGCCGTTCAGTGTGAAGCTAAAGGATGTATTCGCCGAAATTTCCCGCGCGCCTCTCATCAAACCGGCTGCTTTCTGTTCGGGTCTGTAACGGTTACTTCTTCCTTATCATCGCTTTTATTTATTAAATTAGTATAATCATATTATACGGACATAAATATGTCAAGCAAAAGCAAAAATATCGTCACTTCACACAAGATATTAAAACTGGCGCAAAGACATATCCGTGCAAATACCGACATATTTATTCATTCTGCTGTTATATTGTGCCATAGACTTTGCTCTTGAATTCATTGAGGAACTGGACTACGAAATCTTTAAAATGAGCGCTTGCAGTTCCAATCGCGGGTTTCGTGCTATATGTAATGCCTATGTAAGCGTAGGTTTCGGGGATATCAACGTCAACACAGAATTGCTTTAGCTCCGGATTGCTGCAAAGCTGCCAACGCGGGATTATAGCATAGCCCATACCGTCCCTTACGCTGCGGATTATGAGGTTCATATCGTTCGATTCGCAGACGATACGGGGTTTTAAATCGTATTTTTTAAAGCTTTGCTCAATATTGATGCGCAGCCCGGTGCCTTTAGATGTCGTTATAAGCTGTTCGTCTTTGATATCATCAATGGTGATCGTTTTTTTCTCGATAAGCGGATGCCCGGGCGGAAGCAGGATACTGCAGCGTTCACAGAACACGAGATCGGTTTTGAGGCCTTTAAGCGGATCGTCTATCAGAGGAGGAGAGCAGAAAGCAAAATCAGCTTCTCCGGCGACAAGCGCATCCAAAATGTCCTTAACGACCGCGAATTCGATAGAGATGGTATAATTAGGATACTTTTTGCGAAACGCCATTATAAGTTCCGGCGAATAGGAACTGATGTTGCAGAGTATTCGGATGCTCTTGTTGTGCCGGTCGAGCATGGCGCTGACTTCGGAATTGAGCTCGTCCATATCCGCAAGAACTTTTTTTGCGTGCTTATAAAAGGTCTCGCCGTTTTCGTTGAGCCGGATCTTCCGTCCCACATTGTCAAAGAGCGACAGCCCGATTTCTTTCTCAAGGTTTGATATCACCCTCGTAAGGAAGGGTTGCGAAACGCCGAGCTTTTCCGCGGCTTTCGTAACGTGCTCCATTTCAGCCGTTAGGCAAAAAAAGCGCAGATCTCTTATATCCATAGAATCCTCCGGGTTTTGTGGATGAAAGGCTGTTTAATACTTAAAAAAATTAGAATTCGAGCCGAGAAGTGTGCTCCGAATCAATTTTTTTCTGCAGCTTCCTGAAATACTCGCGGATAAAATCCAAGAAATCCTGCATGTATCTGTTTTCAAATGAAAGCTTGTTATAGCTCAGACCCATATCGCCGAACTTATCGCAGCTGTCGATCTCAACGCAGTATTCTCTCAGCTCTGAATATTTTTCAAGAACGGAATAAGAAATAAAAGCATAGCCGAGACCGCTCAGCACCGCCTGAATTATAAGGTTGATATCATGTGTTTCGCAGACGATGTTGGGCCTGGCAGAGCATTTTTCAAAGACATAGTCCACATGATTGCGCATTGCGCCGCCCTTTGAAGCTGTTACAAGACGTTCGTTCTTTAGATCTTCAAATCTGACCGATTTGCGTTTGAGCATAGGGTGTCCGGGGGGCAGCAGGACACAAGCGGTATCGCGGAATACGATCTCTGTGGCGATATTCTTCAATGGGTCCTCATCGATAGCCGGATCACAAAGTGCGAAGTCCGCAGTTCCGGTCGTAAGCGCTTCGATCATTTCCTTTCGTGTCGCATATGCAAGCTTAAGCGCGTAGTTCGCGTTTTTCTTCTGAAATTCGACTATCATGCCGTGCGCATGAGACTCGGTATTGCACATAAGGGAAATCGTTCTGCGGTTCTGCCCTTCAATAAAGTCCATTTCGGTATAAAGATTTTCAACGTCCGCAAGTATTTTCTTGGCGTTACGGTAGAACACCTCGCCGTTACTGTTCAGCTTAATTTTTCTGCCTGCTTTATCAAAAAGTTCGGTCCCGAACTCGTCTTCGATCTGGCCAATTATTTTTGTCAGATAAGGCTGCGCGATACCAAGCTTTTCCGCCGCTTTTGAAACGTGTTCCAGCTCCGCCGTAAGACAGAAATATCTCAAATCACGTATATCCATGAAAACCTCCGCAAGAAGCCTGACAATCTTTTACCTGTATTTAAGTATAATAACATAAAAAAACCGCATATGCCATATAAAAATAACAAAATAATACTTTTTTCAATATTATATCTAATTTATTATTAATATGCTTTTGATTGTTATAAACTAATATACAAATCATTATAATTGGTCAAATGTGTGTAAAATCGTCCTGTGCTATATCGCGGAGGAAAAATGTGCAGAATAATTTTAAAATAACAGGGAAGGCTTTTCGGAAGGAAAGCCTTCTATTAACAAAGCTTTAAGAATTTGAGGGCTTTACAACTTTACTAAGACTTTACAAACTTTTATAGCAATCGTGGTAGTGACTTTTTTATACAGAAATTATTATGGTTACAGTAACAGCGGTAAACAATACATATTTATTAAGTAAGTAAAGGAGTAAATTCATGAAAAAGATTCTCGCCATTTCTCTTGCAGCTGTTCTGTGCCTTGCCATGTTTGCAGGCTGCTCTTCCAACAAGGCTGCAGAGGCTTCTCCCTCCGCCGCGGCTTCCGCAGAACCCACGGCTACAGAGTCTGCTCTTTCCGGAACCGTTTCAACCAACGGCTCCACTTCAATGGAAAAGGTTATCGCCGCTCTCAGCGAAGCTTTTATGGCAAAGTATCCCGACGTGACAGTTACCTATGACGCGACAGGCTCCGGCGCCGGTATCACCGCAGCGTCCGACGGAACCGCAGACATCGGCCTTGCAAGCCGCAATCTTAAAGCAGAAGAAACCGGCCTTGATGCAACTGTCATCGCAGTGGACGGTATCGCAATTATCGTAAACAAGGCTAACACTGTTGCAGATCTTACTCTTGAGCAGATAGCAAAGCTCGCAAAGGGCGAAATCACAAACTGGAAAGAAGTCGGCGGACCTGACGCGCCCGTAGTTTTCATCGGACGTGAAGCCGGTTCCGGCACACGCGACGGTTTTGAAAGCATCGTTGATGTTAAGGATGCCTGCAAGTATGAGCAGGAGCTCACCTCCACCGGCGCAGTTATCGCTGCGGTTGCGGCCAACGAAAACGCGTTTGGTTATGCTTCTCTATCCGCTGTCGACGATACAGTAAGCATGATCAAGGTCGGCGGCGTTGAATGCACCGAGGCAACCGTTCTCGACGGTACCTACAAGGTCCAGAGAAACTTCAACATGCTCACAAAACAGGGCTCAGAGCTCTCCCCGGCAGCAAAGGCTTTCATTGAATTCGCACTCAGTTCCGAAGCAGCACCGATAATTGAAAAAGCCGGAGCGATTCCTCCTGCGAAATAACAAGACGTCAGGCAAGGGGACTTCACTTGTGAAGTCCCCTTAGAGCGCTATCCACCAAGCTGACGGAGGTAATATGAAAGCTAGAAATATAACCGAAAAAGTCATGAATGTCATATTTATTGTCTGCGGCATGATATCCATAGTCGCAGTCATTGGAATATCGGCATACATGATTATCAGCGGCCTTCCTGCAATCAGGGAGATCGGCCTCAAGGAGTTTCTTCTCGGAGAGGTCTGGAAAAGCACGGCTTCCGAACCAAAGTTCGGTATCCTGCCGTTTATTCTGTCATCAATTTTTGCGACCTTCGGAGCAATACTTATCGGAGTTCCGGTCGGGCTTTTGATGTCCGTATTTCTCTCAAAAATAGCAAGCCCGAGAGTGGCTTCCGCCGTACGTCCGGCGGTCGAGCTTTTAGCCGGGATACCCTCGGTCGTATATGGCCTTGTGGGCATCATAGTTCTGGTACCGGCGGTTATGGATATCTTCAGCCTTAAAAGCGGCTCGACGCTGTTCTCGGCTATCATCGTCCTCGCTGTCATGATATTGCCGAGCATTGTCAGCATCAGCGAGAACGCGCTTAACGCTGTTCCTCGGAAATATGAGGAAGCCAGCCTTGCTTTGGGCGCAACTAAAATCGAAACTATCTTCAAAGTAAGTATCCCTTCCGCAAAAAGCGGGATTACAGCCGGTGTCGTTTTGGGCATCGGACGTGCGATAGGCGAGGCGATGGCGGTCATGATGGTTGCAGGCAACGTTGCGAATATGCCGAAGCTCTTTGGCAGCGTAAGGCTCCTCACAACCGCTATTGCCTCGGAAATGTCATACGCGGGCGGGCTTCAGAAGCAGGCGCTCTTTTCGATCGGCCTTGTACTGTTCGTGTTCATCATGATAATCAATGTGGTTCTGAACACACTGCTCAAAGGAGGCGCCTCGGATGGAAAATAATACTCGCACTCTCTCGCTTGACAGCAGAATATCATCCGGCCGCAGAGCCAGAGACGGGATACTAAGGGCTCTTATATATCTCTCCGCGCTGATAGCAATTTTGCTTTTGGCGGGGCTTATCGGTTATATTTTTTACAGAGGACTGCCGAATCTCAGCTGGGAGTTCCTCACTACGCAGCGCAAGGTGTTGGAAGATAAGATCGGCATATTTCCCAATATACTGTTTACTCTGTACATGATCATAACGGCGCTGGTTATTGCTCTTCCGATCGGAATCGGAGCCGCGATATATCTAAATGAATACGCCGCTAACAAGAGACTTGTCAGGTTCATCGAGTTTTCAACCGAGACACTGACAGGCATACCTTCGATCATCTACGGGTTAGTCGGGATGCTGTTCTTCAGCCAGAAGCTCGGACTTAAATCCAGCGTCCTCGCAGGTTCGCTCACGTTGGTTGTTATGATTCTGCCCAGCATCATAAGAACGACGCAGGAATCGCTCAAAACAACACCGCAGTCCTACCGTGACGGCGCGCTTGCGCTCGGCGCCACGAAGTGGTATTCGATCCGCACGATTGTTCTCCCGTGTACAATCGACGGCATCGTCAGCGGTGCGATACTCGCGGTCGGCCGTATCGTCGGCGAATCGGCTGCTCTGCTCTTTACGGCGGGTGCAGGTTATGTACTGGTTACGAACTACTTTAAGGCCCTGTCAACGAGCGGCGGAACGCTCAGCGTCATGCTCTACGTTTATACGATGGAAAGCGGCGAGTTTGATGTCGGCTTTGCGATAGCGGCGATACTTTTGATACTCGTGCTGATAATCAACTTCTCCGCAAAAGCCGCGAAAAAAAGACTGAAAAAGAACGGGTGATAGGGATGGGTATAATTTCAACAAAGAATCTTGAGCTTTATTACGGAGCTTTTCATGCGCTCAAGGGAATCGATATCGACATAGAGGAAAAAGAGATAACCGCGCTTATCGGGCCTTCCGGCTGCGGCAAAAGTACATTCTTGAAAACGCTCAACAGAATGAACGATCTTGTTCCCGGAGTCCAAATAATCGGTGAGGTCAAGTACCGAGACACCGATATTTACGCCAGAACCACAAATGTGAATCTTCTGCGCAAAAGCATCGGGATGGTGTTCCAGGCACCGAACCCGTTCCCGATGAGCATATACGACAACATTGCTTACGGGCCGAGGCTTCACGGAAACCACAGCAAGGCATCTCTGGATGAAATTGTCGAAAAATCCCTGCGCGGCGCGGCACTCTGGGAGGAGGTCAAGGACAGGCTGAAAAAGAGCGCTCTCGGCCTTTCCGGAGGTCAGCAGCAGCGGTTGTGTATTGCCCGTGCGCTGAGCGTTGAACCTGAAATACTACTCATGGACGAACCGACAAGCGCGCTTGACCCTGCTAGCACAATGCGCATCGAGGAACTCATGGATGATCTAAGAAAAAATTATACGGTCGTCATCGTAACGCATAATATGCAGCAGGCGGCGCGTATTTCAGACAAGACCGCATTTTTCCTGCTTGGCGAGCTTGTCGAGACGGGAAAAACAGACGATATCTTCTCGATTCCGAAGGATAAGCGCACAGAGGACTACATCACCGGCCGTTTCGGTTGATCGGCCAATAGAATAAGGAGTGTGTTTTTGCCATGGCCACAAGAAAACTTTATGACGATGAACTGAAGGAACTGTCTGCCGCGCTCATCAGAATGGGAACCGCCGCAATCGACGCTGTTACGCGCTCGATGCAGGCGCTTAAAACATTTGACAAACAGCTGGCAAAAGAGATAATAGAAGATGACGCCAATATTAACGCTATGGAGCGCGACATCGAAACGATGTGCCTGAAGCTGATACTTAAGCAGCAGCCGGTCGCAACAGACCTGCGCAAAATCAGCACCGCAATCAAGATGATAACCGATATCGAGCGCATCGGCGACGCCGCTTCCGACATCGCCGAAATCAGCATGTATCACGACAGCATCAGTTTCCCGGACCTTCAGGATGAGGTACTGAAAATGGCGGAAAGCGCGAAGGAAATGGTGGCGGCGGCTATTGACGCATATGTAAAGGGAGATCTTGAGCTTGCCAAAGAAACGATGAAGAAGGACGATGTCGTCGACGCTTATTTCATAAAGATCCGCCACGAACTCGGCTCCAGCATATACAAGGAAACGCATGACATCGAAACCGTCATCGATTATCTTATGATCGTAAAATACCTTGAGCGTATCGGCGACCATGCGGTCAACATCTGCGAATGGGTGCAGTTCTATATGACGGGAATCCATATAAACGAGAGAATCATCTGATTTTACTGCGGGGAGGCTTTCAGTTGAACGAGAGAATCGTTATCGTTGAAGACGACGAGAGCATAAGGATGCTCCTTGAAGTGGCTCTCGGCAGCAACGGCTATAAGCCGAAGGGCTTTGACAACGCAAAATCCGCGCTTGAGCATATGAATAAAGAGCCGCCGCGCGTCGTCATTATGGACATAATGATGGACGGCATGAGCGGCATCGACGCTGTGCGCGCAATGAGAAGCTCCAAGGACCTTAGAGATATTCCGGTCATCATGCTTACGGCTAAGGACACGGAGCTTGACAAGATAATCGGGCTTGATGCCGGCGCGGATGATTATGTAACGAAGCCATTCAGCGTGCTCGAGCTCTGTGCAAGAGTACGCGCACAGCTTCGCAGGCACGGCGGAACAGAGGAGACTGACGGCTCCGAAA
Organism: Bacillota bacterium; assembly: GCA_029268085.1. GTDB lineage: Bacteria > Bacillota > Clostridia > Oscillospirales > Oscillospiraceae > UBA2658. The sequence continues at coordinate 3,693 of JAJUHD010000056.1, read as the reverse complement.
ATGTTCTGGAGCAGGGAGGCATAAGGCTGGACGGAAATGTCAGGGAGGTCATGAAGGACGGAGAGCCCGTCATACTGACTTTCAAAGAATTTGAACTCCTTAAGTACCTTATGGAAAACAGCTCGCGCGCCGTTTCGCGCGAAGAGCTGATTGGCAAGATTTGGGGCGACGATTACTTCGGCGAGACCAGAACTCTGGATATCCACATAGGCACGCTCCGTCAGAAGCTCGGCGATACGGCGGACAACAGCAGCTACATCAAAACTGTCAGAGGAGTCGGCTACCGCTTTGTCGGAGGTACCAAATGAAGAAATCATTAATGGCCGGCTTTGTGCTCATCCTTGCGCTTACGCTTATTATCTCCGGTATGCTGAACGCCTTTGTTTTTAATAAGGAGCTTATTGAGGACACGAAGCAGGAGTTGCTCTCATATGCCTCGGTCATTTCCAAAGAATATGACCCCTCTCTGGATACGGACATACAGGCCAAAAACTTCGCGGGCGACATTGATAACGTCCGTGTTACTATTATCGCCGCCGACGGTACCGTTTTGGGTGACTCCGCAGCCGATTACAAAGCTATGAAGAACCATTCCGACCGGCCTGAGATAATCGAGGCCAGCATTACCGGCAAAGGTTCAAGCGTAAGAAACAGCGAAACGCTCGGCAAAAAGCTTGTGTATTCTGCGGTCAAGACCTCCGACGGCTATTTCATCAGAGCCACAAAAGAGGTTTCAGGCGTATGGGACAGCCTCAAGTCAATAATCCCCGCTATGATCCTCGTTATCGTCATCGCGCTAATTCTCGCGTCAGTCCTGACAGGCAGGTTCACCTCCGGCTTCATTACGCCGATAGTTGAAATGAATAACAGCCTTATCAGCGTCAAGGACGGAGGAATACAGCTCAACCCTAAGGCTTACCGTTATGCGGAGCTTGAGGATATGGCCGTCAAGATCAACGCGCTTTCGGCTCATCTTTCAAAATATATCGCAACGATACAGCATGAAAAAGATAAGCTGAACTATATTCTTGATAACGTAAGCGAGGGTTTTCTGCTTCTTGACGAAAAAAAGAACGTGCTTCTTATAAACGACGCGGCCTGCGGCTACCTTAAATGTACAAAGGCCTCCATCGGGGAAAATATTCTCTACGCAACACGCAACTATGATTTCATTCAGAGAGCTGACAGGGCTATCTCCGAGAAAAAAAGACTTTCGTTCGATTTAGCGCTCGGCGGGAAGCTCATCGAAACTGTCTTTACTTATGTTGGGGAGGAGAGCGGTGTTGAAGCAGCTCTCATTATCACGATGTCCGATGTAACTGAAAGCAGGAACGCAGTCAAGATCAGGCGCGAATTTTTCTCGAATGCAAGCCATGAGCTGAAAACTCCTATAACTTCGATCAAAGGGAGCGCGGAGCTTTTGTGCTCCGACCTTCAGATACCTGACAAGCAAAGGAAGGAGCTGCTTGCGAGGATCGGGCTTGAAACAGAGCGCATGAACCTGCTTATTAACGACATTATCATGATAAGCCGTATGGAATCAGGCGAGCTTTCAGGCGAGTGCGAAGAGGTCGATATTTCCTCGGTAATACATGAGAGCATAAACGAGCTTGTCCCGCTGGCGGAGCGGGAGAGTGTTACCATAAATACGGATATAAGTCCCGTAACGATATACGCGAACAGGAAGGACATTCGCGAATTGGTTTCGAATCTTCTTGTGAATGCGGTCAAATACAACAAGCAATGGGGAGCGGTCGATGTTTCGCTCTTTGAACAGAACGGTCAGGCCATACTCAGCGTCAGGAACGACGGAGAGCCGATTCCGCCTGAGCACCAGAGAAGGGTATTTGAACGCTTTTACAGAGTGGACAGCGGCCGAAGCAAAGCTGTCGGCGGAACGGGACTCGGGCTTGCGATTGTAAAGCACGTCGTGGACACTCTGGGCGGAACGATAACGCTTGAAAGCAATGCGGAGAACGGAACGACCTTCACCGTAAAGCTGCCGCTTTCGGAAAAACAGTAGAGCAAAGCCGCTTCGGATTCCATGTTTCCGAAGCGGCTTAATTTTATTATAGCCCCAAAGCGGCGCTATGATATATTCTTAACTGGTACATGCGAGATATGATAACCGCTCCGCAGTTATCATATCAATCCGTCATTCAATAGCCTGTTACGGAGCTTTGAGGCTGTAAGCTCGGTTGAGCCTTCGCAGGGAACGCGCAGCTCGGCATATTTTCTGTAAAGGGGTTCCCGCATTTCAAATATTTCCCGCAGAGACATTTTCACAGGCGTCGCAACTCCTCTGTCTGCGAGCGTCCCGACCATTCGCTTTTCAAGTTCTTCGATAGGGACATCAAGCCAAACCACTATGCTGTTTTCGGACAGAGCCTTCATCGCGTTTTCGGAAAAGACCATGCTGCCTCCGGTCGCAATAACTGCTTTTTCGCATCGGAGGCTTTCCCCGACGCGGCCTTCCGCTTCGATAAACCTGTCAAATCCGTCCTCGGAGATTATCTGCGAGAGGGGGCGCTTCTGCTCAAGCGCAAGCAGAATATCCGTATCGATGAAATCGTAGCCTAACAGCTTGGCGAGTATCACGCCGACTGTGCTTTTCCCCGCCGCCGGCATACCTATCAGCACTATGTTTTTCATTTGAGTCACCTCGGTCGTTTTTTGGGATTATAGCATTATTAAATATAAGAATCCACATATTTCTCTAAACGTCCTTATAATGGCGGCATCTGCCAGATATTATATTGAAAAATCCTCGCTTGTTTGCTATATTAAGAGCAGCAGACCAAGCGGTGTCCGCCGCATATAACGCAAATAGCCCTTGCATATAATTAAAAGATAATAAAAAGCTTCGGGAGGAACATTTATGCAGTATGAAATATTCGGAAACAACCTGCCTGCTGTGACGCTCACGCTGCAGCCCGGCGAAAGCATTTACACCCAGTCCGGCGGCATGACGTGGATGACGGACGGCATTGCAATGGAGACTAATATGAAGGGCGGCTTCGGCAAAGCCCTCGGGCGCATGTTCTCCGGCGAGTCCCTGTTTATGGCGACCTATACTTCTCAGAGGCCCAACGCTCAGATAACTCTTGCATCCTCCTTCCCGGGCAGCATAGTCCCTATCGAACTTGGCGGAGGCAGGGAATTCATCTGCCAGAAAAATGCCTTCCTCTGTGCGACTCCCGGAGTTTCGCTATCGGCAAACGTCCAAAAGCTCAAGGTCGGTTTCTTCGGCGGAGAGGGCTTCATTATGCAGCGTATCGGCGGAACCGGCCTTGCCTTCCTCGAAATTGACGGAACGGTCGTCGTAAAGGATCTTGCACCCGGCGAGATATTGAAGGTTGATACCGGAAACATTGCGGCTTATGAGGCAAGTGTGCAATATACGGCGGAAACAGTCAAAGGCTTTAAAAATGTACTGTTCGGCGGTGAGGGGCTGTTTCTCTCCATCCTCAGAGGACCGGGAAGGGTATATCTGCAGACCGTCAGCATGCCCGAATTCGCGTCCAAAATAATTCCTTACATACCGACTTCAAGCAACTAGAAAAATGCGCCGGATGCAGGCAACTGCTGCTCTGACCGGCATCGGAAAGGAGATCTGTCATGGGTCTTTTAAAAGCAGGCGTCGGCGCGCTTTCAGGCGTGCTTGCCGACCAGTGGAGAGAGTATTTTTACTGT
>JAJUHD010000055.1 GCA_029268085.1 Bacillota bacterium | reverse complement strand
GACGATAAGATTGCGGAAATGGGTCTGGACGAAGAGCGCTACACATTCGAGGATCTGATGCTCCTGTCCAAGATAATCTACGCAGAGGCTGGTTCGGTATGGCTGAGCGACGAATGGAAAATGTGTGTTGGCGAGGTGGTTCTGAACCGTGTTGCAAGCCCAGAGTTTCCAAACACAATCAAAGAGGTGCTCGAGCAGCCCGGACAATATTACGGAGCAAACAGCCGCTACTTCAACAGCCTTTTGCCTTCCGAGCGATGCGTAAGATGCGCGATGAGGCTTCTTAACGGGGAAAGACTTCTAGAGCCATCTGTCGTGTTCCAAGCAAATTTCAAGCAAGGCAGCGGAACACATACGGCGGTTTATGACAAGCAGCTTGGCTGGACCTATTTCTGCTACAGCTCACACATTGAACTATATCAATAATTGAAAAAAGGCCGGAGCTTTAAGCTTCGGCCTTTACGTTTTATTAGAATATATCCTGAACGACTTTCTCGGGAGGAGACTCCAGCAGGCGTGGATTTTTCATGTAGTATTTAAGATATTTGAAGGAACCGGCCATGTAGAAGCCGTCACAGGTGCGCTCATCGACGGATACGCTGTAATCGACATATTTTCTTTCAACGGGGCGTGCGGAAGCATCAAGCTCAACGCTGTGACGCTTTGCTCCGAAGGCCACGAAGACGGGCAGATTTCCGAAATCATAGATATGGTGGTGAACGGGAGGAATACCTATCGAGCCAAGATCTGTTATTATCATTGAGCCGTGGAAAGGACTGATGTCGAGCAGAGACTTCGGAAGCCAGCCGAAATAATCAAGCATTTTGAGAAAACTAACGACAGTATTGAGGACAATGCGAGGCATATTAGCGAATGTTCTGGCAAACTTATCGGTTCCGTTATCTTCAACGTTTGCTTTTGCTTCGTCGATTTTCTCATTTATCTTGCGGTATATATCAAAGACCGTATCGGACGGAAGAAATCTCACCTTTATCGTTGTTTCCTCCGCATCGTCTGAGAAAGCCTTCTTGACCGTCATCACGGTCTCTATATAGTTATGGGCGTATACGCGCTGACCGGAAACAAAGCGGTTTAGCGCAGGACGATAGGCAACGGTCCTGACATAGGCTGCAATGAAAAGATGCAAAAGTCCCATGCCCTTGTAGCCTTCGGAACGTTTTTCGCGAAGCCAGCGGTCGATCTCAGTGACCTCAATGCTGTCAAAAAAGTAATTGGTTGCGTCGGAACGTCTCTTCATTATAAACGGCGTAAACTTGTTATATGGGGGGTATGTACGGAGCAGCCGCCCGTCGACACGGTCACCAAATCTGCGTTTATATATAGGCTCAGACATAAATGGTTTCCTCCGAACTTAAAAATATTTATCTATTTTTAGAACACTTTCAACTTTGGATTATATATGACATTTCTGCGTATAGCAAGAGAGATTTGAATAAAAAGCAAATTTAAACACGCGCAAGTGAATCAGCGAAATCATAAGGGCATTGAAAATAAAACCGCCCAAAATTTTGAAGCTCTCAGCAGCAATGCGTAGGAGCTTGCATGTTTTTTTACTTTACAAACATTGCTTAATCTGTAATAATTAAGGCAAATAGAATGGAAAGGATAAAAATAATGAAGAAATTTTGGAAGCTATTAATGATTACTGCTGTTCTGGCCTGCGTTCTTGCAATTCCCGCATTTGCATCCGACTATGACAGCGCTGCGCAGGAGCTGAAGAACCTGGGGCTATTTCAGGGCACAAACGCCGGGTTTGACCTTGACCGCACGCCAACACGCACGGAAGCCGCAGTCATGCTGGTGCGTCTGCTCGGAGCCGAGACACAGGCAAAGACACAGTTTGCTGAGGGGAAAATAACACATCCCTTCACCGACGTCCCGAGCTGGGCCAGCCCCTACATAGCGTGGTTGTATACTAATAATTTGGCGAAAGGCGTATCCGATACCGCTTTCGGCGCTGCCGGCCAGTGTACTGCCAAGATGTACTGTACCTTTGTGCTGCGCTCACTGGGCTACAGCGACGGGGCAGGGGGAGACTTTACGTTTGACAGCTCAGAAGACATGGCGATAAACGTAGGTATCTACGACAGCACGTTTGTTGATGATACTTTCCTTCGTGATCATGCTGTTTTTGTTTCATACGAGGCGCTTGCAACCCGCCTTAATAACAGTGGAAAGACATTGCTTGAAAAACTTGTTTCTGACGGCGCGGTATCTCAGGAAAGCGCAAAAGCTTTGCTTGGTAAAGTAAAATCGTATGCGGGTTATTTTGACGCATTTTACAAATGGCAGAATGCTCAGGCGATGGATATGACCATGACTCTCTCAACTGTACTAGAGACACCGGTACTTAATTCTAAAGTAAACGTTGATGCGAAGTACACATCAAAAACCATTGTCTCCGGAGACTCTGTCATGATTGAGTCGGGTACTACGTTCAACGACGGCGACAATACCATGACCGTGACGACGTGGCTCAAGGACGGTTATCTTTACACTAAATCAGGATCTATAAAAACCAAACGGGCAGTAGACGATGATGATATTGCCGATCTGCTGTATGATGAGTATGCCGCTACTGAACCTCCTGTGTTTTATCTTAATCAGATAAGCGATATTACTGCGGCATCAACAGGCGCAGGTACTTTGTATACGGTTACCGTTTCCAACAAATCATATAATGCGGATGAGCTTATGTATGCAATCGATGATGTAGATATATCTGATGCGGTTGTAAATTCCTGTACAATCCATGTTCTCGTCGGAAATGACGGAATGATTTCTACTATTAAGGAAAATCTCGTCTGCACACTTACAACTGAGATAGACGGAAAGCCGGTAGAGATGAAATGCACCGTCGTTATGAATGGTACCGTCAACGCCACAGGCAGCGCAGTCTCGATCCAATTCCCTAATTTTTCAGATTATACCTTAACGGAATAAAATAACAAATAAAATGCGGGTCTCAATTTGGGACCCGCGTTTTGCATATGTGCGGCAGTTTTATCTGACAGCGATTGAAGTAATTGCTTTTAGATGATAGAATGCTTGAGCAGGACGTTTTCGACGGATATTTCTAATATTAGAAAAATTAAAGCCTTTTCTAATTATTTTCTAATCTTTTCGGGGTTTGAGTTTTAATCTTGCCGTCCCATAATGAAGCTACATTCAGAGGCGACGGGTCAGACTCCCGTTGCCGACAGAGACGGAGGTATTAAGTAATGACACAAAATCTTGAACTCGTGGAAAAGCTGGTCGAAAAGACCGGAGTAAGCTACAGTGAAGCCAAGGCTATGCTTGAAAGGACCGACTGGGATATCCTTGAAGCTATAATCAGGCTGGAAGCGGAAGGCAGAGTACAAAACGGAAAGACTGCGCAGTACTCCACAAACAATGACAGCAATGCAAATCAGCAGAACCAGAACCAGCAGTCAAAACCCGGCAAGGAAAAAAGCTGTGCGGGAGAAAACTTTAAGAAGTCGGCAAAGAGCTTCGGCGAATGGCTGAAGGATATCTTTGACAAGGGCAACCATAACAGCCTGCAGGTGCACAGGAAAAATGAAAAAATCGTTGACCTGCCAGTCACGGCGTTTGTAATTCTGCTTATCTTCTGCTTCTGGGTCATTATTCCGATCATGGTCGTCGGACTGTTCCTCGGCTGCCGATATTCTTTTTCCGGCAACGAGCTTGGTAAGGACAGCGTAAACAACGCAATGGGCAAGGCGACAGACATTGCAGATAACATAAAGAACGAATTTACCAAGGGCAACTGATTTATAAGCCGAAGCAGCTTCACAATAACGGAGATCAAAGGAGAATTTCAATGGCTTCACGGATACTGATAATCGAAGACGAGGAAAAAATCGCCCGCTTTCTGGAGCTGGAGCTTACGCACGAGGGCTATGAAGTAATGAAGTCCGCCGACGGGCGCGAGGGTCTTGACCTTGCGCTCGAAGGCGGCTTCGCCATAATCCTGCTCGACATTATGCTACCCGGGCTGAACGGGCTTGAAGTTATCAGACGCCTTAGAAAAAGCTCCGACGTGCCCGTTATCATGCTTACGGCAAGGGATGCCGTCATGGATAAGGTCTCGGGGCTAGATATGGGCGCAAACGATTATGTGACGAAACCCTTCGCGATCGAGGAGCTGCTGGCCCGCATACGCGTGCTTATCAGGAACAAGGAAAGCAACGAAATAACGGAGAACAGAAAAGTGCTCACATGGGGCAAGCTGACGCTCGACAGCGCGAGCCATACCGTCGAATACGAGGGCAAAGCGATTGACCTCACAAAGCGTGAATTTACGATGCTTGAATTGATGCTTCTTAATAAAAACATTGTCCTGTCCCGCGAGACATTTATTGAGCGGGTCTGGGGCTATGACTATATGGGCGAAACGAATGTAGTCGATGTCTATGTGCGCTATCTTCGCGGAAAGATCGACGACGTTTACGGGATAAATATGATACGCACCGTCCGAGGAATCGGGTATGTGATAAAGGACGAGAGCAAATGACACAGAAAACAAAGGAAGCAAGGGCAAAGCGTAAGGCCGATAAGGCAGCATCCACCACGGCTAGACTGCAGGAGCTGCAGATCAGAAGGGTAAAATCGGCCCAGTTTTTTTCGGGGCTTTTTGTTTTGGTGCTTATTGTTTTGGGCTTCTGTTATATAAACGACAGTGCATATCTGGGGGTTCACGATCCCTTTACGGTATGGGGAGAGCTGGAACGAAAAGTACATTTCATAAAATCGAATATACTTATATTCCCCGATGTGGAATATGTTGTCCATGCAGCCGGCAAGGCGCCGCGTGTTATCGACGCTACGGCGTATTTCTACATAACTATTGTGGGCACTGTGCTGGTTTCGATATTTAACTGGTTTATTTCGCTGCTGTCGAGGCTATTTTCAAAAAGACGCATATCAAAGCAGCTTGAGCCGCTTACAAATCTGGCTCAGACGGCGTTAAAGCTCTCTTCCGAGGCCGACCCGGTTTCCATGCGGAAGGGCTATCAGGCGGGAGACAGTTTTGACGAAAAGCAGCTTCATAACCTTGAAAGCGCGATCGACAGCATCAGAGCGGACGCGCCCGACGCGGAGCTTCACACGGGTGACAAGGATCTCCGGGGGTTGGAGGACGCCATCAACAGCCTTATCCGGCGCACGAGGGAAAGCTACAGCCAGCAGATTCGCTTCGTTTCAGACGCATCCCATGAGCTTCGCACCCCGATCGCGGTTGTAAAGGGCTATACGGACATGCTTGACCGCTGGGGCAAGAAGGACGAGAAGATACTGGATGAGTCCATCGCGGCTATAAAGATCGAGACGGACCACATGAACAAGCTCGTTGAGCAGCTTTTGTTCCTTGCAAGAGGCGACAGCGGCAAGACCAAGCTGAATATGGAGGGCTTTTCGCTTTCAGATATGGTGCGCGAGGTCTACGAGGAGTCGATGATGATTGACCCGAAGCATAAATGGGCCATTTCGGCGAGGGACGAGGTTGCTGCTTTCGGCGACGTCGCGATGCTGAAGCAGGCGACAAGGATACTGGTAGATAACGCCGCTAAATACACGCCGGAGGGCAACCTCATAATCCTCAGGGCGGCGACCGACCAAAACGGCGCGCCGACCATTATCGTTCAGGACAATGGCATCGGCATCGCCGGACAGGACATGTCGCATATCTTCGACAGATTCTATCGTTCCGATCCCGCCAGAAACAGACAGCAGGGCGGAACGGGGCTGGGGCTTTCGATCGCAAAATGGATAGTCGACAGGCACGGCGGCTACTTCGACGTTGTCAGCCGCGAAGACATCGGGACAAGGATAAGCATACATCTGCCGCAAGTCAAGCCGGAACAGGTACTGGCATAAATAGTTTTGTCTATATTTGACAATTCCTATTTTCTGCGGACTATGATATCATAATGCAGGGAGCAACATCCAGACTCCCTGCATTATGCGTATAGAAAGATCAGAAAGTGAGACGCCTATGGACTGGGACGAGCTGAAGCAAGCCTGCTCTAACTGCAAAAGATGCGCACTTTGGGAGACTCGGACAAATATTGTTTTCGGAACAGGGAACGAAAATGCCGAGGTCATGTTCATCGGCGAGGGGCCCGGCGAACAGGAGGATCTGACGGGCCAGCCCTTTGTCGGACGCGCAGGAAAGCTTTTGGACGATATGCTCGCCATAATCGACCTCGACCGGACGAACATATATATTGCAAATATGGTCAAGTGCCGCCCGCCCCATAACCGCGACCCTCTCGCTATCGAGAAGGACGCTTGCATAGGCTGGCTCCGAGAACAGACGAGGCTTATAAAACCGAAAATTATAGTCTGTCTTGGAAGGATTTCTGCGATGTCGATAATCCGCGAGGACTTTAAGATATCCCTTGAACATGGTCAGTGGACCGAAAAGAACGGAATTAAGATGACCGCTATATACCATCCGGCGGCATTGCTCCGCGATCCGCGCCGCAGACCCGAAACCTTTGATGACCTGAAGGAAATCCAGCGTGTAATCAAAGAGGTCTGCGAACATACATATCTTAATTGATATTCCGTTATCCGTTATGTGAGAAAACGATAAAACTGAAATTCGTCGAAAAATAATTTTTTATTTAATACTTTTGAAACAAGATTTCAGTTTTTTTTGTAACATCTGCTTGGTATTATAAAGATGCAAGAGACAGTTGAACTTTTTCGTTTTCTCCTCATCCCATAAGTAACTCGGCAAACGGAATGTCGCTCCGTTTGCCGAAACTTTTTTATTTGGGCAATTTATGGAACATTTTATATGTATTATTCCGTCTAAACCTGATTAGAACATATACGAGATATGCCTTATGAGGAGGATGCTAATGCGAATAGCTCAGTTTTCCGATTCGTTTTTACCGATTGTCGACGGTGTCGGCAGAGTTGTATATAACTATGCAAATACAATTGCCGATAAGGGGCATCAATCTTATGTGATTGCGCCAATGACAGACATGGGATATCGCGGCGGCTATAAATTCGATCTGGTGGACTATCAGAGCGTCAAGCTCAGAAACCGCCAGTACAAGCTCGGCGTGCCGCTGATGGACACGCATTTTCTTGCCAGAATGAACAAAATAGAGCTGGATATTATCCACGCTCACAGCCCGGTGGCTGCCGGGCAGTCGGCAATTGTTTACGCGCAGAAGCGAGGAATACCGCTTGTCGGAACCTTCCATTCCAAATACAAAGACGATATACGAGATGCGACAGGCATGAATATGGTCGCAGAGGTTGGAGCGAAGCTCATAGTTGATTTTTTTGAAAAGTGCGACGAGGTCTGGACCGTCAGCGAATCCGCGGCTGATACTCTTCACGAATATGGTTTCAAAAAACGCGTGATTGTTATGCCGAACGGCACGAATCCTCCGGTAATAGACTCTAGGGATAAGGATAAAGCTGCCGAAGCTTTCGGGCTTGGCGGAGAAAATGTTTTTCTCTTTGTCGGTCAGCAGGACTGGAAGAAAAACATTGAAAGAATCCTGCTTGCTGCGGCGGAAGTGAAAAGAAGGGGCTTTCCGTTCAAGCTTGTTCTTACTGGAATGGGCCCGCACTCGGAGGAGATCAGAAGAAGGGCGTCGCAGCTCGGACTAGATGACAGGATGGTATATACCGGACACATTTCAGACAGTTCCATGCTCGCGGGGCTTTATCAGAGCGCTGATCTGTTCGTGTTTCCGTCACTATATGACACTGCAGGTCTGGTAGTATTGGAGGCGGCCTCTTTCGGAACCCCTTCGGTTGTTGTACGCGGAAGCAGCGCGGCGGAGCCTATCATAGATGGCGTTAACGGCTTTCTGTGCCGGAACGATGAATGGGATCTAGCCCACATTATGGAGCTTGCTATCGGAGACAAGGAAAAAATGCGGACGGTCGGAGAAGAAGCCCGCCGTACGCTGCCTAGAACATGGGACGGGATAATTGATAAGGTTCTTGAACGGTATGATATACTAATAAGATCCAAGAAATAATTAACTTGTAAATATTTTCGGCGCAAACTCGGGAAAGGATAACTATGCACAGGAAAAAATACATACGGACTGTCGCGGCGATTTCGGCTTTGAGCCTCGTTCTTGCGACAGGCGCGCTCGCAGCGGTTCTGGGAGATCTCATATCGGGACATGAAACATATCTCGGAGCGGGCATGGAGCTGTCTAAAGGCGTTTACTGGACAGGCTCCGATTATCAGACGGAGAACTACATAGAATACTCGCAGGCTTCAAAGGTGTATCCGGTCGTGATTTCGGGCTCAAAGGTCTGTAATTACGGGAACTTTTCATCAATGGCCAATCTGCTCGAAAAGCAGGGCAAGCACGTTATAGCGGGTATAAACGGCGACTATTACGTTGTGGCGAATTATGAGCCGCTGGGTATCGAAGTCATGAACGGCGAGCTGTGGTCTTCGGATGCGGACCACTGGGGAATCGGCTTTATGTCTGACGGAACTGCGGTTTTCGGAAAGCCCGATCTTTCCATAACCGCTAATATCGGCGGGCAGGATTTTGCGCTTGACGCCGTGAACAAAACCAGACGAGACGGCGGAGCCGTTTTATATACGGATGATTATTCGACCTCAACGAAAAATACGGGCGAAGGAGTCGATGTCGTTTGCTCGATAAGCGCCCCTCTTAGTATGAACTGCGAAGCAACGCTTACGGTCGAAGAAATAAGAACCGAAGGCGGCGCAATTGCCATTCCTGCGGGAAAGGCTATACTCAGCGTATCGGCGAACGCCTCCGCGGAGTTGAAAGCGGCGGTTGCAACTCTGGCGGCCGGAACAACCGTACCGGTAAAGATATCATCCCCGCCTGAGTGGGCAAACGTTACATACGCGATAGGTTCACTGTATAAGTTGGTCACAAATGGCGCCGTTGAAGCCGGACTACCCGCAAATGAAGTTGCTCCCCGTACTGCTGTCGGCAAAAAGGCAGACGGTTCGCTTGTGTTTTACACGATAGACGGCCGGCAGACCGGCTATAGCGTCGGTATCACGATTGCAAAGCTTGCGCAGAGGATGCTTGAGCTTGGCTGCGTTGAGGCTTCGATAATGGACGGCGGAGGCTCGACAAGCCTGAACGCTATTTATCTGGGCGACAGCTCAATTTCTCAGATTAACGACCCCTCGGACAATTATCAGCGGTCTGTAACGAACTATATAATGCTTGTGACCGATGCAAAGGCGACAGGTACGGCGACAAGACTCGCGCTGTATCCGCTTTCGACGGATATACTGCTTGGCGCGACGACGACATTCTCTTTAAAAGCGGCCGATGACAACGGCTATGCGGCGACTCCGAGTAGTTATGTAAACCTAGCCGTCACCGGCGGCGTAGGTACGATAACCAACGACGGCACTTTCACAGCAAATACGGCAGGCAGCGGAAATGTTACCGCGACGGCGTCAGGACTGATGAGCGCGTCCGTGCAGGTGAACGTTGTGAAAACGCCGGATACAATCAAAATCAAAAACGAAACGAGCGGCTCGACCCTGAATTCGCTCTCGGTTCTCTCTGAAAGCACGACATCTCTGACAGCGCTTGCTCAGAAGAATCATGTTTCGCTGGTTTCGCAGGATACATGCTACACATGGTCTGCCGAGGGCGGCATAGGAACAATAAGCGCTGACGGGACCTTTACCGCCGGAACACAGAATGCATCGGGAACGATAACGGTGAAGGCGGGGGATACATCCGTTTCGATACCCGTTACGATCACAAATCCTGAAAAGTTTGACGATGTGAAAAAGACCGACTGGTTTTACGGAGCAGTCAAATACGTAAGTGACGGCGGCATTATGAACGGAACCGCAGACAGGATATTCTCACCGAATGCGGAAATGTCAAGGGCAATGGCTGTAACCGTGCTCTGGCGTCTGGCCGGTTCTCCTGAGCCGTCAATAACAGGCACATTTACAGATGTACCGAACGGTCAGTGGTACTCAAAGGCGGTGTACTGGGCAAATGAAAAGGGCGTTGTGCAGGGGTATGGCGGCAAGTTTGACCCGAACGCTTCAATAAGCCGAGAACAGCTCGCGACGATACTCTACAGATATTGTGAATCCCCCGCGACATACGGGACTCTCTCGGCCTTTACTGATGCTTCCTCTGTTTCATCCTGGGCGCAAACCGCGTTCTGCTGGGCTGTTGAGCAGAAATATATCGGAGGAGTAACCGAAACGACGCTTTTACCGCAGATGACAGCAACACGGGCTCAATTTGCGACGATACTTTATAGAATTGCTCGGTCGGCATCCGACTGAAGGAACTGAAAGAAAATGGGCGGCTGAATACCGCCCGTTTTTTATAAAAATATAATGTTTTCATTGACAAATCCCACATTTCCTGATACTATAACTAGGCGCTCCAAAGACAGCAGGTGGGTTATACCCGTAAATCCTGCCGAGGACGGCTTCTAATTTATAATTTAGTTGCTTTCTGTCTTTGTGCATTTGTGTGCAAAGGCTTATTTTTTTGAGCGCAGGAAATCTTCCACGGAGGTGAAAATAAATGCCAAATGCAAAGGTTCTCAGTGAGAAGCAGGCAATCGTCGCCGAACTCGTTGAAAAAATCAAGAGTGCCAGCGCTGGTGTTTTTGTTGACTACAAAGGCATCACAGTTGCTCAGGATTGGGAGCTTCGCAACGAGCTCCGCAAGAACGGCGTAGAGTATTCCGTCATTAAGAACACCCTTTGCCGCCGTGCTATAGACGAGCTTGGTATGTCCGAAATGGATCCCATCCTCAACGGAACGACCTCTCTCGCAACCAGCACTGGCGACCCAATCGCTCCTTTCCGCGTAATAGCGGATTATGCGAAGAAAATGGGTGACGACAAGTTTAACGTCAAAGCGGGCTTTATGGACGGAAAAGTCCTTTCCGTTGCTGAAATTTCCGAAATCTCAGCTCTGCCGTCGAAAGACGCGCTGTATGCAAAGGTACTCGGAACGATGCTCGCGCCCATCACAAGTCTGGCTGTTGTTCTCGGTCAGATACTCGAACAGAAGGGCGGCTCAGTCGCAGCTGCCGAACCCGCGGCCGAATAGTCCGGAGCGGGTAAACATCCAACAATACATTTAGGAGGGAAATATCATGGCAAGTGAAAAAGTCACCGCCCTTATCGAAGAGATCAAGAATCTCTCCGTTCTCGAGCTTTCAGATCTCGTACACGCTCTTGAAGAGACTTTCGGCGTATCCGCAGCAGCAGTCGCAGCTCCCGCAGCAGGCGGCGCAGCAGCTCCCGTAGCCGAAGAGAAGACCGAGTTCGACGTCGTTATGACCGACTTCGGCGCAGAGAAGATCAAGGTCATCAAGGAAATCCGCGCTATCACCGGTCTCGGACTTGCTGAGGCAAAGGCTCTTGTTGAAGGCGTTCCCGCAAAGATCAAGGAAGGCGTTACCAAGGAAGAGGCCGAAGCTCTCAAGGCTCAGATCGAAGGCGCAGGCGCAAAGGTCGAAATCAAATAAGATATCCTGCAATAAAAAAGCTGCCGCATGATTGCGGCAGCTTTTTTATTGCAGAAAGTGTTCCTTTGTCGCTTTAATAACGTATCCGGACAGAGCGATAAGCGCTATAAGGTTCGGAATGGCCATAAGCCCGTTCAGCGTATCCGCTATCTCCCATACAAGCTTCATTTGCATTCCCGCTCCAATAACAACAAATACTACATATATAATTTTATATGTAGTTATTGCTTTTGTACCGAACAGGTACTCGGCGCAGCGACAGCCGTAAAGCGACCAGCTGAGTATCGTTGCCATCGCAAAAAGAGCGGTTTCTAAAGCGACAAAAATGCTGGCTATTTTCCCGCCGAAGGCCGTCCCGAAGGCCGAAATCGTAAGCTCCGCTCCTGCGCTATGACCAAACGGAACGGCGGTTCCGCTCATAAGTATCGCAAGAGCGGTGAGAGTGCAGATAACAATCGTATCGGCAAAAACCTCAAATATTCCGAAAAAGCCCTGCCTGACGGGATCGGCTTCGCTCGTTGCGGCGTGGGCCATCGGGGAGGAGCCGAGCCCAGCCTCATTTGAAAAGACACCGCGCCCTATGCCGTAGCGCATCGACTGAACGATGCCGATGCCGAATGCGCCGCCAAGAACCGCATCGGGAGCGAATGCGCCGACTACTATCGCTTTCAGGACGTCGGCAGTCTCGCCCAGATTCATCAAAATAATCAGGAGCGTGCCGGCGATATAAAGGATACTCATCGCGGGGACGAGCTTTTCCGTTACGGAGCCGATTCGCTTGACACCGCCAAGGAGTACAAGCGCCGTAGCAACTGAGATGCTGAACCCTGCCGCGAGGCGAATCAGAATATCAGCTTTGCTGTCTATGACCTTTCCCAATGTGAATTCATCCACAAGAGTGACGAGAGCTCCGGCAGCGGTATTGATCTGCACCATATTTCCAACGCCGAGCGCAGCGACTGCGCCGAATAACGAAAACAGGACGGCCAGCCAGCGAAAGCTATTTCCGAGTCCGCCCGTGATATAGTACATCGGGCCGCCGACCCAGTCGCCTTCTTTGTTACGTTTGCGGAATTTGACAGCCAGCAATATTT
>JAJUHD010000054.1 GCA_029268085.1 Bacillota bacterium | reverse complement strand
GCCACGATTGAATCTTCAATTAGAGCCGCAGTGCTCTTTGCGGCTTCGGCGGATTTCTGCGACAAATTACGAACCTCGTCCGCCACGACAGCAAAGCCCTTGCCGGCCGCTCCGGCCCTAGCCGCTTCAACAGCGGCGTTAAGCGCAAGAATGTTTGTCTGGAACGCAATATCGTCTATAGTTTTGATTATCTTACTGATATTCTGGGATGCCGCCGAGATCTCATCCATAGCTTGAAGGGCCAGTTCCATATCGCCTACGCTGACCTGCATAATCTCCGCTGTTTTTACAGACAGAGCTTTTGCCTTTTCCGCATCCTCGGCATTTTTCTTAACGTTTTGCGAAACTTCCGCAATGGAAGCGGAAAGCTCCTGAATACTGCTTGCCTGCTCGGTTGCGCCCTGTGCAAGTGTCTGCGCGGCAGATGAAAGAGAGTTTGCTCCGTCATTCACCTGTTCGGCTGCTTCGGCTATATCCGTCAGCGTAGCATTGAAAGTATCGGAAAGGGCAAAAAGGGCATATTTAAGGGCTTCAAATTCTCCGCTAAAGTCTTGCTTTAGATTGACCCATAGGTTTCCGCTTGTAACAGATTTTAGAACCTCAACAGTCTCTGCAATGTAACCGGTATATTTGCGAAAATGTTCCGCCATGTCATTCGCAGCCGCATAGAGACAGCCCAATTCATCTTTTGATATTAGTTTTTTATCAACTTTTACCGAAAAATCACCACTCGCCAGTTTGTTGATTATATCCGTTATACATTTAATATTATTGTTTATGTAATGCACTAGAAAAAGAGCAAGAATACCAATTAAAACGGTTGCTGAACAAACAACAATTTCAATTGTTCTTGACGAAAAAATAACCGCAAAAACATTCAGAACTAAAAACAATGAAATTAACAATGTTAATTTTATGGAGACTTTTATGTCTTTCATTGGATTTCACTCCTGTTATATTGCATAAGATATTTGCCATATTAAGACAACTATACAGATTATTTATTCTACAAAAAAACTAAAACACTATATTGTTTTAGTTTTTTTATGAAGTTTAAACACTGTAATCCGCCTTGGGAGATATACTTTATCAAAACGCTGGGCATCTTCACGGCGCAAAGTTACCTTTTTTCATATTGTTTCATATAATGGTATGGGTACAGATTCTATGTTTTAATAGTGATTACTAAAGGAGTGAATATATGGCAAGCCCAGCCCAGCCCTGTGAATGCGTTCAATATTCAAATATTTGTTGCTGCGGACCTCAAAACGGTATTTCAGTAGTTCAGCCTGCATGTCAAAACCTGCCCGATGGCAGTATTGTCAATAATCCGGCTTTCGTTCCGCAATTAAACAAATCATTTTGGACTTATAAATTTATTACCGACTGCAACAAAACCACAAAAGCTATTAGTAATTTTGGTATTCTCATTTGTGAAATTATCTCTGCCGAAACCATTATTGTCAGCGAAAAAATTGACGGATGCGGTAAATTTGTTTCAGTGCCTTTTACCTTAACAAAAAATGATCCGAATTTTGGCGCTGCGCCGGAAGGATTCCAGTTTTTAAAAATTGAAACGTCAGAACGTTATGAAAACGGAGTCAGTGTTGAATATAGACTTGAAATCATAGGGGATTTCCCGGTTGCAGCTCAGCCGATTAAAGTTAAAGCAGGACCAAATGTTTATACTTTCGATTGTGAAGGCTGTTTCTTGGTACCGCAGTGTAATCCTCAAGGCAAACTTACAGTTACAAAAAAATGCAGTCATGCGATTATCAATAATCAGGCACAGCTTATTTATAATCTCGAAGTAGGCAACATCGGCAATGCGATACTGTATGATGTACAGTTTGAAGATATTATTTTTATTCCGACACAGCTTGCTGTCGGTCCAATTACCGTAATTCCCGCAACATTGAATGTAGATACCGGCAACCCGGGCATAATAAAAATATCCGGAAATTTGGATGCTATTGTCCCCGGCGGTATTGTTCCTATAACCTATAATATACAAATTGCAAATGTTCAGATTCCGGGAAAATACCTCATCAATAATACAGCTAATGCGGCGGCCGAAGGTACTCAAGCTTCCGCAAGCTGCTCTACTAATCTTAATGTTGTAAAATTAAAAGCCGACAAATGCTGCAGCATAGACGGAGACAAAACAACTTATACGTTGACCGTATCCAGCGTTGACCAATCGCCGGACATTTTGGTTGATCTCTATGACCATATGGAAGTGCCAACCGGAATAACCGTTAAATTCCTTGATCTAAGCGGATGTGAAGGATATTTTTCCGGCACCGGCAATCCTGTGCCGACAAACACCAACATCACCGGACCTGTAGGCTTGGATTTTATTTGCAGAAACGCTACAGTTCCTGCGGGCGGTATTTATATAAAATATGGAAGTTATTTGCTTGTTTCCAGTTCAGTAGTTGGAACCTCAACCATTAGCAATACAATTACAAAAGTAGAACCGGTCAATCCGGAAGCTCAGGTTTTCCTTGGCGTATCAAATATTCCTGTATCGGCCAATATTGATGTTCAGCTTGTTCAAGTTTGCAAAAAGCCATGTTCTTAATTTGAATGTCTTATAATAGTGACCTAGCCTAAGCTTTGCAGACAAAGAAATAATCAAGTCTTCTTCAAAGAGACAATCCAAAATTTAGTATAAACCTCCGTTGCGGTGCAGAATAGGAGCACCACAATGGAGGTTTACTTATGGGTAATGGTCAAATCTCTAAATCCCATATTTTCAGTGAGATTATTTTCTTCCTTACCGCGTTGCTTGAACTCAATATATGCTTCTTCCGCAAGTTGGTCGGCCTTTTCAGGACTGCCCCTCCGGAGGTGCAAAATTCGAGCATTTGCGCATGACTTTGTAGTTGCCGTCACGTCCCATAGAAACGCTGGACTTGCCGATCGTTCGGTGCTATCATTAAGACACAGCGATGGCAAAACAGGAGAATAAGAATGTTTTCGTTATTATTGGCTATTATTTACGCATCTTTCATCAGCCTGGGCCTGCCTGACTCGATACTCGGCTCGGCTTGGCCGAGCATGTATGTGAAACTGGGCGTTCCCGTCTCGTATGCGGGTATCGTGTCCATGATAGTCGCGGGCGGGACAATTGTTTCAAGTCTTTTCAGCGACAGGCTGATAAGAAAAATCGGTACGGGAGCTATAACGGCTATAAGCGTCGGGATGACCGCGGGGGCGCTTTTCGGCTTTTCCGTATCGGGTACTTTTCCGGCGCTGTGCCTCTGGGCAATACCGTATGGGCTCGGTGCCGGAAGCGTGGACGCGGCGCTGAATAATTATGTCGCAGTCAACTTTGAATCAAAGCACATGAACTGGCTTCATTGCTTCTGGGGTGTCGGCGCGTCATTGGGGCCCTATATCATGGGCCTTTGCCTCACAGGCGGAGGCACTTGGGCCGACGGTTACAGGACAATAGCCTTCATACAGGCCGCGCTGACCGCCGTTCTGATCTTTTCACTGCCGCTCTGGAAGAAAAAACAGTCTGCTCAAACAGAAAACATTGAAAAAAGCAAAGTTTTGAGCTTTAAGGAGCTTATAAAGATTCCGGGCGCAAAACCGACGCTGCTTGCGTTTTTCGGCTATTGTGCTCTTGAGGCGACCGCCGGCATGTGGGCATCAAGCTATATGGTGCTCGGCAGAGGAATGGATCCTGAAACAGCGGCGAAATGGGCGTCATTATTTTATCTAGGCATCACAGGGGGGAGGTTTATAAGCGGCTTCATCACTATTAAGCTCGGCGACAGAAAAATGGTGACGCTCGGACAGCTTATCATCGGGTTGGGTATTCTGACGCTGCTGCTGCCCTTAGGCAATGTCTGCGCTTTTGCCGGACTGATACTTATAGGAGCCGGATGCGCTCCCATCTATCCCGGCCTGCTGCATGAGACTCCCGAAAATTTCGGAGAGGAGATATCGCAATCCGTCATGGGCATGCAGATGGCCTGCGCGTATATCGGCTCTGCCCTGATGCCCACACTGTTCGGAGCCGCCGCAGATATTGCAAGCATCAAGCTGTACCCGCTGTTCCTGCTGCTTTATATACTGGCAATAACTTTTGCGGTCAGTCGCCTCAACAGAGAAGTTAAAAGAAGCAAGACTGAGTAAAGATCATGTATTCTGAAAGTCAAATCGACGTAGAATCCTTGCGCTTATTGGCATCAACCTATATAATATAGATAAATTATCCGTTGTTATAGGGGGATGTTAAGATGGAAACTAAAACTAAGAAAAAGCATGTCTTGCGAAACATGATACTCATCGTGCTTGCGGTGCTCGTTGCAGGCGGAGTCATTTACAAGCTGATATCCGGTTACATAGCGACGCTTCCAAAATTCAGTTACGTCTACGGCGATTATTCCGCGGAAAACCTTGTTGGCTATCCCGATTCAAGCTTTGCCGTTATCAGCGACCTGCATTATTACGATACATCTCTCGGAACTACGGGTCAGGCCTTTGAAAAAACCATGAATTCCGACCGTAAGCTTCTCAAGCAGAGTAAAGAGCTTATCGGAAAGGCTGTTGACGATATTATTGATTCGGGCGTCAAATTCGTGCTGGTGAGCGGAGATCTCACCAAGGACGGGGAGCTTGTAAATCACGAGCAGCTTGCCGAGCAGCTCCAGCTTATTGCGGACTCCGGCATCAAGGTCTATGTAGTCCCCGGAAACCACGACGTCAATAACCCTGGCGCCGTTAAATATGTCGGTGACGGGACTGAACAGGTCGAAAACGTTTCGGCGGAAAAGTTTGCTGAGATATATAGCAACTTCGGTTACGGCGATGCCCTTATGCGCGATCCGTCCTCGCTGAGCTATGTTGCGGAGCCTCAGGACGGACTATGGATACTTGCGCTTGATAGCTGTGAATCCGAAAATAACACGCCCGATAAAGAGGAAATCGTTACCGGTGAACTGACTCAGACCCAGATAGACTGGGTTCAGGACGTACTGACACAGGCCAATGAGCAGGGCAAAGCCGTCATCCTGCTTGAGCACCATGGCGTTGTTGAGCACTGGGACGGACAGGGCAAGCTGCATTCGGACTATGTGCTCAGTGATTATAGATACGCCGGAAAGTTTTTCTCTTCCTATGGAGTCCGCCTTGCATTTACGGGACACTATCATGCTCAGGATATTACGCTTGAGGACAACGGAGACAAAGGCTTCATCTACGATGTGGAAACCGGTTCGCTCATCACACCGCCATGTACTTTGAGATATTGCGATATTTCCGATAACAGCATTACTATGAAAACGACATATCTTATCGACGGCTACGGCGAGAAATTCAAGGCCCAATCTATGGAATTTGTAAAAAAGACCATATATAACGAGGCCTACAAAACACTGAAAGGCTACTATGTTTCCGATGCTGACGCGGACTATATTGCAGCTGCTGTCGCTTCCGCCTATGTAGCGCATTATGACGGCAACGAAGGCAAAGCAGAAACGGTTACAATAGACAAGAGCAAGCTGAACCTTTGGGGAAAGTTCATCTATTCACAGTATGAGTATGTAGTAGATGGCCTCCTGAAGGACCTGCCGCCCGACGACACTGACTGCACTTTCAGCCTCGGCTCCGTGGCGTAATCGGAATGCGGATGTGTTTGCCGAAATTATGGGGCAGAACTAAGCGGTAAAAAATGAGACAAAGGGAAGGAACACTGAATGCTTAAAAAGGTCAACATTAAAGATGAAGTCGATTCCATCGGCGGTCTTTATATTTATAAAAAGGTCGGATGCCTGAACAGCCATATGTTGAGTGTTGTACAGGTGGAAAACCGCACGCTGGATTTTCATTTGCATGAAGGCTCAGACGAGCTGTTTTATGTCATTGAGGGTTCCTTCCAGATCGAGACCGAGGACGGGCTTCTGCGGGTCAACGAGGGAGAGTTCGTCATCGTCCCAAAGGGAACGAAGCACCGCCCGGTTGTCGGACCTCTTACGAAGTTTTTGATGATTGAGCTGGAGGGCACGCTGAACAAAGAAAACAGCGGCGATCTCTACGAGGATTAACGGCATTAATAAAGCACGATTCCCATTTTTAACCGGCGGGAATCGTGCTTTTTTCACATATAAAACCATATTTACCACGATCTGTATTTGACCTGGTCGGGGCAGGAGAAAACAAGCCCGATTAATGTATATAAAATGCCGAAAATTGTGAACATTTCATAAATACGCCTTGACAAATTGCTTAATATGTTGTATTTTATAACCAGAGAAAGGGTGATTCCGATGTGGAGTTTAGGCTCAAGCTAGGTTCCTTCTCTTGCGCAGGTTCGGTAAATATCCATGTTCTTTATATCCCATGCGGTTCTCACTCGTGTGAGATTCAAATTAGCTCAGGCGGCAGGAAGCGGAATTCCGTTTCATGGCTGCCAAGAGCTTAAGTAAGCGGCAAAAGGGCATGTAAAGCAAGGCTAAAGGTCGAACTCTGGGCAATCTGAAAGAAGTGAGGTAAACCAAACCGAATGTCAAAAACTGAACAGGCGTAGCCCCCTGCACACGTCGGATGTGCAGGGGGTTGTGTTTTGCAATACCGCTAAAGGCCATCATATATCGTAAGCGCAAGCCCGGCGGTATGCATACAGCGACGGGAGAGGCTTTCTCGCCTGATGACTTTCAGAGGCCTATTTTATTTTTAAAATACATACTTCAGAAGCAGCAGCAGGATGACGCCGGGAAGCCCCAGTATACCCGCAACGAGGCAGTTGATAAGGTTTATAGTCAGGCTCAGCCCGAATATTGCGCCGAAGAAGTTGAGGATAACGAGGGCGATAAAGCCCCCGACCGCATTTAACAGGAGCTTGAATGCCCACTTTAGCGGGGTTTTAAGCAGCTTAAAGAGCAGAGCAACGAGAAGTATGCAAATGATGACTGCGCCGGCTGTGAGAAAAGAAAACGGCATGCGGCTATCTCCTTGTTATGTAACGGGCGCTCAATAGTACCATTCGCGGTAATGCTTGAGCGCTGTGTTGTAACGTGACCGGAGCGCGCTGATCTCGAAGATGCAGGCATCGAGAGCGTCCGGATCCGACGTGCTGTTGAACTGTGTGTAGGCTTCATTGAGACTGTCGCGTATAGAGCCGATCTCGCAGGCATAGCGGTTCAGCTCCGTTTTGCGAGCCTTTGTGCTTTTCTTGTCTTTTGGCATTTTTCCTCCCGCCCCAATTTTCGGCGCGGACGCCTTCGGTTTAATTTATGCGCCCAAGCCGTTTCGGATTACAAATCTTCAGCGCTATGCGCGCTTTTTGATTATTATCACCGAATCGGACGGA
Organism: Bacillota bacterium; assembly: GCA_029268085.1. Lineage (GTDB taxonomy): Bacteria > Bacillota > Clostridia > Oscillospirales > Oscillospiraceae > UBA2658. The sequence goes on along the minus strand of JAJUHD010000054.1, from coordinate 5,489 downwards.
AATTAACCGAAAACGCAAGAAAAGCTCATTGGCCGGACATTTTGAATCGCTTGATTTTTTGGCTTATATAGGATATACTAAATGAGTTAGACAATTCGATTTTTCACACAAGATATTGTGATTATATACAGAGCATGGAGGTTCTATGAAGAAGACCACAACGGCGGAATACGGCAACACCAGCATATCGCAGCTCAAGGGAGCAGATAGAGTCCGCAAGCGTCCGGCCGTAATTTTCGGTTCGGACGGGCTTGAGGGATGCCAGCATGCGGTTTTCGAGATTCTGTCCAACGCAATCGACGAAGCCCGCGAAGGACACGGTGATATTATAACAGTAACGCGGTATTCTGACAAGTCCATCGAGGTCGAGGATTTCGGGCGCGGCTGTCCCGTCGACTGGAACGAAAAGGAGGGGCGCTACAACTGGGAACTGGTCTTCTGCGAGCTGTATGCCGGCGGGAAATACGCAAACGACGAGGGCGAGAACTACGAATACTCGCTTGGACTGAACGGCCTCGGCTCCTGCGCGACCCAGTATGCCAGCGAATTTTTCGACGCTCTCATTTACCGCGACGGTTTTAAATATACTCTTCATTTTGAAAAGGGCGAAATTGTTGGCGGACTGGGAAAAGAACCTGCCGACCGAAAAAAAACGGGCTCATTGTTCCATTGGAAGCCCGACCTTGAGGTTTTTACGGACATAAACGTGCCGCGTGAATATTTTACGGAGACCCTGCGCCGCCAGGCTGTCGTAAACAAGGGCATACTTTTCCGCTTTCGCTGGCAGAATGATAACGGAAAATTCGAGACCGAGGAGTTCAAGTATGAAAACGGCATACTGGACTATGTATCCGAAATCGCGGGAGAGGATACCCTCTCGTCTCCGGTATACATCGAAACCGAGCGCCGAGGACGCGACCGCGAGGACAAGCCCGAATATAAGGTCAAGCTTACGGCTGCATTCTGCTTCTCGAACAAGGTGAACAGAATAGAATACTACCACAACTCTTCGTGGCTCGAATACGGCGGCGCGCCGGAAAAGGCGACGAGGAGCGCTTTTGCCTATGCGGTGGATGCATATATAAAGAAAATAGGCAAATATCAGAAGAACGAAAGCAAAATAGGCTTTCAGGACGTTGCAGACTGCCTGATCCTTGTAACAAACTGCTTTTCTACTCAGACTTCCTATGAGAACCAGACCAAAAAAGCGATCAACAACAAGTTCATACAGGACGCAATGACCGAGTTTTTCCGCGAGCAGCTCGAGGTGTATTTTATCGAGCACAAGCAGGAAGCAGATAAGATTGCCGAACAGGTGCTTATCAATAAGCGCAGCCGCGAGCAGGCGGAAAAAGCTCGGCTTAACATAAAGAAGAAGCTATCCGGCTCGCTTGATATATCAAACCGGGTTCAGAAATTTGTGGACTGCCGCTCGAAGGACGTGGACAAACGCGAGCTGTATATCGTCGAGGGCGATTCGGCACTCGGCGCCTGCAAGCTCTCCCGCGACGCGGAGTTTCAGGGCATCATGCCCGTGCGCGGCAAGATACTTAACTGCCTGAAGGCGGATTACGCGAAAATATTCAAAAGCGAGATCATAACCGATCTTGTCAAAGTACTCGGCTGCGGAGTCGAGGTCGAAAAGGGGCGCGGCAAGGAGCTCTCCACCTTCGACCCTGACAGCCTGCGCTGGAACAAGATCATAATCTGCACCGATGCCGACGTCGACGGTTTCCAGATACGCACGCTGATACTTACCATGATTTACAGGCTCATGCCGACGTTAATAAAGGAAGGGTACGTCTATATCGCGGAGTCGCCGCTGTATGAAATCGAGACAAAGGACAAAACCTATTTTGCATATTCGGACCGTGAAAAGACCGAAATTGTTGAAAAGCTCGGGGGGAAAAAATGTACGATCAACCGCTCAAAGGGACTTGGTGAGAACGACCCCGAGATGATGTGGCTTACTACGATGAACCCGGAAACGCGCAGGCTGATTCGCGTCATGCCCGAGGATGCCGAACGCACCTCCGAGCAGTTCGACCTTCTGCTTGGCGACAATCTCGCCGGACGCAAAAGCTATATCGCCGAGAACGGCTATAAATATCTGGACCTTGCAGATATTTCGTAATGAGAGGTATATAAATGGCAAAGAAGAAACAGCCCGACAATGCAAGACCTGCCGGAAACCCCAACGTTGAGGGGCTCCGCGCGGAGGTGCTCGAACAGCCCATCACAGAGACCTTAGAGGTCAACTATATGCCCTATGCGATGAGCGTCATCGTTTCGCGCGCCATACCTGAGATCGACGGCTTCAAGCCCTCTCACCGCAAGCTTCTCTATACGATGTATAAAATGAACCTGCTTACGGGCGCGCGCACGAAAAGTGCGAACATCGTCGGCCAGACTATGCGCCTGAACCCGCACGGCGACGCCGCGATATATGAGACGATGGTGCGTCTTTCCAAGGGCTATGAGGCACTTCTGACTCCCTTTGTTGACAGCAAGGGTAATTTCGGCAAGGTGTTTTCACGCGACATGGCTTATGCCGCCTCCCGCTATACAGAGGCTAAGCTTTCTGAAATCTGCGCCGAGATTTTCCGGGATATCGACAAGGATACCGTTGACTTTATTGACAATTATGACGGCAGCATGAAGGAGCCGACGCTCCTTCCGACATCTTTTCCTAACGTGCTCGTTTCCGCGAACACGGGCATCGCCGTTGGCATGGCAAGCCAGATCTGTGGCTTTAACCTGAATGAAGTCTGCGAAACGACCATAAACTACATAAAGGATCCCAACTGCGACCTGATGCAGACGCTTACTGCGCCGGACTTTCCGACAGGCGGAGAGCTTATCTATGACAGATCCGAGATGGAGGAGATTTATAATACGGGTCGCGGCAGCTTCCGCGTGCGCGCAAAGTGGCGTTATCTGAAAGCCGAAAACATCATTGAGATATATGAGATACCCTATTCAACGACTGTCGAAGCAATAATGGACAAGGTCGCGGAGCTTGTCAAAGCGGGTAAAATCAAAGAGATCAACGATATGCGCGACGAGACAGACCTCGGTGGGCTGAAGCTCGCCGTCGACCTCAAGCGCGGCACGGACCCGGACAAGCTCATGCAGAAGCTCATGAAGCTTACGCCCCTCTGCGACAGCTTTTCCTGCAACTTCAATATTCTGATAGCAGGCAATCCGCGCGTGATGGGTATCCGCGAGATACTCGGCGAATGGACGGCGTGGAGGACAGAGTCTGTCCGCCGCAGGGTATATTTCGACCTTGCGAAAAAGAGGGACAAGCTGCATCTGCTGAACGGCCTCAAGAAGATACTTCTCGATATCGATAAGGCCATTGCGATCATCCGCAACACTGAGCTTGAGGCGGAAGTTGTTCCGAACCTCATGATCGGCTTCGGGATCGACCGCATACAGGCGGAATTCGTCGCGGAGATAAAGCTCCGCAACATCAACAAGGAATACATCCTAAAGCGCGTCGAGGAGACTGAACAGCTCGAGAAAGACATCGCGGATCTTGAGGATATCCTTAATTCTCCGCGCAGAGTTAAAAAGATAATCATTGACGAGCTGCAGGAAGTAATGAAAAAGTACCCTTCGCCCCGCAGGACCGCGATCGTTTATTCCGACGAGGTGGAGGAACCTGACACAGCGGTTGAGATTGAGGACTATCCGGTTACGCTTTTCCTCTCGCGGGAGGGCTATTTCAAGAAGATAACGCCCTTATCCCTTCGTATGGGCGGAGAGCAGAAGTATAAGGAAAATGACGGGCCGTTCCAGGAATTCGAGGCTTCAAACCGCGACGAGCTGCTCATATTTACCGATAAACAGCAGGTATACAAGGCACGTGTTTCCGACTTTGAGGATTCCAAGGCCTCTGTTCTCGGCGTTTACCTGCCGACGCATCTGGAGATGGACGAGGGAGAAAACGTCATCTGCATGATAAACCCGGGCGATTACAGCTCACATATCCTGCTTTTCTTCGCAAACGGCAAGGTTGCACGGCTTGAGCTTTCGGCGTATGCAACAAAAGCGAACAGAAAGCGTCTCACAGGGGCTTATTCCGACAAGAGCCCCGTCGTAGCCATCCTGCCGCTCGCCGAGGACAGGGAAGTGGCGGTGTTCTCGACTGAAGGCCGCGCAATGGTCTTTTCAACAGCCCTGCTCGCGCCAAAGACATCCCGTACAACGATCGGCGTTTCGCTCATGAACCTGAAGCCGAAGTTCAAAGTTGAAAGGGTAATGTTTGTGGAACAGAGCCCAATAAAAAACACCGCGCGCTACAGGGCTAGGAGCATCCCCGTCGCGGGCGCTATCCTGCGCGAAGAGGACAGAGAAGAAAAACAAATGAGTCTTATTGAATAATGGCTTTTGGATAGAGGTGCTTTCCATTTGAATCGAAAATCCGGCGCGGTCCTTCAAACGGCGTTTCGAGTGCTTAAAATACTGCTTGGTTCCGCGGTATTCGCGCTCGGCATCCAGTGGTTCTATCACCCCGCGGCACTTCTTTCGGGCGGCGTCACGGGTATTGCAATGATGATTAATTATATTACCAGATGGCCTACCGGTACGATGATGTTCATCATGAACCTGCCGTTGTTTATAATAGCGTTTAAAAACTACGGATGGAGGTTCGTAGCCGGCTCGCTTCTCGGAACCTTTGCGAGTTCACTTTTCATCGACCTTCTTTCACTGGTCAATTTCAATATCACAACGGAACCGTTCCTTGCTTCCGTCTATGGCGGAATAATAACGGGTCTTGGTCTCGGCATCGTTTACTCGACGGGCGCTACCACCGGCGGGACAGACATAGTGGCAAAGCTCATTCGTGAAAGATATCCCTATGTAAACTTCGGAACGATGATACTTGTGCTGGACGGTGTGATAATCGCGGCCTACGCTGTCATGTTCCGGAAATTCGACAAGGCGATGTATACGGTCATCGCCGTCTATATCGCGGCGAGAGTAATTGACCTTGTGCTATACGGATCGTCGCAGTCGAAGCTGTGCCATATAATCTCCGAATACAGCGACGATATCAAGGCAGCTATTGTGGAAAAGCTCAACCGCGGCGTGACGGTTCTTCAGGGCAAAGGCGCGTATTCTGGCCAGGACAAGCAGATATTACTCTGCGTCGTTAAAAGGCAGCAGATCGTCGAGATCAAGAAGATCGTAAAGAATATAGACAAGAGAGCTTTCGTCATCGTTACCGACACGCGCGATGTTTTCGGCGAGGGCTTCGGTGACATCACGATCGACAAGTGAGGCGGCATTTTTAAAATCAAACGTAAGGGAGGACAGGGAATATGAAAAAAAGAATGATCGCGTCGCTGCTTTTCGTTTCCCTGCTGGTCTCGCTCGCCGGCTGTTCCGGAATATTTAAAAAGGAGTACCTCTCGGTTTCAGCGTATAAGGATAATGCGCAGAACGCGTTTAACAGTGACATTATACAGATATCCGACTAT
>JAJUHD010000053.1 GCA_029268085.1 Bacillota bacterium | reverse complement strand
TTCGGGGCTCGCGGATGCTGCGGGGGTCTTCGTGCCGCAGGCGGCAAGTGCAAATACCAGGGTCAGCGCCAGCAGCAGTGCCATGACTTTTTTCATTTTCGTTCCTCCAGTTTTTCGTTATTTTTAATTTGCTTTCGCAAACTATGCGCATATGGAAAGCTAAAGGTTTTCAGCAGAATTCGATTTTTCCGTTTTCCATGGACTTTATTCTCGCCAGTGATTCGATGCGAAGACCCTGCTCGCGCAGAACATCTCCTCCGTGCTGGAAGGCTTTTTCTATGGCTATGCCGGCTCCGACAAGAGTTGCGCCCGCATCTTTCACAAGAGAGGAAAGTCCGGAAAGCGCCGAACCGTTGGCCAGAAAATCATCGATTATCAGGACGCGGTCCGAGGGCTTGAGGAATTCTTTGGAAACAATGATATCGTAAGTTCCCCCATGAGTGAAGCTCTCGACCTTTGCGGTATAGACGTCGCCGGCGATGTTTTTGGTTTTGCTTTTTTTTGCAAAAATAACGGGACAGTTAAAAACCTGCGCAGTAATGCAGGCTATACCTATCCCGGAAGCCTCAATAGTCAATATTTTGCTTATGTTGTCATCTTGAAAAAGACTGTAAAACTCCTTAGCCATTTCCCCGAAGAACTGAATATCCATCTGGTGATTCAAAAAACAGTCGACTTTCAGGACGTTGCCGTCCCTCACCTTACCGTCGCGGACAATTCTCTCCTCCAGAAGTCGCACAGCGTTCACCCCTTAAAAATAAAAGACGGAAAAAGACATTTGGCTATTTTCCGTTCACATTAGTAGTTTACAGTATTATAACAAAATACACAATATCGTACATTTATATAAAAACATTGATATTTCCAAGGAGGCATTTAACGATTTTGTCAATCATGTATGTATTTATTGCAAAAAAGACAAAGTGAGTAATAAGGCCGCAACAATACAAAACAATTATCAAGAGATACCGCGCAGGAGGTCAACAACTCCTGCGCGGTACTTTTCCTTCCTCAGATTATTTCTGCTTCGGGATGCTGATCGTTAGGACAAGCTCGGTATCGGTCTCGTGCTTTTCCATTCCGGCATCGATGCCGCCTTGCCGCATCACCTCCAGTCCGTGCGAAAGAGTGTTGAGGAAAATACGCACGTCTTTGAGCACGAAAAGCGTTTTTCTGCCCGCTTTGCGCTCCTTTTCCTGCAGATGCTCGGGAGCTTTCAGCAAGTCTTCTATGTATTCCTCGGCGACGGCTACGTTCATATGCTGCTCCGCCATATGACGGACTGCCAGCCGCTGAGCCTCTTCGTTCTGAAGGCGCAGAAGAGCTCTGCCGTGGCGTTCCGTCAGTTCTTCGTCGCGCAGAGTATCAAGCACATCGGGCGGCAGCCGCAGAAGGCGAAGCTTGTTTGCAATTGATGGCTGCGATTTGCCGAGTCTGCGTGCGGCCTCCTCCTGACTCATTCCGAAAATCCTGATTAGCTGCGAGATGCCCTCCGCTTCCTCGACAAAATTAAGGTCTCGGCGCTGGATGTTTTCAACAAGCGCAAGTACGCTCGCCTCCTCCATGTTTGCATCAATGACGATGCACGGAACCTCTTTCAGCCCGGCAAGGCAGGAAGCCCGCAGCCTGCGTTCGCCCGCTATGAGCTCGTATTTGCCGTTTCGCCTGCGGACGGTGAGAGGATTCAGGACTCCATACTGAGAAATGCTTTCGGACAGTTCCTTCAGTGATTCCTGCGAAAAGCGCTTTCGGGGCTGAACCGGACTTGGGTATATCTCATCGACTGACAGGTAGCTTATGCTGTTCCGCAGGGTACGCGGATTTTTCTTCAATGCCTGCATTATACCGTCTCCTTTGCAAAAACACGGTCAAATCTGAACATATGGTATTTACAATTAAATACTACACCACATGTTGTGCAAAAATTGACGGAAAGTGTATCCGGTACGCAAAAACGCGCTGCGTCCGTATGCAGGACACAGCGCGTTTTCCGCCCTTCGGCCGGATCAATCCTCGTCGGCTTCGCCTCGTCGGTCACGAAACAGAAGGGAAATACACCAGATGGCGGCAAGCCCTACCAGAGTGTAAATTACGCGGCTGAGAGTCGCCGTCTGTCCTCCGAAAAGGTAGGCAACAAGATCGAAACGGAAAAGACCTACCAAGCCCCAGTTGAGTCCGCCGATTATTGCGAGAATAAGGGCGATTTTATCTATTATCATGTTACCTGCGCTCCTTTAAATAGCTTCGGTGATATGATAACCGCGTAATATCAAATTATTCATTTTCGATTTTTAGTACGGCTTTAAAGAATTGCTTCCGCGTGCCTTGTCACATGGCAGCCGACATTTACAACGCAGGGAAGCCCCGCGATGTGTGTCGGATAGGCATCTATATTAACGGCGAGCGCAGTCGTTGTACCGCCGAAGCCCTGAGGACCAAGACCCAGAGCGTTTATGCGGCGGAGCGCCTTTTTCTCAAGCTCCGCATAGAACGGATCCGGGTTTCTCATATCCGCCGCGCGGGTCAAAGCTTTTTTTGCCAAAAGCGCCGCAGTTTCGAGAGTGCCGCCCAGCCCAACACCCAGAATTACGGGAGGGCACGGGTTCGAACCGGCATCTTCAACTGTCTGCACGATAAAATCGATTATCTCGTCGCTCGAGCAGGATGGCAGGAACATTTTTGCTTTGCTCATATTCTCGCTACCAAAGCCCTTCGGCGCGAACGTCAGCTTCAGCTTGTCGCCGGATACGATGCGGGTATGTATAACGGCGGGCGTGTTATCGCCTGTGTTCTCGCGGCGGAGCGGATCCTTTACGACTGACTTGCGCAGAAAACCGCCGACGTAACCCTGACGAACACCCTCGTTTATCGCATCTTCAAAAGAACCGCCCGTGATGTGAGCATCCTGTCCGACCTCCGCAAAGACGACCGCCATCCCAGTGTCCTGACAGATTGGGAGATGTTCTTTTTCGGCAAGGATATAGTTTTCGCGGAGATCACTCAGAACAGCCTTTCCCGCAGGGGATTTTTCAGTCTTTTCGGCACAGTCAATGAGCATCCTGATGTCCTCGGGCAGGATAGTGTTTGCCTTTATGCAAAGCTCTGCGATAGTCTCGGTTATCTGTTTGCAGCTTATTTCGCGCATAGAGGATCAGGCTCCTTTAAGATGGTTTTAACATATGGCCCCCAGCTTTCGCGAAAAGAACAAAAAATTTCCATTCGACAAAAGTAGTGCCCGTTTGCTATTTACAAGAGCAAAAAAATAGGGTATTCTCACATTACAGCTTATCCAATGGCATGCGTAACAGCGTGCCGGGCTCATATCTTTATCCCACAACCCTGTTTTGGCGGGCCGCCTTTGCGTCCCGCCGCCTTTTTATTATATGTAGCGATATAACAATATACCGATAGCGATCTGAAAAAACAGAATCGCGGGAAATCCGACAGTGAATTTTTTGTGCAGAGTTTTATGACGAAAGGCGTACATCCCGCAGATGCCGCCTAGACTTCCGCCTAAAACAGCAAAGAGAAACAGAGTTTTTTCGGGAATTCTCCATTTGTGGTTCCGCGCTCTGTATTTATCCACGGACATGGCGATAAAGGCGATAATATTGATGAACGCAAGCCAGTACCAGAGCAGATGAATAGGCTGACGATGTATAATTTCAACGGATGCCATGCTTACTTTCCCCTTTTCTTTGGAGTGCCGCCTGACTTAGCCTTTTTTGCGTTTTCTTTGGGCAGTCCTCTGGTGCTCAAGCTGGGTTTTGCAGTCTTTCCGCCCATGCCCTTAGCCCTGCCTGTGACCTTGACGGATGCGGGAGGCACAGGGGCATTTTTGCCTTTTCTGCCGTCAGCCCCGGGCTTGTCGGCTTTCACATTCGCTTTGGGAGGGCGCTGCGGGCCGTCGGGGCGGACAAGACAGTTTTTGCCGAACCCGATAAGATCTTCACGGCCGGCTTCCCTAAGCGCTTCGATTACGAGACGGCGCTTCTCGGGCCGCTTCCACTGGAGAAGCGCGCGCTGGAGTTCCTTTTCGCGCGGAGTTTTTGCAACGTAGACAGGCTTCATGGTACGCGGATCGAGCCCTGTGTAGTACATACAGGTGGATATTGTTCCGGGAGTGGGATAAAAATCCTGTACCTGTTCAGGCTGGCGACCGCGTGACTGGAGGTATTCTGCAAGCCTGATTGCGTCAGAAAGCGTACTGCCCGGGTGCGAGGACATGAGATAGGGCACGACGTACTGTTCCTTGTCGAAGCGCTGGTTGAGGCGGGCGTATTTTTCCATGAACTTCTCATAGACCTCGATATGAGGCTTGCCCATATAGTCGAGAACAGTATCGACACAGTGCTCCGGCGCGACCTTGAGCTGGCCGCTGACATGGTGCTTCACGAGCTCGGAGAAGAACCTGTCGTCTTTCTCCTCAAGCATATAGTCAAAGCGTATGCCGCTTCGGACAAATACTTTTTTGACTCCCGGAATTTCGCGGAGCTTCCGCAGAAGCTCGAGATAATCAGAATGGTCGGCATCAAGGTTTTTACAGGGCGTTGGGGCTAGACAACGCTTTTTTGCGCACATGCCGTGCTCCGCCTGAAGCTTGCATGAGGGGCGGCGGAAGTTTGCCGTAGGGCCGCCGATGTCAGAAACGTAGCCCTTCCAGAGAGGGTGGCGCGTCATGGCCTCGACCTCGCGGATAACCGACTTGTGGCTTCGGGAGGTCACCATTCGGCCCTGATGGAAGGCAAGAGCGCAGAAATTGCAGGCTCCGAAGCAGCCCCTGTTGTGTATAACGGAGAAACGGACCTCCTCAATTGCGGGGACGCCGCCGTCTTTCTCGTACATCGGGTGCGCTTCGCGGGTATAGGGCAGCTCCGCGACCGTGTCCAGTTCCTCGGCCGTAAGCGGCATAGCGGGGGGATTGACTATCAGCATGCGTCCTTGACAGGGCTGGCAGAGCGCCTTTCCGCGCACCGGGTCGTGCTCCTCATACTCAATGCGCGTCGCGTAAGCGTAGGCTCTTAAGTCTGAAGCGGTCTCCTCAAATGACGGAAGCGTGAGCCTCTCAAATACGCAGGCACTTTCATCAGCCGCGATGAAGGCAGTTCCGCGCACATCGGTAATTTCAAAGGGCTTGACTTTGCGCTTCAGGCGCTTTGCGATCTCGCGCGTGGCGTATTCGCCCATGCCGTAGACAAGCAGGTCGGCTTTTGAATCGAAAAGTATGCCGCGGCGCACCTTATCATCCCAGTAGTCATAATGCGAGAAGCGGCGCAACGAGGCTTCGAGTCCGCCGATAATGATCGGCATATCCCCGCCGAAAGCTTCCCTTGCGCGGTTGGCGTATACTATCGTCGCGCGGTCGGGGCGCAGTCCCGCCTTTTTGCCGGGGGAATAGAAATCTTCGCTCCTTGGTTTTTTTGCCGCGGTATAGTGCGCGACCATGCTGTCAAGGTTGCCCGCGCCGATAAAAACGCCGTATCTGGGTTTTCCCATAGCCTCAAAAGCCGAAGCGTCGGACCATTTCGGCTGAGCGAGTATCGCGACCTTGAAGCCCATAGCCTCCAGAACACGCGCTATGACGACCGGTCCGAAGCTCGGGTGATCGACGTAAGCGTCCCCCGTGACGACGAGGAAATCGTAGCTGTACCACCCGCGGGAAACCATATCCTCTTTTGAGACCGGCAAAAAATCCGTAATTTCCATGGGCGTGCCTTTCAAAAAAATCAGAGCTTCATTTCCATGAGCTTCAGGGGGCAGAGACTTCCGGATTCGGTACCAATGTGCCTGAAGCCGAATTTTTCGTAAAATGCCAGAGCGCTTTTGTTGTCCTCCGAAACATGCAGGCGCAGAGACTGCCTACCGAGCTTGCGGTAGACCGAGACGGCGTGGCCGATAAGCTGGACACCCATATTATGCCCGCGGAAGTCCGGCGTCAGATAGAGAAAGCTGATCCAGCCCGCGCCGTTGTCCTCCATCCGGTCGGGATCCAGTTCTATTATCCCCGCAAACTCTTCGCCGAAATATGCTTTCATCAATGCGCGGGGATTTTTCTTCGAAACCTTCTCCGCGCCTCGCAGATACGGTTCCTCCGAAAAGCCTCGCAGCGTACCATGCGCTGTCTTCCAGCTGTCGCGGTAGCTATCAGCATAAATTTTAGCGTCCTTGCTTATATCCATAGGAAGGATACGGAGATTTGAAAAATCGACCTTGTCCTTTTGCTTCCACCAGACCTGACCCGCGAAAGTGCTGAGTTCATGTGGAAGGTGGCTGTTATCATTGTAATATTCGATGCCGAGCTTGCCGCCGGAATACGTTAAGGAGGCAACGCAGGTATTGTCTCCATGGAGTATCTCGTGTATATTTTCAGACGGCACGCCCATGATCCCGCTCAGAAACGAGCGTATAGCCATACCGTGGCTGAAGCAGGCAATGGCCTGCCCCTCATGTTTTTCGGCAAGCTCGCTTATAACGCCCGTAAGGCGGTTTTTCAGATGCTCGAAGCGCTCTCCGCCCTCAATGCTCCATTTCGCGGGGTCGTTGGCGAAAAAGAACATTTGTTCTGGATCGTCATAGCTCACATTGCCCCAAGGCTGATCCTCCCAGACGCCCATATCGACTTCCTTGAGTCTGGAATCGATGTTTATGGGAAGCTCATGGTATTTCAAAATCGAACGGGCCGTTTTCTGCGTGCGCTGAAGGTCGCTCGCGTAGAGCGCGTCAATCGGCACGTCGCGAAAACGCTCGGCCAGAAGTTCGATCTGCTTGTAGCCCTTGGGTGTTATATCGCCGTTGTAATGTCCATGTATGCGTCGGTAAAGGTTGCCTTCAGCCTCAGCATGCCGAATCAGATAGATTTTTGTCATAATGACCTCCACAGGTTGACCGCTTAAAGTCAGTGTGATATAAAATAGTACGTACCGCGATTTGAAACAACTCGGTCAACAATGCTTTTTAATTATATATTCTGATATTTTATAACAGATATCGTTTTTTAACAAGTGAGCAAAAAGCCCTTTTTAACTTCCGTTTCTCCGGAAAATATGATATTCCGCACTATGGCATGCCGCAAAGGCAGAAGGCGGGCTGCCCGTACGGTGAAGGTTCATCGCGGGGCAGGGTGCGTTTGGAGGTCAGAGTGAAAGTCATTCATCTAATAAGCGGCGGCGATACCGGCGGAGCCAAAACCCATATCCATTCCCTGCTATCGGGAATCTGCCGGAACATTGACGTTACGCTTGTGTGCTTCATGCAGGGCGACTTTGCCGATGAAGCCGGAAAACTCGGAATACCGACGATTGTCATGGAGGGGAGCCTGCCCTCTGTGATAAAACGGCTCCGCACCATGATAAGGGATGGCGGGTACGATATTATTCATTCGCACGGGGCCAGAGGCAATTTTATCGCAAGTATTCTGAAACGCCGCTGCGGACTGCCGATCGTTACGACCGTCCACAGCGACCCGAGGCTAGATTATCTCGGCAGGCCCGCGGCTGCTGCGGTATATGGAACATTGAACAGCTATGCCCTGCGCAGAGCGGATTATCTCGTCGGCGTTTCGGATTCCATGAAGGATCTGCTTATCGGACGCGGCTTTAATCCTAACATAATATTTACGATATATAACGGCGTCGATTTCTCGGTTGAGCCGAAAAATGACGATCGTCTCGCTTATCTCCGCAGTTTCGGGCTCGATGTGTCGGAAGACAGCGTCGTTGCCGGCATCGCGGCGCGCCTTGACCCTGTCAAGGACGTCGCAACGCTGATCAGAGGCTTTGCCGAGGCGGAAAAAATATGTCCGCAGCTTCGGCTTGTGGTAGCGGGAGATGGGGCTGAGCTTGAAAACCTTAAAACCCTCGCTCTTGATCTCGGTGTTGCGGGAAAGGTCTGTTTTCCCGGCTGGATAAATGACATAAATAGTTTTTTCGCGGCGATAGATATAAATACGCTGACATCTCTGTCCGAGACTTTCCCATATGCGATTACGGAGGGCGCGAGAGCGCGGCTTGCGACGGTTTCAACGCGTGTAGGCGGGATACCGAAGCTCATATGTGACGGCGAGACAGGCTTTCTTTTCACGGAGGGCGACTATGTGACCCTTGGGAAAAGGCTTGCGGAGCTTGCCGAAAATCCGGAACTTCGCAGAAGACTCGGCGATGCGCTCTATAAGAAAGCGGAAAGGGAGTTTTCCGTTGAGGCGACGGCGCAGCGGCAGCTTGAAATATATAGAGAAGTTCTCAAACGTGAAAGCATCAGGAAAAACGGCGGGCGCAACGGCGTTATAATCTGCGGAGCCTACGGTATGGGCAACGCGGGCGACGACGCGATACTTGAAGCTATAGTGGGCGAGATGCGGCAAATCGACCCGTTTATGCCAATTACGGCGCTTTCGCGCAAACCGAAAGAGACCCGCTTGAAATATTCGGTCGACTCCGTGCATATGTTCGACATTCCGGCTTTCCACCGCGCCATGAGCGGCACAAAGCTTTATCTGAGCGGCGGCGGAAGTCTTATTCAGAACGTGACGAGCCGAAGGAGCCTCTGGTATTACCTCTATACGATTTCTGTAGCCAAAAGGCTTGGAAACGCCGTCATGATGTATGGCTGCGGCATCGGCCCCATTGTCGATAACCGCGACGAAAAGCTCATCCGGCGAATTCTCAACAACGATGTGGATATAATTACACTGAGGGAAAAGCACAGCCTCTCGGAGCTCGAACGTCTGGAAGTAAGAGGACCGGAGCTGATCGTCAGCTCAGACCCTGCTTTATCGCTGCCCGCGTCTTCGGAGGACAAAGTTGATGAGGTATTTGCTAAATACGGGCTTGACCCAAATGGGAAATATGTCTGTTTCTCCGTTCGCAGCTGGAAGGGATTTGAAGAGAAAGCGCAGGCTTTTGCCGATACAGCAGATTTTGTTGCCGAAAAGATGGGTCTCACTCCTGTGTTCCTTTTGATAAACCGCATGGAGGACGGGGCTGCCACCGAAACGGTCCGCCGCCTTATGAGAACGGAAACCGCGGTTATCAGCGAGCCAATGGATTCGGCTTTGACTATCGGCTTTCTTTCGCGAATGAAAACTGTCGTTTCAATGCGCCTGCACGGGCTGATATTCGCGGCGTCACAAGGCGTTCCGATCGTGGGGGTATCATATGATCCGAAGGTGACCGCTTTTCTGGACAGTGTCGGCAACGAAAACTGCCTGCAGTTTGAGGAGCTTTCGTCCGAGAAGCTTATTGTTATGATAATAAGCGCAGCTGCCCAGTATGAGGACAGGGAGGAACGGAAGAGAAGCCTTGAAAGACTCATCTCAGCCGAGGCCCTGAACAGTTTCTGGGCAAGAAAGCTTTTGGGGGAGAACCGTTGAAGCAGAATCAAACAAAATCAACAGATTTTAAACAATCCGTATCAAAAAAGACTGAAAAAAAGGTCAGAACCGCTGTTTTAGTGTCGGGCGGCGGGCTGAGTCTCCAATCGCTGATCGACTCGTCCATGCTCGGGGAGCTGCCCCTGTGCGAACTTTCGGCGGTAATCTCTTCGAATTCGGGCGCATACGCGCTTAAGCGCGCGGAGGCAGCCGGCATACCGAGTTATGTTGTGGACAGGGAGCTTTTTCCAAGCCAGACGGTTTTCGGCTTTGCGGTGCTGGACAAGCTGCGCGATCTGGACATCGAGCTCGTCGTGCTTGCTGGGTTCGAATGCGAACTGACTCAGCCGGTTTTCAAGCATTACGGCGGCAGAATAATCGATACATATCCATCTCTCATGCCGGCCTTTACGGGCGAGGGGCTTTCGGGGCTTGCTATTCAGGAAGCGCAGCTTAAGGCGGGCGTCAAGATCACCGGGGCAACGGCATATTTTGCGACCGAAAAGCCTAACTCCGGACCGATAATCCTGCAAAAAGCGATCGCTGTGCGCGAGGGGGAATCACCCGCCGAGCTTCAGAGACGCATCCTTGGGGAGGCGGAGAACGTGATACTGCCGAAGGCCGTCGGGCTCTTCTGCGAGGGAAGGCTCAGCATCGTTGACGGGACGGTGCGTATTGATGAATCTGCTGAAGACGGTTTCGGGAATAAGACAAAATAATATATAAAAAAACCGAAGACTTTTCAGCCTTCGGTTTTTTATATGAAAATTATTGCTGGAAAGGCGGTCTGCCGTCGCCGCTGCCGTTGGAATCCTGCATCGGAGGCATCTTTGCTTTTCTCTTTTTGTTAGCCTTTTTCACAATCAGAACTGTGGGAACCGCGATGACAGCAATCACAACCATAGCGGGGAAGATTGCAACGAGGAACTTCAATAAGCCCTTGAAGAAGCGTCCAAGCCCGTAAAGAGAATGGACGAAGGTCTGTCTGATTTGCTCTCCGTAACTGATTGTAGAGGAATTATCCTTTGAATAGAGTGCGACCTCGCGTATTGAGATAGTCAGGGTCGAATAGCTGACCTGGGAGTCCCAGTTCTTGAGCTGGGAGGTCAGGCTTTCAATCTGATACCGTACGTCGGAAAGAGAATTTTCGATTGAGATCATATCTTCGACGCTGGAGGCTTTAGCGAGCAGCTCAAGAAGTCTTGCTTCCTGAGTACGGTAGGCGTTAAGCCTCGATTCGGTATCCGTGTACATCATTGTGATGTTTTCGGCGTTCGTGCTGCTGCTGACTACGTTTCCGAGGTTTTTGAGGCCATCTGTCACTGATTTGAACTGAGCCACAGGGATACGTATGGTGTAGCTCGCGGTACGGTAGACTGTTTTGCCACCGTATATGGAATTCAAATCGCCGCCGGTCACATTGGAACTCTGGATGAATCCGCCGCAGTTATTTATCATCTGCTGAAGATCCGCAATGGATTTGTCGAAATCAAGAGTTTCGAGGTCCGCGTAACCGGTGTAGATGATTTTATCGGACGTCGGAAGTTCGGTCACGCTTTCGCCGGCCGTAGTGCCGGCAGTATCGGTTTCGACGGCTTTCTGACTCTCTGGGGCAGAGAATGACGTACCGCTTGCGGCCTCTGGAGCCTCGGCTATTGAATCATTGGCAACCGATTGTTCCGCTGTCGGAGCTGATTTCGAAGCGCCGCAGGCGGCAAGCGCGAGGATCAATATCAAGGCGAGGGCAAGGGCTAAGAATTTCTTTTTCGTTTTCATTGTCGCTCCTCCGTTCTGATAATTGAGCGGTGCCGCTCAATGGCTTATTTGTCGCTTGAGTGACCTTTAGACGAGGGGGTTAATAAAAATGTTTCAATTTTATTTCGAAGCGCCCAAATAACCCTCCAGTATAAGCGAAGCTGCGACGGCGTCCACGCTTTCGCGATGCTTTTTCATTCTTTTGCCGTTCGCGTGGAGAATTTCATGGGCGGCGATCGTGGTGCGGCGCTCGTCCCAAAGCGTAACAGGAATATCGCAGCGTGCCTCGAGGGCTATTTTGAATTCCTCGCTTTTTTCGGCTCTTGCACCGAGCGTCCCATCCATGTTTTTCGGATAACCCAGCACGATTTGCCCTACATTACGGGAAGAAGCCTCTTTAACAATCGTGTCCGCAGCTCTGTTCATATTCCGTTCGCAGAGCGTCCATGCTTCACCGCACAAAGTCGCTGTTTCGTCAGAAACGGCAAGCCCGATGCGGGCGTCGCCATAGTCTATTGCCATTATCCGCATGTGATGCTCCTTTCCGCGCGGAAATGAAAGTTTTTTATGCTACCTGATATGCTCCAGCTTCGGGGCCAGCTTCATCAAAAGCGGTATCAGTATGAGATAGAGCACTATGAGTATGCCGCACTGCAGAGCGCGCAATCCCATTAATGTAAAATACGGTATATGCCTAAGCAAGCTTAGCCAGTAGGTTTGAAGAAAAAGACTCAGCCCGACGGTATTAACCAAGGTGCAAAGCACGATGTTGGGAAAGAACTTAACGTTTTTTCGATGAAGAAACAACCCGAAAGATATGCCTGTCAATATCGCCGTAAGCGTTATGGGAGGATAAATACCTCCGAAGGGGGAAAGAAAGGTTCCAAGAACGTCGGCTATTCCTGCCGCCGCGCCAGCCCAATAAGGACCGAACATAATTCCGCAAAGAGCTATAGGAACAAAAGAAATCCCAATTTTCAGGTTAGGCTCGCTATAAGATAAGAAACGATTCAGAATGATTTCGAGCGCAATGAGGACGGCCACGCGGGTGAGCGTGATAAGATTGAATTTTTTCATTTGTGATACTTCCTTTCGTGTTATGCCACAAAAAGGAGCGGCGCTCCGGTGTGGCAGCGGATGCGGACAAGGCACCGCAGAGCAAAAAGCCCTTTCGTCAGGACGGCAACTCCCATCCGCCTGCACTTAACGCGCCAAGTCCTACTCTGACCATTGTTTTCAGTTATGAAGCGCCGGTAATCACCTTCTTTGATGAGATATGCGGGATTATTTACCGAAATAGGCCCTTACGAGTCCTGCGGTATAAAGCGAGCCGACGGAACAGACGGTTCCGCCTTCTCCTGCAAGCCCGATAGCTTGTTTTATGCCGCTTTCGATGCTTTTGCAGGCCGTTACTGGCTTTCCGAAGATTTTGAGCTTCTCGGCAAGCTCTGCTGCCCCAAGCGCGCGGGAGCTTTTCGGCGTAATCGTCACGAAAGCGTTCGCCGCGGCGTTGAGAAGCTCCGCCTGACCCATATAGTCCTTGTCTGCGAGCACGCCGAATAAAATGACCCGTTTCGTGTCGGGGAAATACTTCAGGAGATTGTCCCGGACGGTCTCGGCACATTGGGGATTGTGCCCGCCGTCAACAATGAAAAAGGGCTTTTCCGAAACGATCTCAAACCTTGCGGGCCACTCAGTTTCACAAAGTCCGCGTCTTATGGCCTCA
>JAJUHD010000052.1 GCA_029268085.1 Bacillota bacterium | reverse complement strand
GAGCGGAGGCAAGTCTATTGTCTCCGCTCTTTCTTTTTGATTGTGGAACAATTTGAAACAAATATTGAAGCAAAACGAACTGTCGAAACAGGTAAGAGAGTTTATATGCGATTTTTTGATTTTAAAATATTCGGCATTAGATCTAAAATATCGGACAATTTTTTGTGATTAACTTATCAAAATATAATAAGAGCGTAAATTGGCCTGCTGATTGCTGCTATATTCATTGCGTGAAAGCCATACTTTTATACTTTGCACGCACCGGAATCAGCAGCAAACCGGATTGGTACTTTTTAGTGATTTGCCATAATTATTACATCAGAAGCTGTTTTTTTAGTCGGAAACGAATTTCTACCAGTTTTTGATTTCGAAAAGGCAGAAATGGTCAACGTCAAAACAAAAATGAAACACAATCGCTACATATATGAAACAACTGTGGTTCCGTTTTTCTAAATAACGGGAATTTGCATACCCCTATTTGAAATTTAATGGCTTCAGTTCGGCGAAAAAAGGCAGTTACTTAATCAAGATTGACAAAAAAAGTTTAAATTTTTGTGTGAAGGATACTAATTTGTTGAATAATAGGGAATTGGCACATTTTTTGCTCAATGTTAAGTGTATGGATTGGGTGCCGTAGATAGAGAAGTTACCGAAATTCAACGGCATAGCATATTAAGGAGGAACATATATGATAACCGCAGGAATCGATTGTGGCAGCCAAAACACTAAGGCCGCCATCATGAAGGACGGCAAGGTCGTCGGCAAGGCCCTGCTTCCCACAGAGTTCGACGCAGACCTGGCAGCTCAGAGAGCATATGAAATGGCTTTGAGTGACGCAGGGATAAAGAAGGAAGACGTCGAGTGCGTTATTATCACAGGTGTCGGCCGCGATATTATCAAGTGGGGCGACGGGGATATCAATGAGGTCGGCGCGGCAGTGAGGGGTGCAAGATTCGCTATTCCCGAATCCGACACAGTTATCGACATGGGCGCAGACAGCTGCCGTGTAATCCGCCTGAACGACGACGGCTCAGTAATGAAGTACGAAGTCAACGATAAGTGCGCATCCGGTGCGGGAACATTTATCGAAGCTATGGCTCGTGCTCTTCAAATCAAAACGGAAGAAATGGGAGACTTTTCTCTCCGTCATACAAAGGAACTGGCAACCAATGCTCAATGCGTTGTTTTCGCAGAATCTGAGGTTATTTCCCTGATCCACGCCAAGGAGAGCAGAGAAGATATCGCTTACGGCGTACATATGGGCATTGCTAACCGCATCGCTTCAATGATACGCAGAGTCGGTCTCACCGACCACTTCACGATGATTGGCGGCCCCGGATTCAACAAAGGACTCGTCAGCTGCATGTCCAAGGTCTTCGGAAGAGAAATAACCGTTCCCGAAGACAACCAGTTCATGAGCGCAATAGGTGCGGCTATCTTTGCTGCCGAGAATCAGTAAACGGAGGATAAGACTATGGCTGAAATAGAAAAAGTTGAATACTGGAGATGGACCGAGTCTAACTGGAAGAATCCCGACATTCCCGATTGGCACGGAAGTCTCATTACTGCCGGAGTTGATATCGGCTCGACCAGCACGCAGGCCGTTATTCTGGCTGACGGCGTGCCCTATGCATATTCAAACATGAGAACCGGCTCCAACAGCCCTGATTCCGCTATCGGCGCAATCAACTGGGCAATGAAGGATACAGGATTGACACTGGAAGATATAACCTATACAATCGGAACCGGATACGGACGAGTCAATGTGCCGTTCTCCAACAAGACGGTCACGGAGATCACCTGCCACGCGAGAGGCGCGAACTACATATACGGTCCCACCGTGCGCACCATCCTCGATATGGGCGGTCAGGACTGCAAGGCCATCCATTGCGACGAAAAGGGAACTGTTACATCCTTCATGATGAATGACAAGTGTGCAGCCGGAACGGGCCGCGGCATGGAAGTTATTGCAAACCTTCTGGCGGTACGGGTTGAAGACATCGGCGAAATGTCTTTCCAGATCGACGAAGAGCCCGCTCCCGTTTCCTCCACCTGTGTCATCTTCGCAAAGAGCGAAGCCACAAAGCTGATGCGCGCTGGCTGGACAAAGGAAAAGGTTCTTGCGGCTTACTGCCACGCTATGGCGCTTCGCGTCGTCCGTCTGCTAGAGCGCAACGGCATGGAGCCCGATTTTGCCATCACCGGCGGTATAGCAAAGAACATCGGCGTTACGCGCCGTATTGAAAAATTGATGAATATCAAGGCGCTTACCCCCACCATGGATACTCAAATCGCCGGCGCACTGGGCGCTGCAATCATCGCAAAGGAGCTTGTTGAAAAGAAACGGGCAAAGGAAAACCAGTGAGTATCGGGCGGCGTAGCCGGCAGTATCCGGATATGCCGCAAAAGTCGGAAGGAGGCTTATGTCATGATAGCAAATTACGGCTATGAAGATGGTTCCGGTCACTACTACATCAAGATCGACACCTCAAAATGCGCGGAATGCAAGGACAAAGGCTGTATCTCATCCTGCCCCGAAAAGCTTTTTGCGACTGAGCTTGACGATTTTGACGATGAGGTAGTGCTTATAAGGGAGGATGGCCGCAACACCTTGCTGACGAGCTGCGCAAGCTGTAAGGCCAACGGCGAAAAAGAACTCTGCAGACAGGCCTGCGCCGCGGATGCGATCAGCTTCTCTTGGTAAGAAGCGTCGTTTACGAATTTTTATCTCACGGTCGGCCTACGGAGAAAGGGCTGGCACGGCGGGATTGAAATTATTTCCCTAAGAAATTAAAGGAGGAGACACATGAGTTACGAAAAATTATTCGAGACCAACATTTCAAGCGAATCCACAAAAGCTTGGAAAGCATCCGGCAAGAAGGCAGTCGGCTATGTCTGCTGCCATGTCCCCACGGAAATCCTTTTAGCCGCTGATGTTATGCCCGTTCGTCTGAGAGCCACCAATTGTGTTGACAGCAGCGACGCTGAAGCATGGATGTCCAGCTTCAGCTGCAGCTACGCAAGAAGCATTCTTGAGTATCTGATGAACGGTACATATGACCTTGACGGTTTGGTACAGTCCGACGGCTGCATGATGGCTACCCGTATTCTTGACAACTGGGAGCATATCTCCAAGAAGAACGGCAAAAATCAATTTGTCCATCAAATCGGCGCTCCCCGTATCACTAACGACATGACAATCGGATACTACAAGTCCGAGCTTCAGGATCTTGCCGACAAGCTTGGCAAGTTTTCCGGCACGAAGGTCACCGACGATGGCCTCAAGGCTGCGATCGCAAAGACCAACGAAGTACGCGATCTTATTGCTCAGCTCTTTGTGCTCCGGAAGGAAGCCAAGGTTTCCGGTGTGGAAGCTCTCAGAGCCATGCTTGCATACTGCGACCTGACCGTTGACGAGTACATCGCGGCTCTCAAGGAGTTCATTGCTGATGCAAAGGGCCGCACGCCCATCAAGGCACGCGCACGCCTCATGATCATCGGCTCCGCCCTTGATAATCCCGAGTATATCAAGGTCATTGAGGACAAGGGCGGTCTCGTTGTTGCAGATGCTCTCTGCTTCGGCACAAGAGCCTTCGGAGATAAGCTTGTTGCTGATGATAAGGATGTCATGGGTTCCATCGCAAAGTACTATCTCACTCGCAACACCTGCCCGCGTGCTCTCGACAATCGCCCCGCGATCCATAAGGAAATCGTTGACACCTGCAAGGAATACAATGTTCAGGGTGTCATCTATGAGAAGATGCAGAACTGCGAATGCTGGGGAGGCGAAGCTTACTACCTCGAGCCCGATCTCAAGGCAGCCGGCATCCCGATGCTTCAGGTCGAGCGTGAAGAGCAGATGGCCAACGCCGGACAGCTTGCTATCCGTGCAGAAGCTTTCGTTGAAATGATAGAGAAGTAAGAAGGAGGACTTTACAATGGCTGAAGTAAAACAGAACTTTGATCCCACCAAGCCGGTTAACATGATAGAACTGACCTGCCAGCAGGTCGACAGCATTTATCAGCACATGCTCTCCAAGGGTATGCCCGAGATCATGTGGACCGTTGATATCCAGAAATTCTGCTGGGAGGAAATCCGCGACGCGAAAGCAAACGGCAAGAAACTTATTGCATTCGGCGGACCTGTTCCCGTAACCATTATGCGTGCATTCGATTGCGTCCCCTTCTTCCTTGATACTATCCCCACCCGTATCGCTTCCATGGAAGACCTCTGCGGCCGCTACATCGACGAGACAGAAAAGTATGCTCCCACCAGCATGTGCGCCATCGATAAGGCACAGCTCGGCGTCGCGTTAAAGAACGAATTCGGTGTCAAAATTGACGCTTTCGTACACGCAACCGTTCCCTGCGACTCCGCCCGTATCGCATACCCGATGATGGAGCGCCTCTTCGGCTGCCCCTGCTTCACCTTCGACTGCCCCTTCCGTCATGACGACAAAGGATATGCATATCTGGCAGACCAGATACAGGCCTTTATCCCCTTCATGGAAGAACTCACCGGCCTCAAATGGGATGCGGAGCGCTATGAGAAGTTTAAACAAATCTCAGAAGAATCCAACAAGGCTTATTCAATTCTTATGCAGCTGGCTGACCTTCGCAAGAAGACCCCTTGCGTCCTGCCCGGACGTATGCTCGTCCTCAACGAGATCATCGCACCGCTGGCCGGCACCCCTGAGGTTACTACGATGCTTCAGACCCAGCTCGACATGGGCAACATGCTCATAGACATGGGTATGACCGGAACCCGCTGCCCCGAAGAGCGCTATCGTGTCTGCCTCATGCAGAACATGCTGTGGTCGAACACCGGCATCATGGACTGGATGGAGAAGACCTATGGCGCAATCACCGTTATGGACGGCTTCGGCTATCAGGACGGCGTTCTGTTCGAAGATATGGACAACTGGGAAAGCATGAAGCTTCAGCTTGCCAAGTCCATGCTTCTCGTCCCGATGATCCACGGCGCTACCGGCCCGACCGAATACTGGCTCAAGGTCATCGACAAGATGTATGAAGATTACAAGGTCAACGTCTCCATCTTCATGGGACACGTCGGCTGCAAGCACACATGGGCTTCCGGCAAGATCGTTACGGACTACATCCAGCAGAAGTACGGTATACCCACTCTCTATGTCGATGTCGACGCTATCGACCCGCGCTACAAATCCAACGACGAACTCCGCGCCCAGATCGGCGAGTACATGGAATCAGTAGTCGGCGCAGAAAACTTTACGAAATAACGCTTAGCTTTATATCGATCGCGGCCGCAGTAAATAATACTGCGGTCGTGGTCGAGGATTAATCATATTATTCATATTGGAAAGCGAGTGAAATATATGGAAAAAATCAGATCTATTGCCGTTACGGGAAAAGGCGGAACAGGCAAAACGGTCGTTTCGACTCTTCTTATCCGTCTGCTCTCAGAGCGTTTCCCCGGCAGAGTGCTCGCAATTGATGCAGACTCCGCTATGAGCCTGTGCTATACGACCGGCTTAAAGGTTGATAAGACTGTCAGTCAGCTCCGCAGTGAACTGCTCGGCATGCGTCAAGTAAGAGAAGAGCTGAACAACGGACCTACGAAAGACCTTATGCGCAGTATACTTGCGCACGGAAAAGGCTTTGACCTTCTGACTATGGGACGTCCGGAGGAGCCGGGCTGCTTCTGCGCCTGCAACGAGCTCCTCCGTTATGGAATAGATACTCTTGCCGGCGACTACGACTATGTAGTTATTGACGGCGAAGCCGGCCCGGAGCAGCTCAATCGCCGCGTTATGAAGAGCGTTGACTGTCTGCTTGTAATGGCCGATATGTCCGCAAGAAGCCTGCAGACTGCCGCCGGCATAATAGCCGTTGCGAAAGCCGGCGAAAATAATATCGACGTCAAGGCTACGGGCCTTGTTTTGAACCGTGTACGCAATGACCAGCCCAAGGAAGAGCTCCTGAAGAAGGTCGGGCTTGAAGTTTTCGGCGAACTGCCTGAAGACGCGGAGGTTAACAAATTTGACCGTGAGGACAGAACTCTCTTTGATCTCCCGATGGACAGCGCCTGCCCGCAGGCAGTGCTTGCGATACTGAAAAAGCTTATCCCCGAGTTTTAACCGCCGTTTAAAAAGGAGTGACCGTAATGCATGACGAAACTAAACATGACGGGCTCGGATACCATGTCCATGCCGACGGGACAGCGCACTGCCACGGCGACGAGCATGAATATGGCCACGGGCATCCTCATGTCCATACCAATAAAAAGGCAGTTCATGACCGTCTTGCGAAAGCCAAGGGGCACCTTGAATCCGTTATCCGCATGATCGATGACGACAGGGACTGCGCCGAGGTGCTAGTTCAGCTTGCGGCGGTCAGATCCGCAATAAATAACGCCGGGAAGATTCTTTTGCAGGATCATATATCGGAATGCATAACCGAAGCTGTTGCTCATAATGACAGACAAAAGCTTATCGATCTGAACAAGGCTATCGAACAGTTCATGAAATAACACCCGCGAAAAAATAGGAAGCCGCCGCTTTTTCATTGTGCCGGAAACAGGTGCATTTAAGAAAGCGGCGGTTTCGCTTTTTCCGGAAGTATCACATTTTTAATATGAATCTATATTAAAAATGTACAATTTTTTTCATAAAATCTGGCTTTTTAAGCATTGGAAATTCGTTGCAAATAAATTGTTCATGTTGTAAAATTATTCTATCAATGTGTTGATTATACTCGACACATTACACACAAATTTTTTCGGTAAGGGAGTTTTATTCAAATGGCAGAGAGGAATTTAAACATCGACTGGAAAAAATACTATGAAGAGCACCACGGCACAATGGCCGATGCCGCAGCGCTGATCAAGGACGGCGATACCGTATGGTTAAGTAATGCCGCCTGCACACCGTATGCTTTCCTTGACTACCTCAACGAGCACTGCGAAGAGTATCATGGCGTAACGCTTGTCTACAACGCAATGAACATGCCTACAGATCTGGTTTTCAATCCAGATGCTAAAAAGCACTTCAGAATGTTCAGCGCCTTCAACCTTCCTCTGGAAAGAGTTGCTATCGGTATGAACAACATCGATTGCGGAGGCATGTGCTACGACCTGTTTCCGTACGGTCCCTTTGCGTATAACGCAAGCATTGCAGCAATTCAGCTTTGTCCTCCGGATGAGGAAGGCTGGTGCAACGTAGGAGCCTATCAGGTCTGCACACATGCACCTGTCACGCAGGACCCGCGCATCAAAATAAAAATCGGTTTTATTGATCCGACCGGCCAATATCCCGTTCCCGGCGACCGTGAAACTCATTACATTCATGTTTCCGAACTAGACTGCATTGTCGACAACCCGACAGAACTCGTCTCCTTCCCGGCGTCTCCCCCGTCAGAGCTTGATAAGGAGATTGCACACCACATTCTTCCCTACCTCAAAGAGGGTGACAAGGTTCAGATCGGTTTCGGCGGCCTTGGCGAAGAGATACTGAACAATTTGCGCGATGTCGGACATGTTGAAGTATATTCCGAAGTTGCTTGCGAATCCATGATGAACCTCTGCAAAGAGGGTATTATCACCAAGATTACCTGCTCCAGTCCTGCGGCATGCTCCAAGGAATTCTTTGAGTGGGCGGCTTCCGATTCCAGAATCCGCTTCCTGCCGCAAAACGTGTGCATTGATCCGCTTGGAATTATGCCGAACGAAAACATCGTTGCCATTAACGCAACCTTCCAGATCGACCTTATTGGCCAGTGCTGCTCCGAGGCTCAGGGTCTTAATCCTTATAGCGGTCCCGGCGGCTCTTTTGCATATCTCTATGGTGCTATTCGCTCCAAGGGCGGCAGATCCTTTGTCTGCCTGCGCTCCACTTATGTAGATCACGATGGCACGACCCACTCTAATGTTCATCCGTGGCTGCCCGAAGGCTGCATCGTTACAACCCCGAAGGTCTATGTTATGTACATAGTCACCGAATACGGTGTTGCTGACGTTTTCATGAAGACTCTAAAGGACCGCATAAAGGCTATCCTCAAGATTGCTCACCCGGACTTCAGGCAGGAGCTCAAGGATAAGATCGTTACGACTCCGCTGATCAAGGAAGACGATTTTGAAGGCTATGATCTCTTCGACAACGTTAAGAAATAAGTTATGCATTTCAAATCCGACAGTTTTTCCGGTCGGATAACAAGCACTCCCGGCGTCAGAGACGACCGGGGGTGTTTATATTTATTCATTTAATTATAAATGATATTCATAATTCATATCCGCTCGTGGCCTCAAGAACAAAAACCAGTTAATGCTTTTGTCTAAAAAAATTTCACTATATTATGAATAATTGCCAAAACGTGTAAAAGGCGGTATTTGCTGCCTAGATTTGCTTGCACAGAATTTAGGCATGTTGTATAATTAATTTGTATGTAAACATGGATTATTAGCAGCAGTAATAATTAAGGAGAAGGAGTTGTATATTTAAATGGCAAAGCGAGATTTAACGGTAGACTGGCAGCAGTACTACAAGGACCACCTCGTAACGATCGAGGAAGCAGCAAAGCACATTCAGCCCGGCGATGTTATCTATATGGGGCAGGCAACACAGATCCCCTATGCTTTCCTTGATTATCTGTACGAGCACAAGGAAGAGTACCATGACGTTACTTTCTGGTACAACGTCATGAACTATCCCGCAAATATGATCTTTGATCATGACACAAAGGAGCATTTCCGTCTGCTCAATATTTTCAACCTGCCTATCGACCGCATGGCGATTGACGAGCATACAATCGAGGTCCTCGGCGCAGGCTATGACACATATGCAAACTGCATGTGGGAATACGGCGTCAACACTTCCGCAACGCAGGTTTGCCCTCCCGACGCCAACGGCTGGTGCAACGTCGGCTGCTATGGTGTTACCACAAACAGCACGACAAATACCGATCCACGTATCGTCAAAAAATTTGGCTTTATTGATGCTACCGGTGTTTACATGGCTCCCGGCCCCCTTGAGGACAATTATATCCACATCACTGAGTTCGACTACATAATTGAGAACAACACCGAGATGATGGCTCTGCCCATCCCCGAACCCACAGAGCTTGACGTTAAGGTCGCTTCATTTATTATGCCCTACATCAAGGACGGCGATAAGGTTCAAATCGGCTTCGGCGGCCTTGGTGAAGAGATACTCAGGAACCTTAAAGATCTGCCCGGCTCCTTTGAGGTCTTTTCCGAAGTCCTCTGTGACAGCATGATGCCGCTGGTCGAGAGCGGAAAGATTACAAGGATACGCGCCTCCAGCCCCGGCGCCTGCACTGAGGAATGCTTTAAATGGCTCGCAACCACTAAGCATGATGTTCGCGTTCTCCCCAGAACTCTTTGCATAGAACCGCTCGGAGCTATGGAGCAGGAGAACTTGGTTGCTATCAACGCTACCTTTATGGTCGACCTTCTCGGACAGGCCTGCTCAGAGGCCCAGGGTCTTAAGCCTTATACAGGTATGGGCGGTTCTTTGGCTTATATTTATGGCTCAGCGCGCGCTAAAGGCGGCCGCAGCTTCCTGTGCCTGCGCTCCACCTATGTCGACAAGAACGGCGAAACCAAGTCCAACGTTGTTCCATGGCTGCCTGAAGGAAGCATCGTCTCCATGCTCAAAAACTACGTTATGTTCGTGGTATCAGAGTGGGGCATCGCCGATATTTTCCTCAAGAGCTATCCTGACCGTATCAAGGCTCTGATAAAGATCGCTCACCCCGATTTCCGTCCGTGGCTGAAGGAGAAGATTCTCACAACCCCGCTCATTGAGGAATGGGATTTCAGAAACTATGATATGTATGATAATACGCCGCCCGCACCGAGGCAGCCTAACACTGCGACTCCTTACAGAGCTTATGATTTTCCCTCAACAAAATAAATTGAATCGGCTTTCCGCACTCTAAGAAAAGATGCGGAGACGTAACTGCCGGCATGAGCTTTCTCCACGTTCTCAGGCGAGCCGCTCATGCCGGTTTTTGTATTTTATACCGCGAACGGCCTTTAACGGTGCGTATTGCGTTGCAAACAAAGGAAAACAGTGGTAACATATAAGCAGCCAAAACGGCAATATTTATACGGAGGACTAAATATGGTTATTTGCAACTGTCTCTTTACGAGCGAAACAACCGACATGAAGGATTTTTACAAGATCCTCTGCGACGAGGGCCTTGTAGACGGTTCCCGTGCCGACAAGGGCAATATAATGTATGATTTTTTCATTAGCGTAGATGATCCAAAGCGCATGATGCTCATTGAAAAGTGGGAGAGCTTCGATGACCTTCAGGCGCATTCCGAGACCGAGCTCTTCCAGAAATTCCGTCCAGTCTGCAAAGCAAACGGCGTCAAGTCCAAGCTTGCAATGTACGAGGAATAATCTATTTAAATACATAAAAAGCGAAGCCAGAAGGCTTCGCTTTTTATATTTATTTGGGGTCATCCTACTGAATTCCGGCTTTTTCTGCATATACCTTCATTTCAGCGTCGCTGTTCAGTATATCCCTGCTCTCGCCCATGGTGCACGGCTCAAGACCAAGATTGTCCGATAGCCATTTTTTCGTGCGCTGGGAGTTCAGGGTAAGAGTCGTATAGAAATAGTCACTTTTGTATTCATTGTCCTTGAGGCGTTTCTCGACTGAGAAATTAATGCTGCAGTCATAGACGTTATTATAATAGTTTTCGTCGGTTACGAGCCAGATTTTGCCGAGAGTACCGTCGTCTATATCGGGCAGTATGCACTCAGAGTAAAGCTGATACGCCTGCTCCGGCGAAAGCTCATAATCCTTGTATCTTGCTTCAGTTTTGTCGAAGCAGCTGACATAGGCGTCCGCAATCGTGTCGATATTTACCGGAATGTCCAGCGTCTTGCGGTAATCGACGGCTTCCTTGACGTTCATCAAATCGTTCAGAGTATAGACGTCGTTACTTGCATCCTTATAGATATTATAATTTCTCGACAGGGTTTTACCGTTTTTATAAGTATAGACAATCGAGACATAATATATGTCTGCGTTCAATTTGCCAGTGCACGCCTCGTTTGCATTTTTATGCGATATGATATCACGGTGCAGTTCGATCACTGCCTTAATGTTTTCAGGTTCCTCCAAAATTATGTTCTCGCCGATGCACATGATTGAAACATCCTTCACATCTTCCAAGTCGGGCAGCTTTCTCTCGATTCCGTAAACGTCATATTCGCCGCAAAGCATAAGGGCTGTTATCAGCAACGCGGTAACACCCATTCCGATCCAACTGCGGCCGGAGAAAACATGAAGTGTTTTCTGCATCAGCATCTCGGCTGCAAAATAGCCCACAAAGGCTCCAAAGAGCATGAACAGCAGCATAAAGAGCGCCGCTTCTAGACCATAGAGAGTACTGACGCGGCTAAACACCGTCTGATATATGATTATGCCGAGAACGAGCGCGCAGCCGACGGACAGGCAATATTTGAATAGCGGCTTCAACGGCTTCAGTGCTACGACATCGCCGGCGGTTTCCATCCTGCGGCGCCTTATAATCAGCATAGCAAGGATAGCAAAAATGAGTCCGGCAGCCGAATAGATGCCAATGGCCAGCCAGCCTTTGTAATAGTGCCCAGTTATTAGCATGGTAGTGCCGTTCTGCACTAAATTATCCTTAATTCCTGTCTGAACAGTCAGGTAAACAGGAGGAGAGAAAGGTGCGAACGTGTAATAATCGTTCAAGCTGATTCCGTATATAAACATGCTCATTCCGTATTTAACGAGCATTTCAACTACATAGGCCGTAAAGTTCAGAACTATGTAGAGCAGCGGCAAGGTAAAAATGTTGCCCGTAAAGCTTGCGCAGAGGGCGGCGAAGCCAAAGAAAAACAGGTTCAGCATACAGACCATTGCGAGCCACTGCAGAAGATAACCGGAACTAAGAGCAAGAACGCCGTAGGCAGTCTCGACACATATCGTAATAATAAATATAATCACGTTTATAAGCAACATGCCCGAGAGTCCGGATGTAAACATGGAGAGAAAGACTCCCTCGCGTTTTATCGGAAGAGAGCATATCATGGACACGCTGCGGGCATTGTAAAGATAATTGAACGCGGCCATGGCGATCAGCATACCGAAAATGCCGGACATAACCACTCCGCCGTAAAGTCCGGCAGTTAAAATATGCTGTCCGGATACAGCGGCAAGGGACAAATCTTCGCCGGTGCTCGCTATAACGTATATATTATATTGCAATGTGTTTGCAAGCGAAATCGGCAGAATGATAAGCCAGACTATCAAATATCCCGCAAAAATCGGCCAATAGCGCTTCAGAAGATCAAAAAACAGAGTGCGGTTAAAGTACGATGTCTTTGACTTCATAGTGCTCGCCTCCCAACTCGTAAATAAATATTTCTTCAAGCGACAGGGGTATAACGTCCATAAAAAGCGGCTCGCAGGTTGCAAGCTTGTTCGTTATCTCCTCCGCGACTCCGCGTACGATAACCGTCTGGAGCCTGCCCGTCGTGGTATGGTGAAGTACATTGAGGTCCTCAGGCAGCGTTTTTCCGTCCGGCAGCGCAAGCTGCACCTTCGCAATATTATCCTGAAGGTCAGAGAGGCTGCGCTCAAGAAGCAGCTTTCCGCGACTCATGATCCCAACATGGTCGCAGACGTCCTCAAGCTCGCGCAAATTATGCGAGGATACCAAAACGGTAGTGCCGTATTCCGCGACGTCCGCCATGAGTATGCTCCAGACCTGCCGGCGCATCACGGGGTCGAGCCCATCCACAGGTTCGTCCAGAACGATCACCTTCGGGCAGGCTGAGACCGCAAGCCAGAACGCCGCCTGCTTCTGCATTCCTTTTGACAGGCTGCGCATTTTGGTATTCTCGTTGAGGTCAAAGGCTGTCCTCAGCTTCTCAAAGCGCTCGGCGGAAAAGTTCGGCCAGACTCCTCTGTAGAATTTCATCATGTCTTTAATCGTTGATTGATTGAAAAAAAACACGTCGTCCGGAAT
>JAJUHD010000051.1 GCA_029268085.1 Bacillota bacterium | reverse complement strand
GTTCCCGATAAAGTTCATAAGCGGCATCATTATGCCGGAGATGAACTGAGATTTCCATGCGCTGCTGAAAAGATTGTCGTTCATGGCTCTGAAGGCCTTTTCCGACTGCTCCTCGCCGTTATAGGCCCTGACTATGTTAAGTCCCGAGTACACCTCTTCGACAAGACCGTTTATCCTGCCTAGCTCGCGTTGCTGACGCTTGAAATGCTTCTGTGAGCGCATCATAACGGTCATCATGATAGAAAATCCGATAATAGTGGAGACTATGGCCACCAGTGTCAGAGCAACATTAGTAGAAAGCATCATAATGAGCGATCCGAGGAACAGGGCGGCCGCGCTCGTAAGCTGACCGACGCTCATGTTCAGAGTCTGCCCGATGGTATCGACATCGTTCGTAACACGGCTCAGAACATCACCGAAGCTCACCTTGTCAAAGTATTTAAGCGGCAGGCGGTTGATCTTTCCGCTGATCTGAGAGCGCATCGATTTTGACAGCTTTTGCGTGACGGATGCCATTATGAAGCCCTGTCCGTAAGAGCAGAGTGCGCCGACACCGTATAGGATTGCGAGCGTCAGCGCAATTTTACCGATCTGTTCAAGATCTATACCGGTCATTACGCCCTCGATAATGAGCCTTGTTATCTTCTGCAGTCTGCTTGGACCCATGATCGTGAAGACCGCGCCTGCTGCGGAGAGCATGAAGGCTATGATAATGGGAACGCCATAGGGCTTGCAGAATGCAGTAAAACGGGATAGAGCGGCCTTGAAGTTCTTGGGCTTTTCAAAGGTCTGCCCCTGCATGCCGCCGGGACCGCCGGGGCCTCTGCGCGGCGCTGTATTTCTTGGAGAATCAGCCATTTGCAAGTTCCTCCTCCGAAAGCTGTGATAGGGCGATCTCTCTGTAGACTTCGCAGGTCTTCATGAGCTCGCTGTGCGTGCCGATACCGGCGACCTCGCCTTCCTCAAGCACGACGATCTTATCCGCGTCGCGTATGGTGCCGATGCGCTGTGCGACGATCACCGATGTCGTGCCTGCAAGCTCCTTTTTAAGAGCCGATCGCAGATTCCTATCGGTCTTAAAGTCCAGAGCGGAAAACGAGTCGTCAAAGATGAAGATTTCCGGCTCGCGGCAGATTGCGCGGGCAATGCAGAGCCTCTGCTTCTGGCCGCCGGAGACGTTCGTGCCTCCCTGCGAGATTGCGGAATCATAGCCATCGGGCATCTGTTCTACAAAATCAGCGCTTTGCGCAATTTCGACTGCCTTTTTGACCGCCTCCTCGGTTTTGTCACCCTTGCCGTTATCGCCAAAGGAAACATTCGAAGCTACCGTACCGGTGAAAAGCACAGAGCGCTGCGGGATATAGCCGAGCTTGTTGCGAAGCTGTTTCAGCGTGTATTCGCGGACGTTGACGCCATCCACAAGGACTTCGCCCTCAGTCGCATCGTAAAAGCGGGGGATAAGGTTTATGATAGTTGACTTGCCGCTGCCTGTCGAACCTATAAAGGCAATGGTTTCGCCCTTTTTTGCAGTGAAGCTCACGTTGCGGATAACGTAGTCCTCGGCACCGGGATATTTGAAGCTTACATTTCTGAACTCGAGTTCGCCTTCGATCTTCTCGGGTATTTCCGCGCCGGCAGCTTCGGAGGGTATGCCTTCGCTCTCCGGAATTTCGGGCTCGGCGACTCCGGGACCGTCCTTGACGGCGCTTTCCGTCTCAAGAACCTCGTTGATTCTCTTTGCGGAGACCGTGACACGCGGCAGCATAATGAATATCATTGTCATCATCATGAATGCGATGACGACCTGCATAGCATAGGAGGAGAACACGACCATGTTAGAAAACAGGGTGACTTTCTCCATGCCGGCTGCGGCATTTATAAGCGACGCGCCGATCCAATACACCGAGAGCGTCAGTCCGTTCATGACTATCGTCATGCAGGGCATGATAGCCGCCATCAGACGGGAGGTGAACAGGTAAGTATTAGTCAGGTCGCTGTTCGCGCCTTCGAATTTCTTCTGCTGGAAGTTCTCGGCATTATAGGCTCTGACAACGCGGAGCCCTGTAAGGTTTTCGCGCGTTATGCGATTAAGACTGTCCGTCAGTGTCTGAATGCGTTTGAATCGCGGCAGGGCGAGGGCGGATATGGTGATAATAACGGCGAGCATGAAAAGTATCATAAAGCCTGTCGCCATTGTCCATTCGGTGCCTTTTCCCGCTATCTTGAAAATTGCCCAAACTGCCATGATAGGAGCCTTAATTATAATCTGAAGCCCCATAGCAATCAGCATCTGCACCTGTGTGACATCGTTGGTCGAACGGGTGATTAGGCTGGGGGTCGAGAATTTGTTGATCTCGCCTAACGAGAAGGACTGTACCTTCCGGAATATCGCCAGACGGAGCTTTTGCGAAAAGCCTGCCGCGATATGCGCGGCCAGGTAGCCGACGGCTATCGATGAAGCAAGGCTGACAAGCGCGCAAAGGAGCATTTTTCCGCCCGCGAGCCATATATCGGACATTTCGCTTCCCGGAGTCTGGACAAGTGTCGTTATCTCTGCCATGTAATCCGGAAGCTTCAGGTCCAGCCAGACCTGAAAAGCAACCAATATGGTGCTTACGGCCGACATGAGCCATTCGCGCGGGGAAAAACGCTTAAGGAGTTTAAGCATAGCATGATCCTCTCATAATTTGTTCTTAAATCATTAAGTCTAAACAAAAAGTATATACGGCGTATTTTTAAAGTCAACACAATTTGATTGCCCAAAGATGAACTAAATGTAAATTCCTTCTGTCTGTGATGGTTTTATCAGGATATAAACCATGAATTGAGAAAGCCGCAGCGCTTGCGTTTCGCAAAATTGTTTGGAAGTCCTTTGACAACAGAATGGATTTCTAGTATATTCATATACATAAAGAAAAGAGGGACAGGCGGTCTGCCCCTTTGTATTTTCATTAATATGGAGGATGTATGGACGAACAGGCAACAGTATATACTGAAGAGCACGTTAAATTGCCTTTTTCAAGGGTCGGCTGGACATTATTCGCAATTCTGGGCATTACTACGGCTCTTCAAATCGCAGGAGGGGCTGTGGTATATTTACTTGCCCCGCAGCTCAATAAAACTTCGTGGTTTAGCTGGGTGCTGACTTTTGCCCCTTTGTATTTCATAGCGATTCCTGTGGGATACATCATTATAAAACCGATTCCAAAGATCGTTGTGCCGCAGCAGAGGCTGGGCTTCGGGAAGCTTATCGTTTTTTTTGCAATGAGCTATGCCGTTATGTATATAGGCAATATAGTTGGAACTCTGCTTAATGCCGGCATATCGGCCCTCAGGGGAACAGAGCTCACAAATCCGCTCCTGGCGCTGATGACAGGGTCTAATATATACATAGAACTGTTCGTAGTGGGAGTATGTGCCCCTGTTATGGAGGAGCTAGTTTTCCGAAAAATGCTCATAGACAGAATACGTGTATACGGCGAGGGAACGGCTATACTGGTTTCGGGCCTGACGTTTGGGCTTTTCCACGGCAACCTGTTCCAGTTTTTTTATGCCTTCGGATTGGGAGCCTTGTTTGCGTATGTCTACCTGAGGACGGGAAGAGTACGTTACACCATAATCCTGCACGCAATGATAAATTCTTTCTCGGTTATACTGTCGCAGTTTCTCCTCAATTCAGGTTCGGGAGCGTTGGAGAGCATGAGCGGCGACAATCCCGAGGAGCTTTTAAATCTGATCCAGGGCAATCTATCGCAATATATCGGTATCGCAATATGCTTGTTCATAGCACTGGCGCTGTTTATTTCCGGTCTGGTGCTGCTGATTACAAAAAGGAAGCAGGCTGTTTTATTCACAGCGCCGAAGGAGCTTCCGAAAGCCGGACGCTTTAAAACAGTGTTTTTAAACTGGGGCATGGTGCTGTATATTTTGCTTGCGCTTGGACTTATGGTCTATATGGCGGTCGGAGTATAAGTTTAGTTGAAAAAGGACTTTGGAAAGCTTTCCAAAGTCCTTTTATTCGGCTTAAAGTTTTTTGAGGGCCTCGACTATTTCTTCGAACCTTCTGCTATGTGAAGCCTTGACAAGCACCGAATCGTCCTTCTCAATGAGCTTTGGAAGCTCGGCAAGCAGCTTTTCCTTATTCTCAAAATACACGACTTTGCCGCCGGAAGATTTTGCTCCCTCTGCTGTATTTATTGAAAGCTCTCCGCAGGTAATGACGAAGTCTATGCCTTTATTAGCGGCATAAACGCCTGTTTCAAAATGCAGCTTTGCAGAGGCTTCTCCAAGCTCTCCCATATCCCCAAGAATGCAGACCCTTCTGCCGCCAAGTATCGAGAGCGAATCGAGAGCGACAGCGACTGAGGTCGGATTTGCATTGTAACAGTCGTCGATGATTGTTATCAAATCGGTTCTGATTATGCCGGAGCGGCTGCCGACGGGGACGTAGTCCGCTATTCCGGCGGCTATTTCTTCAGCAGTCAGCCCCATATGCATTCCGACGGCGGCTGCGCCCAGCGCCGATGTCACCATGTGCACTCCGAAAGAATTGACCCTGACGGGAATGCGGCGCGAACCGGAAACGATTTCAAGCTCCATGCCCTTGGTACCGAGCGGTCTCACATATTCGGCGGTCACGCCGCAACCCTCCGAAACGCCGAAACGGACTATCTTCTGTTTGCAGGACAGCTTCCGCAGAGTCTCGTTGTCTCCGTTTACGAAAATAACGCCGTTTTCCGGCAGATACTCAAGCATCTCAGCCTTTGCCTTCAGCACGCCGTCGAAATCTCCTAGAAATTCAAGGTGTGCGCAGCCGATTGAAGTATAGAGCGCCATGTCGGGGCGGACTATTTCCGCAAGCCTGCGCATCTCGCCGAAGTGCGATATGCCCATTTCTATGACCGCAAAGTCGATGTTCTCATCGAGCCCGAAAAGCGTGAGCGGCACGCCGAGCTCGTTGTTGAGATTTTTAGGCGTCTTGTGTACCTTGAACCGCCGTGACAGGACGGCGGAGACCATTTCCTTCGCCGTAGTCTTGCCGACGCTGCCCGTGATGCCGAGGACGGGGATATCGAACCCGCTGCGATAGAATGCGGCAAGGTCGCCGAGCGCCTCGACGGTGTTCTTTACAACGATGACGGGCAGGGAAGATCCGTCTGGACAGCGTTCTCCGATTGCGCACAGAGCACCCTTTTCGGCAGCCGCTTCCATATAGTCATGTCCGTCGTTGTTTTCGCCCTTGATGGCGGCAAAAAGGCAGCCCTTTGCAACCGTGCGGCTGTCTGTCGTAACAGACGCGATTTCTTCTTTCAAAAGGGAAGTATCGCCGAAATATTTGCCCTTCACCGCAGATATGATGTTTTCAATGGTTAAATTTTTCATCAAATACTAAACCTCAGCGGTATTTCTTCATCGAGACCTCGATAATCTCTTCGCAGAGCTCGCCGAAGCTCTTGCCCTGTTCCCTTGCCA
Source organism: Bacillota bacterium (assembly GCA_029268085.1). Classification (GTDB taxonomy): domain Bacteria; phylum Bacillota; class Clostridia; order Oscillospirales; family Oscillospiraceae; genus UBA2658. Next base: position 7,860 of record JAJUHD010000051.1, on the reverse strand, counting down.
TCTGGGGGATGAGGCTCGTAGGCGTCATTCCGGGCAGAGTGTTCGCCTCAAGGCAGAAAAGCTCGCCTTTGTCGTTCATCAGGAAATCAACGCGGCAGTATGCCTCGATCATAAGCACCTCGTTAACCTTTTCGCTGAGGCGCTGGATGCGTTCCGTTGCCTCGTCTCCGATGGGGGCAGGGCAGAGTTCTGCCGTAAGACCGGCCTGATATTTGTTTTTGTAATCGTAAAAGCCCTCCTTAGGGATGATCTCGATAACGGGCATCGCCTTGCCGTCCATCACGCCGACGGTCAGCTCGCGGCCCTTTATGTACTGCTCGACTATGACTGCACGCTCATACTTGAACGCGAGAGCGAGCGCGGCGTCGTATTCTTCGCGGCTGCCGACAATAGATGTTCCGACGCTAGAACCGCCGGAGCAGGGCTTGACGACACAGGGAAAGCCTACGTCGGCATAGGGAGTCTCGCCCGCGTAGACGGTTATGCCCGCGGGTGTCAGGATGCCGGAGCATTCGAAGAGCTTCTTTGAAAGCGATTTGTTCATGGCGAGCGCACTGCCGAGATAGCCGCTGCCCGTATATTTTATCCCCGCAACGTCAAAGGCTGCCTGAAGCTTGCCGTTCTCACCCTCTTCTCCGTGGAGCGCGAAGAATGTGATGTCGGCCACCCTGCATATCTCAAGGACATTGTTGCCGAGGACGCTTTCGTTGTCCTGATTGCGGAGAGACTTTATCATCTCGATATCAGGTTCCTTTTCGCCTACAAGGATCGTTTCGTTACGCATTTCGCGTTTGAACAGGTCTTCGGGCTTCTCGTAGGGCTCTGTGCAGCCGAAAAATGAATCCAGCAGCACAACATTGTGCCCGCGTTCACGCAGAGCCTTCGCAACCATTGTTCCGCTCGTGATCGAAACATCTCTCTCCGTGCTGATGCCGCCGCACAATACCACAATGTTCATAATGTGCCTCCCGATAGATAAGTGGATCGCTCAAAAGCAACCAATTTAATACAAATCATATGATGTCAGTATAGCACAAAACCTTACCCATATCAAACATTTATACGTCGAATAGAAAAAAACGCCCGTCTGCTGTGCGGCGGGCAAATATATATTTATCGGCTCTTGCTATTTATATCTTACAGAAAGCCGGAAATATCAGCTGAAGAACTTGGCTTTCACTTCGTCGACGGGCATTTCGGCGCCTGTGTAGAGCTTGAACGCCGCGGCGCCCTGATAGACAAGCATTCCGATTCCGCCCACGGTAACGCAGCCGGCGGCTCTGGCCTCGCGGAGGAACTTCGTCTCCTTGGGGTTATAGACCGTATCGGTAACGACGAGGCCCTTTCTGAAGACTTCCGCGGAGCTTATTGGCATCTTATCGATATCGGGAGCCATGCCGGCCCTCGTAGTGTTTGCAAGGATGTCGCTGCTATTCACTGCTTTGATAAGCGCCTTTTCATCGGCGAGGTCATGCACGAGCACGGAGCAGTCGTGAAGCTCGTTGCAAATGTTTTCGGCAGTTTTTTCCGCCCTTGTGAAGAACTCGTCCTTAAGGTTAAAAATGGTTATCTGCTTTGCTCCGGAGAGCGCGCATTGAACGGCGATAGCTGTGCCTGCGCCGCCCGCGCCCATGATCGTAATGCGCTTGCCCGCAATATCAACGCCTTCTGCCTTCAGGCTCTCGACATAACCGATGCCGTCCGTATTGTGGCCGATCCAGCGGCCGTTCTCATTGACGGCCGTATTGCAGGCGCCCATGAGCTTCGCCGCAGGGCTGACTTCGTCCATGTATTCAAGTACCGCGGCCTTGCAGGGCATAGTAATATTAATCCCGCGGAAATTTAGAGCCTTGATGCCGGTCATGGCGTCATGCAGCTTTTCGAGCGGAACGTCAAACGCTACATAAACGCAGTCGAAGCCGAGCTTTTCGAAACAATAGTTATACATTGCCGGCGAGCCCGAATGACCAACCGGAGAGCCGATGAGGGCTAATGTTTGAGTTTTTCCCGAAATGCGTTTATCCATAGTTGCCTCCTTAATTGGCGCTGTTGCGTCGGTTTTGATATATATGGCCTTTCGATGAGGAAAGGCTTATGTACTGCTGAAAAAATCCCATTAGTCTGCCTGCGAACAGGGCGGCGACCGCCGTACCCTCTCTTACGCCCTCAAGATGATGAAGGAAAATGAGGGAGAGAGTCACCGAAACAAGTACAAGGCCGATATCCAAAGCACGCTTCACGGCATAGAGAGGGTAGCGCCCTAGCTTTTCCGTGACCGCGAGAGCAAGCCCTTCCAGAGGGAGGGGAATAAGATCCGTCTGCACATAAAGGGAGAGCCCGAGACCCAAGAATACTATTCCCAAAACCATCAGAGAAAGATTTGCCACATAGCCTGACGGCTGAATATTCTCCGTCAAAGCGCAGGTGAGCTCGACAAAGAATCCGAACAAAACTGAAAGCGGTATTTGCAGAAACGAAACGGGACGGAACTCCTTACGCAAAACGGCTAATTGAATGAACACAAGCACAATATTCACCATTGCAACACAAACGCTGTATTTGACGAATATGATGCGGCTTAAAACATAGGCAACAGATGAGTTTACAGGAAGACCGAGACCCGCCCGGAGAAACAAAGCAAGACCGACGGAGAGAATAAAAAGACCGATAAGATAAAAGATGAGCCGCTTTACTATATGGGTCTCGGCCATCAGTCCTTTGATGTTCTTATTTATAGGTAACCCTCCATCTTTTTAATTAGTGCGCCGACCGCGCTGAAATGTGAAACAGGCAGGCGTGCAGGCGTATTAAACGCTTGCCGGCACGCCCGCCTGTCAGACGGCTGAGTTTTATTCGTCTTCAGCTCTCTTGCTGAAGGCGCTTACGCCGAACCACTTCTTATAGTTGAGCGCAAGGTAGATCATGAAGATGAGGCCTACAATTGCCATTACAAGGTTTATGAGAAGGTTCGTAAGAGAAGCCTGTGCCTCGCCGGTAAGCCTTATGAGCCAAGACTGGATATAGGGGATGACATAGGACGCAAGGCCCATAAAGGTGTAATAGATGCCGAGGTTTCTTCCCTTGTTGCCGGGATGCATTTCCTGAATCAGGGAGACACCGCACTGGAGAGCGCCGCCTGCGGCGAAGAAGCCGATCAGGAAGGTCGCGATATAAACCATCGCCTGAACATGTATGGTGCAGACAAGGGCGTAGCTGATGACAGAGCCGGCAAGGTCTATGAGCAGTATCTTAAGGGTGCGCCAGCGGAAGCTTGCCATGAATACGCCCCACATAATTACTGCAATAATGGAACCCGCGGTATAAATGGATGTCAGGGAAGCTGATGCCATATCCGTCATACCCATATATGTCTGGCCGAAAGCCTTGATATACTGCTGTGCGGAATACATGGTCGCCATTGCTATGAAGCCGTAAAGAGCGCAGCCGATGGTTACGGCGAAGGGAGGCTCCTTGACGAAACGGGCGGCAGCCTTCTGTGCGTCCGCGTCAAGAACATGCTTTTTCTCAGCAAGCAGCTTTTCGTAAGCGGCTTTCTTTTCGGGGTCGGTCTTGCGCAGCTTTCTCTCTTCATCATAGGAGTAGGGTGCAATCAGGCCGAGAACAAGGATAGCGACGGACATAATGATGGGAATTATAACGCCGACAGTCCAGTTGCCGGATTCGGTGAGCTTAACAACGAGCATCGGGTAAATAAGGCCGGATATGGAGATGACACCCTTAATAAGGATAAGCGCTGTGCCGGGGGAACTCGTCCAGCTTTCCTGAAGCGCGGGGTAGCAGGAGCCGTCAAAGCAGCTGGTAGCTGCGCCGAGCGCGAATGCGCAAACACAGGCAACAGCATAGCTCTGGGTAAGGAGCAGTCCGGCAAAGCCAGCAATATAAAGGCATGCGCCGATGGCGATCATAACTTTACGTCCGACCTTGTCGGAGATTTCGCCGCAGATCCAAACTGTCAGGAATTTTGCAAGTCCCGTATAGGCGATAACTGCGCTGACTGCGGCAGCGCCGAGCTTGGCGTCAGTGTATCCCCATTGTGTGAAGAACGAGGCCTTGTTCTGGCTCAGAATGATCGCCTGAATACCATGGGTAAGATATGCCATGTAGACGGCGGCCAGAGTCCAGAGATACTTTTTTGCTCTCATTAATAACTCTTCCTCTCTGTTTTGTTATTTATTTCAGCGCTTTTTTGCCAACTACAGCGCCGGAATCCAAATAATCCTTGATGGCGGCCTCGTCATAGCCAAGTTCGCGCATCACTTCAACGGTGTGAGTTCCCTGAGCCGCACTAACCTTAAAGGTCGGTTCAAAGGACTGGAATTTCACGGGGTTCGTCGCGATATTTCTCTTGCCGGATGGGCAGTCGAGTTTGGTCATAATGCCGTTCGCCCAGACCTGCTCATCTTCGTACATATCCAAAGGCTCGTAGCAGGCTTCGCAGGGCAGGTCGTTGTCCTTAAAGATCTTTAGGATCTCGGCTCTGGTGAACTTTTTGATCGCCTCGTCGAGTATCGTCACGACTTCGCTGTTTAAACCCAACGCGTTCATGCGGTCGCAGTTATTATATTTTTCATTGCCTACAAGATCGGGGCGTCCGACAAGTGTCATGATCTTGTCGTAGTCCCTGTCATACTGCGGGGCGCAGAGAGCGATCCACTTTTCATCCTTCGTGCGGAACACGTTGTTCGTCGGGCAGATGACTTCCTTGCGGCTCTTGGGATACTTGTTGCCGTACTGCGCGGAAACGACACCGGTTGACAGCATAAATACCGCTGCATGGTGCAGGCTGACGGTGATTTTGTCGCCGAGCCCTGTGCGGCTGCGGTTATATAGCGCGGCGCAGATGCCCGAGGCCATGCACATTGAAACCTGAAAATCACCGAAGCCGTTGGTTGGGATCATAGGAGCGTCGCCCTTATTGACAGTGGTGCCGAAAACGCCGCCTCTTGCCATATAGCAGGTGACATCAAAGCCGGCCGTATCTTTTTCGGGACCCTTTTCACCGTAGCCGAGACAGTGGGCAAAAACGAGCTTTGGATATTTTTCCTTAAGAGAGTCATAATCGATTCCGAGCTTGACGAGCGATTTCGTCCGGATATTAGTTACGAAAACGTCGGCATCGGCAAGGAGTCTGTGAAGCACCTCGAGACCTTTGGGATCTTTTAAATTAAGAGTCACGAAGCGCTTATTCATATTGGACATATCAAAGCCGAGGTTCTCGTCATCCTCATAGGGCATTCCGAAAACGGCGCCCTGAGTGCGTCCGGGGTCGCCGGAAGGGGATTCGACCTTGATGACTTCCGCGCCCCACTCGCCCAGAACGCGCGCCGCTGTGGGCGCTGCAAGGAACGTTGTGAGGTCGACAACCTTAATTCCTTCTAAGGGTTTCATCATCATACATCCATTCTTTATATTGATTACCCGCCGAGTCTGTATTATACTCGCAGATCCGGCGGGCAGCTTCATGCGAAGAACTCAGTCTTCCAGATACTCGATTACGCCGCCTGACTTCTCAAGTCCGCGGAAAGCGGTAAGACGCTGAACGGTGCGGGGGCCTTCCTCAAGCCACATGGCGCGGCAGTCGCGGTAAAGACGCTCAACGGGGCCGTATTCGCAGTCTTCAAAATATCCGATGCCGCCGAAGATTTCGAGCATCGCGTCGGAAACCGTGCGGACGGTGTTGATGGAATGCAGCTTGCACATTGCGGCCTTCATCTCAATGTCCTTACCGGCGTCATAGTCCTTGGCAAAGTCCCAGATCATGAGACGGAGAGCGTTTATTTCCGTGCCCATGTCTGCAATCGTCTGCTGGATAGCCTGACGTTTGATAAGGGGCTTGCCGAAGGTTACGCGGTCCTTAGCGCGTTTAATGGTGAGCTCGAGCATACGCTGTGCCATACCGAGGTTGGAAACGGCGATGTGCGCGCGGGAAACCGCAAGGGAATGCATCGCAATTTCAAGGCCCATGCCTTCCTTGCCGAGCAGATATTTCTTGTGAACTCTCATGTTTGTGAACTTAAGTCCCGCATGGCCCGCTCCGCGGCAGCCCATCATGTGAGGCATAGGAACGATCTCATATCCGGGAGTGTGAACGTCTACGAAGAAAGCCGAGAGACGGCTGTCCTTGTCGGAGGTTGGATCGGTGGAAACTATAAGATAAGTGAAGTCGGAGCAGTCTGTATGGGAGATAAGGGTCTTTTCGCCGTTGATAACGTAATAGTCGCCGTCCTTGACCGCAGTGGTATGAACGTCGGCGCCTGTTCCGCCGGTCTTTTCGGTAAGAGCGAAGTTGGCGTAGATTGTCTTGTCCTGGAATTTGTCCATATACTGGGCTTTCAGTTCCTCGGAACCGAAGTCGTCGAGTATACGCCAGTCAAGGTCTGCTGCGTGGTGGAGGTGCATACGCATACCGCCGGGGCCGCGGCTGAATTCTTCCTGAACCATTAGTATCTGCTTCTCGGAAAGTCCGAATCCGCCGTATTTTTCCGGCAGGGCAAAACGGTAAAGGTCGTTTTCTATAGCCAGTTTATAAAACTCCTGGGGAAAAGTATTGGTTACTTCGATTTCCTTCTGCATCTCGTCGAAGGGACCTTCGGCCAGTGCACGGATTTTCTTCAAATAGTCCTTAAATTCCTGATTTGTCATTTTCATGGTTAGCACTCCTTAAATATTTTTGTATTATTACCCAATGTGACAGGGCAAATTTAGCGATGTTGCTGTAAAATCTGATGCAGAAGTTTTTAACCATCGTTTCCGATTATCAGTGTAGTCTTAGGAGGATAAACTGTCCAATTGCTATTTTTATAACAATCTCGACATAATCCATAGGTTCAGCCTATAAATCTTCATTTTTACCGACCGGATTTATGGGAATAAGGTCGGAGGGGATTGACATTTCAAATTAAGACTTTATACTTAAAACGGAACGATTTTTAATATTAGTACTGCTTGTTCGGATTATCATAAACAGCGATATTTTGTTTTGGGGGTGACGATGTGAATCTTTCTCAGCTCTATTATTTCCGCAAGCTTGCCGAGCTCCAGCATTACACGCAGGCGGCGCAGGAACTGTACATCACGCAGCCGAGCCTTTCAGGGGCCATCGCCGCACTGGAGGCCGAGCTGGGGATTTCTCTGTTCGAAAAGCGCGGCAGGAATGTGTATCTTACAAAATACGGCAAAGAGTTTTACCAATATGTCTGCAGCTCTCTGCAGTTTCTGGAGAGAGGCATAGAGGTGGCAAAGGAGCATGCCGGAGCGCTAAGCGGAACGGTAGACATCGGAAGTATCTCCACTATTCAGGGGGATTATCTGCCCATGGTCATCCGCTCGTTCATTGCCGAGAAAGGCAGCAATGTGAAGTTCAGCATACATCAGGAGCAGACGAACGCCATTGTGAGCGCCGTTCAGAAGGGAATCTGGGACATCGGTTTCTGCTCGCCCGTAGACGATGCGCCGGATCTGTTTTTTGTACCGGTGCTTCAACAGGCGCTGGTGGTTGTCGTCAATAAGAATCACCCGCTTGCCAAGGAACCAAAGCTTAAATTTTCTCAGCTTCGGGGTTATGATCTTCTTTCATACCACACTGAGCAGCCGATCGGGAAAAAAGTAGCTAAGCTTCTGGAGGCGCACGGTCTCAAAGCCGATCATCAGTACTCAAACGAGCTGGATATGAGCGGCATCGCGTCGATCTCGAACAGCGTCGCCGTCATATTGCAGACTCCAAGCCTGCGGGAGTTCAGCGACCTTGTTGCAATACCCCTTCCGGAAGTCCCGGACGATTTCCGCATAGTACACATGGCGTTCAACCAGAAAGCCTATAAGTGCCACGCGGTAGAAAGC
>JAJUHD010000050.1 GCA_029268085.1 Bacillota bacterium | reverse complement strand
GGCATATACAGCTATGAACTTTTTAATTTTTATAATGTTGAAAATATAATTAGAGTCGGAAGCGCCGGTGCGCTGGCCGACGATCTGAAGCTGCGCGACATCGTGGCCGGAATGTCAGCCTGCACGGACTCAAACTTTGCAGAGAAGTTCGGCGTTCCCGGAACGCTTGCGCCGACGGCGAGCTTTGAGCTTCTGCGTTATGCCGTTGAATGCGCGGAGGCAAAAAAACTGAATATCAGGGTCGGCAGTATTTTTTCGAGCGACAGCTTTTACGGAGATGAAAACTCTTCGATGGACAAGTGGAAAAAGATGGGCATACTTGCCGTGGAAATGGAAGCTGCGGGGCTTTACCTTACGGCGGCGAGAGCCGGTAAAAGAGCCCTGTGTCTCTGCACAATTTCCGACCATATCTACAGACCGGAAGAAATGAGCTCGGAGGAGCGCCAGCTCGGATTCGCGGAAATGATCGAGCTTGCGTTGGATGTCGCGGTGAAAATGGGCTAGGCTGAGAAGGCACGCCAATTAGATTGATACAATTTCTCCGGAAACAGGTGACAGCATAAATGCAGATTCTTCCCGTTGTTTTTCTTGTGCTGGCGGTCGCGCTGGTGTTCTTTTTCTTTGCTTTGTATTTGCGCCTTTTCAAAATCGATAACCCGGTCGCGGATGTCTATGAGAGGGAAACCGTTTCCCTCAGCTATCCGAGACGGCGTTTCCCTATGACGAAAAAGGACATACTGCCGATTATCCTTATCACGGTGATCTACGGGGCAGTGGCGTTTTACGGGCTCGGCGACAAGCAGGCCCCCGAAAGCTTCTGCCATTTTTCCGAAAAAGGCCGCTATGTCATAATTGAGCTGCCGGAAGAGACGCCGATCTCGCGCGTCATGTACTATTCAGGACTCTATACGGGCAACTACTTTCTCCAATATTCGCTGGACGGCGAAGGTTACACCGACGAATCCACGATGGAACAAAAATACTCGGACATTTTCAAATGGAACGAAGCAAAGCTGAATACGGCTAACAAACCTGCAAAGTATATCCGTATAATTGCTGACGACACGCTTGAAATGGGAGAATTGGCCCTTTATGATGCGAACGGTAACCGTATCTCCCCCAAAATACTGAAATACGACGCAGGCTGCGCTCCGCTCTTTGACGAACAATATATGGTTCCGGAAGTCATGACCTATATGAACAGCGCGTATTTCGACGAAATTTATCACGCTAGAACAGCGTATGAGAATATTCGCGAAATCAAGCCCTATGAGAATACCCATCCGCCGCTTGGAAAGCTCATAATCAGCGTCGGCATAAGGCGCTTCGGACTCAACCCCTTCGGCTGGCGCTTTATGGGAACGCTTTTCGGTGTGCTGATGCTGCCGTTTTTCTACATCTTTATTAAGAATCTTTTCGGCTCCACCGCGATTTCGACCTGCGGAACCTTGCTTTTTGCCTTTGACTTCATGCATTTTGTACAGACAAGAATCGCGACGATCGATACCTACGGCGTGTTTTTTATCATTCTGATGTACTGGTTTATGTACCGCTATATCACAGCGCCGCGTGACGATCCTTATATGAAAAAGCGGCAGGAGACTGTTCCTCTTTTTCTTTCGGGGCTGTTCTTCGGCATCGGGGCGGCCTGCAAGTGGACCGCCGTCTATGCCGGAGCGGGGCTCGCCGTTATCTGGCTTCTGTTCCGAATTATAAGGGGCAGAGAACTTATTTTGACAGGGCATGGAGAGGAACACAAAAAAGAGCTTATCGCGAATATTTTCCAGTGCGTTATTTTCTTTGTTATAATTCCGGCGATCATTTATTATGCGAGCTATTACCCCTACGGGAAAGCGGAGGGTATGTCCGGATTCAAAATGTACTTTGACAAGGATTATGCAAAACTTGTTCTTGATAATCAGGTTTCCATGTTTAAATATCACGAGGGCGTCCACGCATCCCACCCCTATTCCTCGCGCTGGTATCAATGGATCGTGGACGGAAGACCTATCCTGTATTTTCTGAGATCCCTCCCGAACAACATGAAATCGGCGTTCGGCGCCTTCCTTAATCCGCTGATCTGCTGGGGCGGGCTGCTCGCAATTTTTGCGATGGGCTGGAAAACTATCAAGTTCAGAGACGGAAAGGCGTTCTTTATCCTTTTAGGATATTTATCGCAGCTCATCCCCTGGATGTTCATCACTCGCATAACCTTCGAGTATCATTATTTTCCATGCCTGATTTTCCTTGTTATCGCGATCTGCCATGTGTTCAATTCATTCAGGCTGCGTGATCAGAAATGGGAAACAAAGGTCTATGGCGCGACCGCTCTGTGCATGCTGCTCTTCGCGGTGTTTTATCCTGTGCTGACCGGAGTGCCAGTACCGCGTGCATATTCCGATTTACTGGCATGGATACCGGGCGCATGGCCTTTCTGATAAACGGATAAGCTATAGAAATAAAAAAGTACAAGAGGACAGAAAATGCATTTAACTGATTACCACATCCACAGCACCTGCTCCGATGACGGACACAACACGATGCTTGAAATGGCTCTGGCATCCCGTGAAAAGGGCGTTAGACAGCTCTGCTTCACAGACCATTGCGATATAGACTTTTTTATGACGGGAGAACCGAACCAGGACTGCTTCAGCAACCGCTGTGAGATGCTCAAAATGTACAGAGAGACCGTTGCCGCGGCGCCGGACGATATCAAAATTTTTCTCGGGCTCGAGCTTGGAGAGGGAAACCACAATCCGGAACAGGCAAAGAGAATCGCGGACTCGGAGGAGTTGGATTTTATCCTCGGTTCGATTCACAATCTGAAGGGAAAGCCTGATTTCTACAATACAAAATACCGCGGAGACGAATACAGCCAAAGCTTAGTCGAAAACTATATGGATGAGCTAATCGAGCTGTCAGAAATCGACTGCTTCGATGTTATGGCTCACATTGGTTATCCCTCACGTTATATACGCATTGGCGGTGCCAGAGTTGAGATCAGCACCAGAACTTACGGAGAAAAGCTTAAGGCCGTGCTTAAAAATCTTATAGAACGTGGTAAGGGCATTGAGATAAACTGTTCGGGCTTCCGTACTCCGCCCGGAGGCGGCCCGCTGCCGACTTCGGATGTGCTGCGGCTCTATAAAGAGCTTGGCGGTGAGATCATAACGGTCGGAAGCGATGCGCACAGGGTGGATAATGCGGGTATAGGGCTTGCCGAAGGCTTCGATATTCTTCGCGATCTGGGGTATAAATATGTTACGGTTTTCGAAAAAAGAAAGCCTAAATTCGTAAAAATATAGAATAAAGATAATTATGGCTTAGCAGTGTCTATATAAGACAATAATTTACTGAAAATGAAAGGAACAGAAAAAATGATTGCACTGGGCAGCGACCACGGCGGTTATGCACTAAAAAAAGAGATAGCGAAGCACCTTGATGAGCTCGGAGCTGATTACAAGGACTTTGGCACTTATTCGGAGGATAGCTGCGATTACCCTGTTTACGGTGAACAGGTGGCAAAGGCTGTAGCATCCGGCGAATTTGAGCTAGGCATCCTCGTCTGTGGAACAGGCATCGGCATGTCTATCGCGGCGAACAAGGTGAAAGGCATTCGCGCGGCGCTTTGCCACGACTGCTTTTCCGCGGAATATACACGCAAGCATAACAACGCGAACATCCTCGTGCTCGGCGGCCGCGTGATCGGCGTGGGTCACGCGCTCAAAATTGTGGACATTTTTCTAAGCACGGACTTTGAGGGAGGAAGACATGCAAAACGCATTGACCTCATTACAAAAATAGAAGAGAATAACTGAGGAAAAGCAATGGCTATAAGAGCGAAGGATATCTATCAGGGCCGCAAAAAATCGCGTTCGCGGGCAGGCGTGATCATACTTATTGTACTGGCCGTACTGATAGCCGCCATTCTGCTATTCTACGGCCTGCGGCAATATGCGGTATATGATGAAAATGGCAATGCTACGATCGTCCTGCCATTTTCTCACAAGGAGGAGCCATCAAGTCCGACTTCCAGTCCCGCTGAAAGCCCTTCCGAGAGTCCGGATAGCGCTTCGCCTGCTCCTTCGGCGAGTACCCGGCCGAGCCCTTCCGCAAGCCCGTCGCCGGGCACGGATGCGGGTTAGAGACCGCTTTAGCGGCTTTGTTACTTTATGTAACATAAATATAAAAAGTACTTGCAAATATGAAACACCTATGTTACAATACAACTTGCGTTTTAAAAGCTAAACTCTGAAAGAGGTGAACATAATGAAGGAAGGTATCCATCCCAACTACGAGCAGACCACAATTAGGTGTGCTTGCGGCGAAGTTATAGAAACAGGCTCTACGAAGAAGGACATAACGGTTGAGATTTGCTCCAAATGTCACCCCTTCTATACAGGCAAGCAGAAGCTGGTCGATACCAGCGGTCGCGTTGAAAAGTTCAACAAGAAGTTCGGTCTGTAATATACGCTCGTCAGTAATATGACCCGTGCCGTTCGGCACGGGTCATTTTCATTAATAAACCGTACGCTGCTGTTTTTTATCGGTGTGCGGTTTATTTATCACAGTGGTTTTACCTCCGCGATTAGACCGGCTCGCAGGAAGCACAGCAGACAGGATGCGACGGGCTTCCGCATCATGCGCGACATCGCGTAGGCATAGGCTAAAAGCTGTTTTCTGTAGTGCTCGGTGGCATCGGAAAGGGTTTCCTGCGTTACAGAGTCGGTCTTGTAGTCGATTATCGTAAGAACGCCGTTTTCCTCTATGCAGCAATCCACGACGCCCTGCAGCAGGACGCTTTCATTTCCGCCGCCCGGAAAAAATACTCCCGCGGGACAGAGAAGCGAGAAGCGCTTTTCGCGGTGCACCCTGTCTGCGGATATGATGCGCTTACCCGTATCAGACTTAAAAAAGCCGAGTATTGAGAAGCGGTCAACAGCCATCGCCTGCCTGTCGGTGAGTTGACCGAGCGATTTTATTCTTTCGACTTCGCTTTCAATGTCTGAGAGCGTACCGGTTTTGTCAAAATCGATGAATTGCATTACGATATGCGTCGCCGTCCCGCGCTCCGAGCCGGTCAGTGGGCGCTCACCGCCTGCAAAATCAGGCAGACGGAAGCTATACGACCGGTTTTTGATTATTTTTTCTCCGTCGGCATCCTCATCGTCACGAGGGATCGAGGTTGCAGTCAGCTTTGAGGGCAGTCTTACCGAATTTTCAAATGAGTAATGCCAGCTCATGACTTTGTAAAGCTCCGCAAGCGCAGCTCCGTTAATGGGATTGATTTGGGGAATTGGTATCGCATTTTCGGCTTCGGCAGAGGCGACATCCAATGAGGGGGTTTCAATCCTAAGTTTAAAAAGCCCGCCGTTCTCTATGAGGGCGGCCGATATAAGCCAGTGCGCCATGGACGGATGGGATTTCAATATCTCGGGCTCCATCGGTGATGAAAGGTTCTCTCTGAGCTTTGCGGCAAGCGTCTCAGGGTCTTTTGATGCGCAGGAAATATAAAGCCGTTCTTTTGCGCGCGTCATTGCGACGTAGAGTACGCGCATCTCTTCGGACAGCATCTCGGAATTTAGACGCGACGCTATCGCGCGACGCGCAAGCGTCGGATATTCGATGCCGCGCTCCGTATCCGTCAGCTTGCAGCCGAGACCGAGCTCCGAGTGGATTAACACGGGCGAACGAAGATCCATTCTGTTGAACTCCCGCGAGGTATTTGCAAGAAAAACGACGGGAAATTCAAGCCCTTTCGATTTATGTATGCTCATAATCGTTACGGCGTTTTCCGTACCGCTGGCGTTGATGACTGGCTCTTCGCCGCGATCTTCCATGCGTTTGAGCTGCTTAAGGAAATCGAAAAGACCGCGATACCCGTTTTCCTCAAATTTCGCGGCATATTCAAGAAGCAGCATGAGGTTTCCGCCGGAAGAACTGCCGTCTGATATGGTAAAGATTGCAGGAAGCTCAAGACGTTCGTAAATCATGCAGAGCAGATCATATACGCCGATGTCAGAAGAGAGTGCACGCAGATCTGAAAGCGTTTCAAGAAACGTTTTGCATTTTTCACTCTCCGCTGATGCTTTTTTTAGCGCGTCATAGAAATCAGAATCTCTGTCAAATGTGCGCACCAGCGAGAGCTCGTCGGCCGTGAAACCGAAAACAGGCGAGGACAGGACTGAGGCGAGAGGAATATCCCTATGCGGATTATCTATTATAGACAATAATGATATTGTAATTAGAATTTCAGGAGAAGAAAAGAAGCCGCCGCCCTGCTCTGCGCATACAGGTACGCCTTCCTCCGAGAGAGCACGGCGGAAAGCGGCGCCTGCCGCATTAGGGGAACGAAGCAGTATGGCGATATCACCGTATTTTATCGGACGCTCAGCGCCGTTATCCATAATAGTCTGGGAGCCGCCGGTAAGCTGCCTGATTTGTCCGGCGATCATTTTAGCCTCAAGATAAGTTTTATCGGGGCGTTCCTCGCCGTCTTCAGTTTGCGGTACTGCGAGAATAGAGATTTCCGCTTTTCCGCGCGCGGGCGGCGCATTGTCAGGCGGTATCAGGGCAGCATTCCCGTCATAAGCTATTTCTCCCAACGTTTCGGACATTATATTCGAAAAGACGTGGTTGCAGGCGGAAAGAATGTTTCTGTCAGAGCGAAAATTGCTTTGAAGGAGAATTCTCTGAGACTCGGTATCCTCAGTAGATACAAATTCTTTAAATTCATGGTATTTTTTTATAAATATCGAAGGGTCGGCAAGACGGAAACGGTAAATCGACTGTTTGACGTCGCCCACCATAAAAATATTGTTTTCTCCCCGTGAGACGCAACGGAATATAAGATCCTGGACCGCATTGACGTCCTGATATTCGTCTACCATTATTTCCGTATAACGGCGCGATATCTCTTTAGCCGTCTCTGTCGGTTCGCCGGTTTCGGGGTTGCAAAGGAGCTTAACAGCGAAATGCTCCAGGTCGGAAAAGTCAAGAAGATTGAGCCGCCTCTTTTCGATGCCGTACAGTCTGTCAAATTCAAGCGTTAGCTCTAGCAGCGCCCGCATCGCGGGAGCGGTGGCGGAGAGCTCGCGGAGGAGTTTCTTTGAAGGTGAATCGAATACGGCGCAGAGATTTTTGCATGCTTCCTTGCAGCCATCGCGAGCCGAAAGAAGAGCGCTCTTTCTTTCTTCAAAATCGTAGTTTTTAAGGGGTCTCAGCCGCGGAAATGGGATGGGAAGCGTGCTTTCGGCGCTGTCCCAGCCTTTGTCCAGAGCGCAAATAAAGCTACGCAGCGCGGTTAAAGTCTCGCTTATGCTCTCCCCGTAGGCGGAGATTATCGGTGAGTTTTCGGCCTCGTTTGAAAAAAGTGAAGTCCAGACGCCGTCGAGCCGGTTCAGCCAATAGATCGCGGTCCTTCTGGCGTTTTCGATAAGCTCCCTTCCCCAGACCGTTTCGCTGGCCTCGTTCAGACCTGAAACATCAAGCGAAGCAAACTGTACGGCCGCCCATTTTTCGGGATAGGGGTGGCTCTGCATTTTTTCATTAAGTTCAAGCACTGCGGAAGCTAAGCGTGAATCGTCGCGTCCCGCGCCGACGCTGTCGGCAAGCGCGGCAAAGCCGCTATTCTCAACGATGCTATCATAGGCGGCGTCCAATGCCTTTTCGAGAGCCTTTTCCTTTAACTCGGCGCATTTGTCCTCGTCACCGACGCGGAAGTCCGGCGTCAGCCCCGCCTTGTGACAGTATTCCCGGAGAATCTCTGTGCAGAAGCTGTGGATTGTTCCGATCTGCGCCCTGTAGCAGAGCGTTGTCTGACGGCGCAGGCAGCGGTTTTCGGGTTCCTCCGCCGACCGGAGAGACAGCTCGCCTAGTATTCTTGAGCGCAGTTCCGCCGCCGCGGCACGGGTATAGGTAATGATAAGGAAACTAGTTATATCTTTCGGGTCGGTTTTGTCCGTGACATATGCCATGAGCCGCTCGGTAAGCACCCTCGTTTTTCCGCTGCCTGCCGCGGCGGAAACCAGAACGGATGACGAGCGGGCACATACCGCGTTTTTCTGATCCTGTGTAAGTTCGAATCTGCTCATTTCTCCCCCTCCAGTCTCTCCCAGAATTCATTCGGCTTCAGCTTTGCCAAATAACGTTTTTTATCGCGCTTTTCATCGAAGCGGCAGACGGCGGCATAGGGACAGTATAGGCAGGCGTTATCCTGTTCGCCCCTGTAATAGGGGGAAGCCTCAATCATGCCGCCCGAAAGGCTTTCGGACAGCTCGAACAGCCGCCTGTCGACATGCCCGTGCAGCGCTTTGAACTGCTCCGAGTTTGCGAGGCTGTCTGAACTGAAGGTTCCGTCTTTTTTTACATTGACGGGAATATATTCCGGACTTTCCGCATTCTCCATCGCGGCGATGATACCGGCATCATCGAGGATCAGCCCGCTGCGCTTCCGGGCTTTTGCCTTGAGTTCAGCCAGTTCCTCGTCAGTCAGATCACCGCTTGCCGAAATCAGAGTGTCCCGTGCGGGGACATAGAGCACGCCGGCGGGAATAACCGGCACGCCGTATCGCTTTTCGCCCTCCTGCTCGAGCGCAAAAAGGTAAAGGAGCATCTGCATTCCCATTCCGTACCAAACGTCCGCAAGAGAAAAGGATTTCTTGCCCGTCTTATAGTCGATTATACGGAGATAAAGCTTGCCGTCGCGAAAACAGCCGTCCACTCGGTCGGCAATGCCGTTTAGATAAAGCTCATTTTTTCCGTCAGAAATCCGGACGGGAGGGAGATCGCCGCCCGCGCCGAGTCCCAGCTCAAAATCCAGCGGGGTGAAGTCCGATCTCGAGAGCTCGCGGACCATATCCTTGACAACGCGGCGCACAGAGGGACGGAGTCTGCCGAAAAGATAAACGAAGCGCGGGGATTTATCCTCAAAGCCGCCAAGCCTGTCTGAAATATAGAGGTCGGTGTATTTATCGACGAGTGCGTCTGTTTCCTCGGGAGTTACGTTTTTGAAGCCTGCACCCTTTGAAATTTCGTCAGCGGCATTCTCCAGCACATAATGCATGAAGCTGCCGAGCTCCGGAGCCTCAAAGCCCGCGCGCTCTGATTCCTCAAGCTTTAGTCCGTAGCGCAGGAAATACGAAAAGCGGCAGGCGGCGTAAGCATCCGTCCGCGAGGGAGAGAGCGAGAGCCTATCGCCGTAAAGCATCCTGACGGTATCCGATGAGAGCTTTCCGCGCTTTATTCCTGCTTTTTCCTGAAGCTCATGCAGCTTTCGCTTTCCGTTTTCAGTTGCGAAAAAATAAGAAAACGCAGCGGCGGAGTTTTCGTCCGCTCCGCCGTTCAAGGCGAGCAGGAAAGCAGGCCCCGGGGCGGAGAGTCTTGCTTTGTTGAGATCAAGAGTTGTTTCCTCAAGGCCGAAAAGCAGCTTCGCACGGGAGACCAGAAAACTGGGTCTTGTTTGTGCGCCGTTATCGGATTGAGTGCAGTATGAAAGCGTGAGTGTCTCTGATGGAAGAGTAACACAGTTATAGATTAGCGAAAGCTCGCGGGAGAGCTCATCCGCGCTTCCACCGAGGCTGATGCCAAGCCCCGAGAGCTCATCGCGCTCATCATCCGAGAGCAGAGAAGCCCCCGAACCTATGCGCGGGAGCCTGTCATCCGAGGCGCCTAGGATTATCAGGTGCTTTATATTGCGCCTCCGCATCCTGTCCATATCGCCCGCCGAGACGCGGTCGAGCGATACGGGTATTGCGGCAACGTCATACTGCGACAGCGTCTGCAAAAAAAGCTTTGAAAACTGTTCCTGCGTCATCGGCATATCGCCCAGGATCGCAGCTGTCTGCTCGAGGGAATTCAGAACGATCTCCCAGAGCTGAACGTATTCGGCGGCGAGGAGGGTACGGTCAGCCTCTTCGAGTTCCTTCGCTTTGCTTTGGAGCGTTTCGGGAAGCCTTATATCCACGAGGAAATCGGAGAGAGCCTTTGCCTGCTCAGTGGCGGTCTGCGCTTTTTTTCCGTTTTCAAAAAGAGTGGCAAGCGGAGACACAAGAGCTTGCCTTATAGCGTTGATCCTTGCAAGAAGCTCCGTACTCTCATCGGTCGGCTCCATTCCGAAACCATCAGGATGCTGAGACCACGGTTTTTGGCGCGTCCACATCGAACCGCGAATATTCCACAGCGTAACATAGGTTTCAAGAAGGTCGCGATCCTCCTTAGATATTCCGGTCAGGCCTGTTTTCATATATCTCAGTACGGCATCTGCATCCCAGCCGCCGAGGATTATCTCAAATGCGTCTGAAATCAGGGCGGCGACGGGCTTTTGCAGAATACTGCCTCTGCGCGCCGTGAAGAGCGGAACGCCGTAAAAGCGGAAGGTCTCCTCAAGGATAGCGGCATAAGAATCAAATCCGCGTACGGCGACCGCAATGTCACGGAAGCGGCATAGATTTTCCCGCACAAGCTCAAGGCATTTCGCCGCCGCCATTTCGCATTCCGAGCGAACGCTGTCCGCCTTAGTTATACTGATGCAGCCGCCGGTGTTTTCCCTCGTTTCGGAAGTGAAGCTGTAAAGCTTCTCTTCGAGAAAACGAAGCGGAGCGGCTTTTATGGGGGATGCTTTGGGACTGACGATCTCCGTTTCCGCGCCGGATTCTTTTGCATAGCGAAGAAGCGTGTTCGCCGCTTTGCGCGAGAGTTCGAAATGCTCGCTGCCGCCGTAAAGACCGTCGCAGGTCAGGCAGACTGTGAGGTCGGCGTTTTTCTTTATAAGCTCCCTTATGACAAGAAGTTCAGAACCGGTAAAGTCGGTAAAGCCGTCAATGTAAACGGGACCCTTTGTTCCGACGGAGCTCCGCCCAATGGTTTCGGCAAGTCTAGAGAGTCTGTCCGCAGGATCGGCACGACCCTGCGCTAGAACAGCATCATAGGCTTCAAGACAAAGCGCAAGATCATTAAGCTTTTCGGAAAGCCCCGCACCGGCGGAGGCGGCCGCCTTTAAGAGTTCCTCTGAACTCACGCAGGCCGTCTTGAGCTCTGAAACTGTCTGAAGAAGGCTCGACAGAAGCTCTGCCTTGTTTTTTGCGGAAGAATAGAGCTTCAGCCGCGAGCTGATTTGGCTTAAGGCAAGAGACATGCACAGAAGCCTGCCACCTTTATCGAGAGGAACCTTTCCGCCTGTGCCGGTCTCCTGAAAAACACGCACGGCGAGCCGCGAAAAGCTGAGCACCTCCGCATAGAGCGAAAGGCTGTCCCCGCAGACTGAGCAGAGTTCGCGCTCAGCCTCATGGCTGTACTGCTCGGGTACGAGCATGATAATTCCGCCTTGGCCCAAGGAGACTTGTTTGCATATTTCGTTTGTAATGAGCGAAGTCTTTCCGCTGCCCGCAGTTCCCAGAACGAGTTTCAGCATAATTTCGCTCCTTTCGTATAAAACAGATACTAATATAGCTAATATATAAGTATAACATATCCTCACTCGTCAATAAAGTGGCTCGAAACAGATTTTTACAGTATGACGGGCTGCCCGAGGGGTACGCCGATATAAGCTGCTGCGGTATGCTTTCTTCGAGGGAAAATAAGATTTTTTAGGCATTTCCGCTTCATTTCGCCGGAATCTCTCAATTGACTTGCCTAATTTGCCATGATAAAATGTAAATACATATATCCGATTACTATAAGGAGTGATTATCCGCAATGGATGAGGGCAGTTGGTTGTCCTGGTTTATCATCGCGCTGCTGATTATGGCAGCTTCATATTTTGCAACTGCTGAAACGGCTTTTGCTTCCGTCAGCCGAATTAAGGTAAAGTCCGAATTTGATAGGGGCGACCGCCGGGCAAAAAAGGCGCTTTTCGTTCTCGATAACTTTGATAAGGCTATAACGACTATACTGATCGGTACGAATATCGTACATATCGTTACGGCGGCGATGGTTACGGTTCTTGTTACAAGTAAGTGGGGTATTTCGGCAGTAACCGTTTCAACCATCATTACTACGCTCGTATTGTTTTTTATCGGCGAGATGCTGCCCAAAAGCATCGGCAAAAAGTATAGCTGCCGCTTTTCGCTATCGCTTGCATCCTCCCTTAAACTTTTTATGCTCATCTTTACTCCGGTCGCTTTTATTCTGACCAAGATCGGCCAGACGGTCGCCAAGCTCACAAAGGGCGATACCGAGGTGACCGTAACCGAGGACGAGCTTTACGATATAATTGAGAACATGAAGGACGAGGGGGATCTCGACTCAGAGCGCGGGGAGCTTGTCCATTCGGCACTCATGTTCGCGGATGTTGCGGTCGAGAGCATCGTGACCCCGCGCGTGGACGTCGCGGCGATCGACATCGAAACGCCGCTCAATGAGATACTTGCGTTCGTAAAGTCCTCCAGACACAGCCGCTTCCCTGTATACAAAGACAACATAGACAATGTAATCGGCGTCCTGCAGATACGCAAATTCATCAAGGCTTATATCAAGCAGGGCGATGCACTTGATGTAAACTCTGTTTTGGACGAGATATACTTTGCTCACCAGAGCACGAAAATAGACGAGCTTCTTGCTGAAATGAGCCGCAAGCGGCTCAATATGGCGGTCATCACCGACAATTACGGCGGTACGCTCGGCATAGTCACGGTAGAGGACATCCTCGAAGAGCTTGTCGGCGATATATGGGACGAGGATGACGAGGTCAAGGAATTCTGTGTTCTGAACGCGGACGGTAGCTACGATCTTGACCCTGGGCTCGGAATTGAGGAGAGCTTCGAGCTCATTAATTTTGAAGATCCCGACGACTTTGAATTTGAGCATAAGCTCCTTGGCGAATGGGTATACGAGCATTTCGACCGAATCCCGAGAGAGGGAGACGGTTTTGTCTACAACGGACTTGTTGTCACTGTCAAGGAAATGAAACTCAACAGAATAGTCAAGCTAAATGTAAAACTGCCCTCGCAGGCCTCTGAAGAGGGAGGGAACGAAAGATGATCTCTCCCTTCTACTATGCCGCAGTCGTTATATTTATAATGCTGTCCGCCTTTTGCTCCGGTTCGGAGATGGCCTATTCCTCCGCGAATCGCCTGAGGCTTGAGAACATGGGCGAAAGCGGCAACAAGGCCGCCGCTCTTGCCTGCAAAATCTATGACAGCTATGACGATATGCTTTCCAGTATTTTGGTTATGAACAATCTTGTAAACGTAGGGGCATCCTCTCTCGTTTCCGTCATAGCCATTCAGCTTGCCGTAAACGGCAATGAAGCGCTGGCGACATCAATAGGTACGGTAATCATTACGGTAATCGTCATTATTTTCGGCGAAACAATTCCTAAAATAACGGCAAAGAAAAACGCGAACAAAACGGCTGTCAATAACGCCTATGTTGTCCGCGCGCTTATGATAATACTAAAACCGATTGTATTCATCGTGGTTTCGCTGATCCGCCTTATAACTAAGCCGCTGAAG
>JAJUHD010000049.1 GCA_029268085.1 Bacillota bacterium | reverse complement strand
CTGAAGGACCGTTTAAAATCTGGTGTTCAAGTAACGCCGCCGGCGAGCATTCCGGCGGTAGGGTGACCGGTGCTAGTGCTGCCGGCGTTCTGGGTCATTTTTGCCCGGCGTTTTAGGTCATTTTTATTCCGGCGTTGACACTTGATCGCATATTGCAGTTTCAGATGGCTTAATCAAAGTATTGACAGGCGGCATTATTAATCTTTTATCGATGCTTTCAGCAGGAATAAAACTTACTTATTAAACCATGCAAACTCCGGCAGTTCGCCTCCGATTAACGGACGGCACCACTCAATGAATTTGTCCGAAACGCCCAAATCGTTATCCGCAAAAAATTCTTTCGGCATTGTTCTCTCGTTAAGAATGACTTCCTCAATGGGAATTTCAATCAGCTTGGAGGAATAAGGTGAGGTGCTGATCCTCTCAAGCCCGATCATTATTCCCGACTTCTCCAAAACCGCGGCTTTGCAGGCGGCGGCGCCGACTAAAATGGCTTCATCACGGTCAACAGGGGATTGATACAAGATAGAAGCTCTGCCGAGAATGCCGGGCTTTTCACTTCTAGCTTTTATACCCAGACGCTTAACCACAACTTCTGCAAGATGTGCGCCTACATCACCGAAATAGACAGATCTGCCTATCTTCATAATAGGATCGACAATCGGAGATCCGTCCGCTTTTTTAAGCCCCTCACTGGCTACGATTACTGCGCAGCTGTGTTTCTTATATAGCATAAAAACCTCCTCGAGGAACCTTTCCTCGTCAAAAGCAATCTCCGGCAAGTAGATTTTATGAGGTCCGCTAAATTCGTCTTTTTTAGCTAAGGCTGCGGCGGCGGTAATCCAACCGGCGTTTCTTCCCATTGCTTCAATAATACAGACATGGATAGGCATCGAACGCACGTCCTGTGATATTTCCGCCGTAGCCTGAGCAATAAAACGCGCAGCACTGCCAAATCCGGGGCAGTGGTCAGTGATTGCGATATCGTTATCAACGGTTTTAGGTATGCCAACAACAAAGATATCCTTTTCCATGGCCGCACGATAAAACTTTCCGCAAGCGTCCATTGTTCCGTTTCCGCCGTTGAAAAGCACATAGCGTATGTTGTGCTTTTCCATTACGGCTATCATATTCTCATAATCATCGATCTCGAGGGGAGTACGAGAGGTTCCGATTGAGGATGCGGGAGTCTGCTTCAAAAGCTCAATCTCGCTCTGAGATACTCTGGAAAAGTCCACAAATTTTTCAGAAAGCACACCGGCCGTACCGCCCAGCGCTCCGTAGATTCTTCCGATTTGCTCATGATTTTTTGCTTCCATTATGGAACCATAAAGGGAGCTATTGATAACGGCCGTAGGCCCGCCCCCGTGTACTATTAATAAATTACCATTCATGTTATGTCTCCTTTAAGGCTATATTTTTGTTTTGCCAAGCGCCTCAAACATACAGTTCTTGTATGCTTCAACGCCCGGCTGATTAAATGGATTTATACCCAGCAATTTTCCGGATAAATAACATGAAAATTGGAAGAAATAAAAGAGCTGTCCGAAGTGATATGGGTCGAGCCTATCAATTTCAAGAGTTAGGCAGGGGAGTTTCTTGCCGTGGGCTGCTCTAGTCGCCTCAAAAGCCGCCCTGTTGACATCCCATAAATCCTTTCCGTTTAAGTAGTCAAAGCCGTCGAGAATGTTGTCGGGCTTAATTACAATGCTGTCCTGCTTTTCCTTTACATCTATAAAGGTTTCAAACATAATAGGACTTCCGTCCTGAATATATTGTCCAAGAGAATGCAGTTCCTCGCTGAATTCACCCGAGACAGGAAAGAGACCGAGACCGTCTTTACCTTCGCTTTCAGCGAATAGCTGTTCCCACCATTTATAAAACCAGCGCAGTTGGGGCTCAAATGCCGATAAAAGCTCAAGCTTATAGCCCTTAGAAAAGTAAATATTTCGCAGCGAAGCATATTGCATCGCAGTGTTTTCTTCGGCAGCAGAGTAACGAAGATAGTTTTCCATGTCTTTTCCTCCCTTGACAAGGGAGCGAATGTCGATTCCGGCTACTGCCATTGGCAACAGGCCAACATAGCTAAGCGCAGTATATCGCCCGCCAATATCGGTCGGAAACGGTACAAAGGCATAACCGTTATTGATGCAAAGCTTATCAAGGCTGCTTCCGATTGTGCCGGTACAGATTATACGCTTAGCAGCCTCTTCTTTGCCGTATCTGTTGACTAAATATTGGCGCAGGATTCTGAAGGAAACACCGGGCTCAAGTGTCTCGAAGTTCTTTGCGACGCAGTTTATATATACCTCTTTGCATTCGAGCCTCTTTAACACCTTGTTTATCGGATTAGGAGAAATGGTATTTCCGGCATATAATATTTCGGTGCCGCCATCGGGTGAAATGGCCTCGATAACCGAACGAGCAGCATTGTTTGAGCCTCCGACACCGATAAGAACAAAGGCATCCGCAATTTTTCTAATCCCCGCGGCAATACTTTCGATTTTATCGATAGTTTCATCTCCGGCCCATATGCTTGTATCATGCCAGCCAAGGCTGTCCTTGTAGCATTCTTCACCCGCCTGTACCGTTTGAAGTATTTGCATGTGTTTTTTTATATAAGATGGCAACTCTTTTTCTGCGGCGTCGAATATTTCGTCGTTTACTTTTAGCTTAAGCATAGTATTCTCCTTTAATTTAATATCTGTCTGCAAATAACGATGGCGGCGGCTCCCTTTGCGCCGTAATATTGATCATAGCTGAGGAAATCAATTTTCGCCTTGCTGTTTGTTAAGCCGTATAGATTCTTGTTTACAGTCTCCTGCAGAAAAATACGGTTTTGTTTATTTTTAAAAATGTAACCGTCAACCGCTATGATATCTGGGCCAATAAAATTAAAGATATTGGCTACGGAAAGACCAAGGTACTTAACTGCCTTGTAAATTATCGCGCCGACTGTTTTATCTCCATTTTCTTGTGCTTTTAAGATATGATCAATTGTAAGCAGCTCTCCTTGACCAACAAGTTCGGTTAGCTTTGTAGCTTCCCCTCTTTTGATTGCTTTTAGAACACTATTTACAATTGCGCCTTCGCCTGACACCGATTCAAGGCAGCCTTGTCTTCCGCAAACGGGGCAGATAGGCCCGTCGGGTAGAATAGTTGTATGACCGATTTCACCTGCGCCTGATATATTTCCGTCCAATAAGTTGTTTTTTATTATGAGCTGGCAGGCAATACCTCTGGATACATATAAATAAGCAAAAATGCCTACAGCTTCATTTTTTGAAAAAAGTTCATGACCGAGAGCACGAAGCCTGACGTTATTATCTATAAACACCGGCAGCCCGATCCTTTCACTTATATCCTGAGCCAGTGGCTTGCCGTTCCAGGAAGCATAAATACTGCTGTGAACGATACCGGTGCTGCTGTCAATAATACCTGGTAGCCCAATACCTATTCCAGGGGTTTTGTTTTGATCAAAAATAGCTTCTCTCCCAAAAGCTATAATTCTTTCAGAAATAAACCGAAGCATACTCTCATAATCTTGAGATACCGGGTCGAACGCTTTGTTGTAAATAGTTTTGCCTCTCAGGTCAGTTAAGCAAAAAAGGGTCTTATATGGTCCTAGTTCTATCCCAAGTATATTTTTTGGTCGGAAATCTATAAGCGCAGATGGGCGTCCGCCTAAAGGCGAAGCGGCTCTATCCCGAGCTTCAAATTCGACAAGTAAGCCTTCCTCCAGCATAGAGGACACATTCGTCGTAATCGTTGGAAGCGTTAATCCAAGCTCCTCGGCGATTTTTTGCCGCGTTACCGGAGCATAGAAGTATATCATGCGCTTGATTTCTTTAAGGTTGTGCGCCTTTACATCGGTCAGGTTGGTTCCCTTAGTGCCCATGAAAAACCACCTTTTAAGTTAGTTAAAAGTTTTAATAAACTTGCCATAATAATATTACAAGAAACAGAAAATATCAACATGTCTTTTCATTTTAATTTTTATATTTACAATTGATTGCAAGTAAAATTGACTTTATTATTACTTTGGTTAAATATGATGGGATGACTTAAGACAAGCATAGAGTAATCTCAAATGAAAAAAAGTTTTACGGCGGCATCGTCATACTGCCGATTTTATTGAACTAAAAACCGGCTTATAGATTACTCGTTAGCCAAATAACACAAAACACCCGCTTTTTAGCGGATGTTTCTGATATTATTGCGAGCAAGCCTGTAAGCCGGGTTCTGTCTTGACAGCCATCTGTCTAGGCGCAGCGTTGCCGCTGCGCTCAAGCCACCTCCTCGGGAACGGCCGGGCAGGCCTTTGTCCCCTCCACGGTGTTGCTCCGGATAGAGTTTACAGGGTCGAGTTGTCTCCAATCGACCGGTGAGCTCTTACCTCGCCTTTCCACCCTTGCGTCGTCGCGTACTGCGATGGACTCACGGCAGCCAATTATGGCTGCCATTCGTCGCTTCGCAGATCCTCCTTCTTGCATCAAAGCAAAGCTTTGAAGCAAATACGGAAGAAGTGACGGTTCGCGGTATATCTCTGTTGCACTTTTCCTGAAGTCGCCTTCGGCGGGCGTTACCCGCTATCCTTGCCCTGTGGAGCCCGGACTTTCCTCATGAACGGACTTTCGCCCTGTTCACGCGGCTGTCTGGCTTACTCGCTTACATATTCTAAGCTTTTTGTGCCGGTTTGTCAACAAATGCGGGCAAGTATAATCTGCCCGCGCTTCCAAAGCGATATAATTGTGGTT
Organism: Bacillota bacterium; assembly: GCA_029268085.1. Classification (GTDB taxonomy): domain Bacteria; phylum Bacillota; class Clostridia; order Oscillospirales; family Oscillospiraceae; genus UBA2658. Next base: position 8,715 of record JAJUHD010000049.1, on the reverse strand, counting down.
ATAATTGAAACCCGAGTGAAAAACTGCTATAATGAGTCGTCAACTAAATTGCGAGGTGGAACATTTGAACAAAAAAATGGCGGAATATCTGGAGAGCCTTAAAGGGAAGAAGATAGCCGTAATAGGAATAGGGGTCAGCAATACTCCTCTCATAAGGCTGCTGCTAAAAAACGGCTGCAGCGTTACGGCCTGCGACAAGACCGTTCGCGAGAAATTCGGAGCGCTTGCGGATGAGCTTGAGAGCCTCGGGGCTGAGCTGCGTCTGGGGGACGATTACCTTGAGAGGCTCGACCATGAAGTCATATTCAGAACGCCCGGACTCCGCCCGGATGTTCCGCAGCTTCGGGCGGCAAGGGAAAAGGGCGCGCTCATCACTTCCGAGATGGAGGCCTTTTTCGAGGTCTGCCCCTGCCGCATTGCGGCGGTCACGGGAAGCGACGGCAAGACCACGACCACAACTATCATATCCGAGCTGCTTAAAGCCGCCGGAAAGCGAGTTCATGTGGGAGGGAATATCGGAAGCCCGCTTTTTCCGGCCGCAGACGAAATAGCCGAAGAGGACTGGGCCGTATTGGAGCTTTCCTCATTCCAGCTTATGACCATGGAAAAGAGCCCTCATATAGCGGTAATAACGAACATATCTCCGAACCATCTGGACTATCACGCCTCGATGGAGGAGTATACGGAAGCGAAGAAAAATATTTTTCTTCATCAAAGCAAAGAGGACACGGTGGTGCTGAACGCCGACAACGATATTACAAACTCATTTGTACCTTTGGCGAAGGGAAAAGCCCTGCTTTTTTCAAGGCGGATCACGCCGGAGAACGGATTTTTCTACGACGGCCGCTCGATTTTTTGCTCGGACAACGGAAGCCTGACCGAGATTGTAAAAAGCGACGATATCAAATTGCCGGGACTTCATAACATTGAAAATTACATGGCGGCGTTTGCCGCTGTCGGCAGTATAGCGGGATTTGACGCGTGCCGGAAGGTGGCGATGCAATTCGGGGGAGTGGAGCACCGCATAGAGCTTGTCCGAGAGCTTCGCGGGGTCAGATATTATAACGATTCCATAGCGTCAAGCCCGTCAAGGACGATTGCGGGACTTAGGGCCTTCAGGGATAAGGTGATCCTGATTGCCGGGGGCAAGGATAAAAACATATCCTATGACGAGATAGGGCCGGAGATTGTCAGTCATGTTAAAGTACTCGTCCTTACGGGCGACGAAAAAAGCACGGTCGGAAAGATAAGAGAGGCCGTAACAGGCGCTCCGGGCTATTCAGAAAACAATCCCCGCATACTGATCCGCGAGGACTTTGAAGCCGCGGTCAGGACGGCTTCCTCCGCCGCAGAACCGGGAGACGCGGTTATTCTCTCGCCCGCAAGCACGTCATTCGACAAATTCAAAAACTTTGCCGAACGGGGCGAGGTCTTTAAAAAAATAGTGAACAGTCTGGAGTAAAAAAATGGAGCTGAAGGATGTCATTAAAGAACTGTCCGAGATCGACGCGCCCTCGGGTTTTGAAGATGCGGCGGCAAAACGCGTATCCGAGCTTCTGAAGCCCTATGTTGACGAGGTCAGGATAGACAATATGGGCAATGTGCTGGGCTTCAAAGGCTGCGGCAAAAAAGGCGCGAAACGCCTGCTTATCGAGGCACATATAGACGAAGTGGGCTTTATCGTCACCGGAATAGACGAAGGTTTTCTGAAGCTGTCGGAAATAGGCGGACCCGACATAAGGACGCTGCCATCGGCGCAGCTTAAGATACTTACAGAGCCGCCTATATTCGGCGTAGTCGCCTGCATGCCGGTCCACACCATCGGAAATGAAGAAATGAACAAGGCCGCAAAGCTTAAGGACCTGTATGCAGATGTCGGGATGAGCGGGGAATGCGCCGCCGAGAAGATCCCTTTAGGGACCCCGGCAGTTTTTCACTCCGTTTTTAAAGAGCTTGGAGAAGGCCAGGTTTGCGGCAAGGCGCTCGACGACAGAGCCGGCATGGCGGTTATCCTGCGCTCGCTTTCGCTGCTGGAAAACGAAGAGCTGGATGTGGACCTTATAATTATGGGCAGCGTCCAGGAGGAGATTGGGCTGAGGGGCGCGGTGGCCGGAACCTTCGGAGCCTGTCCGGACTATGCGCTTTCGATTGATGTGACCTATGCCAAAACGCATGACTACAAAAAAGACGACGCGATGGATTCCGGCGGAGGTCCCGCTATAGGCGTAGGACCAAATATGACGCGCGCGCTTTCTGATAGGCTTATAGCTCTCGCAAAGGAAAAAGAAATAAGGTATCAGTTGGAAATAATGGGCGGAGATACGGGAACAAACGCCTGGGTGATCCAGACCAGCAGGGAGGGCGTTGCTACGGCTCTTGTATCGCTGCCGCTGAAGTATATGCACACACAGAACGAAACGCTCAGGCTCAGCGATGCGGAAGCGCTATCAAGGCTTGTGGCGGCATTCGTAATATCCCTGAAGGGCGGTGAACTCTGATGCTGCTTGACACGCTGAAGAAGCTATGCACCTTAAACGGAGTGTCCGGCACGGAGGACGATGTCCGGGATTTTATAGAATCCGAAGCGGCCCCCTTTGCCGAAGAAATCATAATTGATAATATAGGAAATCTGCTCATCTTAAAAAAAGGAGCGAAAAAACCGCGCAAAAGGCTTATGCTCTCGGCGCACATGGACGAAGTGGGCATAATCGTCACGTCAGTCTTTGAGGACGGCAGCCTCGGCTTTGATTTTGTGGGGGGAGTAGACAGGCGAGTGGCTATCGGCCGGCGCGTAAATATAAACGGCGTTGCGGGAATAATCGCCTGCAAAGCCTTGCATCACTCTAAGCAAAACGGCGAGGAGAACGTGCCTAAGGTAAACGAGCTTTATATAGACATCGGCGCTTCCGGCAGGAGCGAAGCCTTGGAACGGGTAGCGCCCGGAGATGTGGGCGCCTTTGATTCAGAAGTGCTCGAATTCGGCGAAGGTTATTTTAAGGCGAAGGCCGTTGACGACCGTATAGGATGCGCGGTCTTGCTGGAACTCATAAAGGAGGAGCTGCCCGTCGACACCTGGTTCGCCTTCACGGCGCAGGAGGAGGTGGGCACACGCGGCGCGGCGGTCGCGGCATACAGGCTGGAGCCTGATATCGCGCTTATTGTCGAGGGAACGACCGCAGCCGATCTGCCGGGAGTGTCAGGGGCGGAAAGGATCTGCTCTCCGGGCAAGGGCGTGGTTATACCCTTTATGGACAAGGGGACAATCTATGACAGGGGGCTTTACGCCTTGATGACTCAACTCGCGGACAATAACGGCATAATGCGGCAGACAAAGCAGATGGTAGCCGGAGGAACCGATGCGTCGGCGATACAGCGCTCGCGCACCGGCACCAAAGTGGTCGGAATCGCCGCGGCGATACGCAATATACACTCGCCTTCATGCGTGGCAAAAATCGAGGATTTTGATGCTCTGCTCAGCCTGGCCAGGCTTTTCATAAAATCACAGGGAGAATGAAAGATGCTGAATATAAGCCCCGAAATCAAAGAGCTTTCCGAGAGAGCGGTCGTTGACGCGGAAGGGGTTTTTAAGGAAATCGACAGGGTTTCGGAGATAAACACCGAGAAGGTTTTGAAAGCGTTCCATAAATACCGCGTATCCGAGACTTTTTTTGCAGGGACTACCGGATACGGCTATAATGATAAAGGGCGCGACGCCCTGGACCTGATTTACGCCGAGATATTCAAAACTGAGTCTGCGCTTGTGCGCATCGGCTTCGTCAACGGCACTCACGCGATTACCGCGGCGCTTTTCTCGGCGCTGGCGCCCGGCGACAGGCTGATTTCCGCAACCGGGCTTCCGTACGACACGCTTCAAGCCTCGATAGGCATATCGGGAAACTACCCCGGCTCGCTCAGGTATTACGGGGTCGAGTACGGCCAGATCGATTTGACGCCCGCAGGCAAGCCGGATTACGCGGCGATAGAAGCTGCGGCTTCCGACAGAAAAGTCAAGGCGGTGGCGGTACAGCGATCACGGGGCTATTCCGAGCGCGAAGCACTGTCGGTTTCGGAAATAGGCAGGATATGCGATGCGGTTCACAGGGCAAACCCCGAGGCGGCTGTAATAGTAGATAACTGTTACGGCGAATTCGTGGAGGAAACCGAGCCGACCGAGGCCGGGGCGGACCTCGTTGCGGGTTCTCTCATCAAAAATCCCGGAGGCGGCCTTGCACCGACCGGAGGCTATATCGCAGGAAGGGCAAGGCTTGTCGAGGCCGCCGCGATGCGCCTGACTACCCCGGGCATAGGGGGAGAGTGCGGTTCTACGCTCGGAAACTCCAGGGCGCTCTACCAGGGGCTTTTTATGGCCCCGCATACGGTGGCGCAGGCCCTGAAAACCTCGGTTTTCTGCGCCAGACTTATGAGTTTGATGGGATTCGAAAGCCATCCCGATTTTCAGGCAAAGCGCTCCGATATAATTCAGATGGTAAAGCTCAATGACCCGGAGCTTGTAAAGCTGTTCTGCAAAGGGATACAGCAGGGCGCGCCGATAGATTCGTTCGCAACTCCGGAGCCCTGGGACATGCCCGGCTATGACTGCGAGGTTATAATGGCGGCCGGAGCGTTCATACAGGGCGCCTCGATAGAGCTTTCCGCGGATGCGCCAATGCGCCCCCCTTATTCCGTGTTTATCCAGGGCGGGCTGACCTTTGAGTCGGGCAAGCTGGGCATAATGAGGGCGGCTGAGCTTCTTAAAAACGGATAAAAATGCCTCTCCCCGAATACACATTGTATGAAGGGGGTGAGCCTTACGCCCGTAAGAAGATTTTTCAGAAGGCTGAGGGGAAACCATCAGATAGGATTTGCCCTGACGAAAAAAAGCAGAAGGTTGCTCAAAGTAATCGCTGCCCTGATAGCGCTCTTGCTCATATTCATGTTTGTAACAGCCAAGATTTATCCGTTTTTGGACGGAATCGCAGATTCCTCGGTGCAAAATGCGGTTACGATAGAGATAAACCGGGCGGTTTCGGAAAAAATGAATTCGGGAGAGCTCGGATACGAAACACTTGTAACGCTCAGCAAGGATGAAAGCGGTGCCATAACCGCGATAACATCGAATATCGTCAATATAAACAGGCTCCAGTCCGAGCTTATCGAAATTATTACAAGAAGGGTTAAGGATTCTAAAACCTCGGTAATATCAATTCCGATAGGAAACATGACGGGGAGTCCCTTCCTTTCCGGCAGGGGACCCAGCATAAAATTTCACATTATTTCCGTCAACTCGGTAAGCGCTTCTTTTTCCAGCGAGTTCACGTCGGCGGGAATAAATCAGACCAGGCACAGAATCCTGCTCGAGGTCAGGGTTCGCGTGAGCGTGCTTGTCCCGGGAGCCATATCGCAGTCTTCAGTCGCAAAGCAGATAGTGGTCGCGGAAACCGTTATAGTCGGGAAGGTGCCCGGCACCTACGCCTATTTCGGCGCCGGGGGACAGGGAGACGATGCGGCGCTCAATTCCAATATCCAAAAATACAATCTGATTCGCTAAGGAGAAATCTATGGACGCGAGAACGGAAATAGCGAGGCTTCGAGAGGAAATTGAAAAGCACAACTATAATTATTATGTGCTTGACAATCCCGTCATCACGGATTTTGAGTACGACGAGCTGCTGAGGCGGCTTATTTCACTCGAGGAAGCTCATCCGGAACTGATCACGCCCGATTCGCCGACGCAGAGAATCGGCGCGGCGCCGCTTTCCGAGTTTAAGCCTGTCGTCCATGCCGTCCCGCTTGAAAGCCTGAACGATGTTTTCTCGTTTGAGGAACTGCGCGCGTTCGACGAAAAAATAAGGCAGTCGCTCGGCGCGGCAAGCTATTCCGTGGAGCCTAAAATCGACGGGCTTTCGGTCGCATTGGAATATGAAAACGGTCTGCTTGTCAGAGGCGCGACGCGAGGCGACGGCGTCACGGGCGAGGATGTGACGGAAAATCTGCGCACCATAAAAAGCATTCCCCTCAGGCTAATAAACGCTCCGGAAAGGCTTATAGTGCGGGGAGAGGTTTTCATGCCCAAAAGCGTTTTCAAGGCTATAAACGAGCAGAGGGAAATTAACGGGGAGCCGCTATTGGCCAATCCGAGGAACGCGGCGGCGGGTTCTCTGCGTCAGCTCGACCCGAAAATCGCCGCGAGCAGGCGTCTTGACATCATAGTGTTCAACGTTCAGCTTGTAAGCGGAATCAACTTTGAAACCCACTCCGAAAGCATAGATTATTTGAAGGCTTTGAAGTTCAAAACGGTGGACTATACGATTTGCCCGGATATAGAATCCTGCTGCGAACAGATTTCGAGAATAGGCGACAACAGGGAGAAGTACGAGTACGACATAGACGGGGCGGTTATAAAGCTTAACAGCCTCGCCGAACGTATCGAGCTGGGAAGCACGTCTAAGGCGCCGAGATGGGCGGCGGCGTATAAATACCCGCCCGAAATAAAGGAAAGCAGAATAAAAGCCATCGAGGTCAACGTAGGCAGAACCGGCGTTCTGACGCCGAAAGCGGTCGTCGAGCCTGTTCGTCTTGCAGGCACGACGGTGACCAACGCGACTCTGCACAATCAAAGCTTTATAGACGAAAAAGACATAAGGGTAGGCGATACGGTGCTTATCCGGAAGGCCGGCGAGATAATCCCGGAGGTGCTCGGGGTCGTAAAAGAAAAAAGGCCTGACGGCACGGTTCCGTTCAGGCTTCCCGACAGATGCCCCGTATGCGGCGCTCCCGTCTCAAAAGACGAGGAGGCCGCCGTGAGATGTACGGGAGCAGAATGTCCCGCCCAGCTCCTCAGAAATATAGTACATTTCGCATCCAGAAGCGCAATGGATATCGAGGGGTTGGGAATAGCCGTGGCTGAGCTGCTCGTTAACTCGGGGCTTATATCCTCGGCGGGAGACCTTTATTATCTTGAAGCGGAGAAACTCGAAAAGCTCGAAAGAATGGGCAGAAAATCGGCAGAAAACCTCGTCGCCGCGATAGAAAAATCTAAATCAAACGACCTGTCAAGACTGGTTTACGCGCTCGGAATACGTCAGGTGGGGCAGAAGGCCGCGAAAGTGCTGGCTGAGCATTTCGGATCACTGGAAGCGCTTGAGGCGGCGTCAGAGGAGGAACTGACCTCGATATTTGACGTTGGAGCGGTTACGGCAAAATATGTGCGGGAATGGTTCAAAAACCCTCAGTCTGCGCACCTTCTCGGGCTTTTGAGGAAGGCGGGGGTAAATACGCGCAGCCTCGCGGAGAGGGTCGATTCGCGGTTTGCGGGAAAAACCTTTGTCCTGACAGGCGCTCTCGTCAAATATACAAGGGAGGAGGCGGGCGCGATAATCGAAAAATACGGCGGAAAGACAAGCTCTTCGGTATCCCGGAAAACCGACTATGTGCTCGCCGGAGAGAACGCAGGCTCAAAACTCGACAAGGCGAGGTCTCTGGGCGTCAGGATAATAGACGAGTCTGAATTTGAGGAAATGATAAAATAGCGTGGCGAAAAACTAAAAATAGTCTTGCCAAAATGGGGAGGGTGTGCTATACTAACCCTTGCGGCAATTCCGGCGCCATAGCCAAGTGGTAAGGCATGGGTCTGCAAAACCCTGATTCCCCAGTTCAAATCTGGGTGGCGCCTCCAACTTTATAGACCATGTCTTTGTATGTGGTCTCGATTTCAAGATAACCGTCTCTTCTGACGGTTATCTTTTTTATTGCCTTTTTTATTAAAATATGCTTTTCGCCGCGGCTCATAATATCAAAGTCCTCCGTCCGAACAAGATACAGATCCATTTTCGCGTCCGTTAAGACGGAAGCTTCTGCAGCAAGCATTTTATAGTCCAGTTCCTTCTGCCGACTCTCGTATTCAAGGAGATTCTTCTTCAGCCTCTCAGAGGGAGTATCATAAAGCATCTCAATTGTCTTGCTGATTCTTGTTTCCAGTGCCGATATCTCTTTTCTTAATGCCGCTACATATTCCTGAGTACTGTCTTTTATAGAATTTTGATTGGCTTTGAGATATTTGGATTCGTTTCCGGGGGTAGGTCAGCCAGGTATTACTCTGACTCAATCGGTGATTTTTCCAAGGGAGCTTTGATATGGAAAAGAGATATATTTGTGAAAATACTGGTCTGCCCCCGATTTTAGGTTCAGCTTGACAGTTAGTTTAGACCATCGGGGAACGAATGTAAATACTCAGGCGGAGATCGGAGTAACCGTCTGTGGGGCGGGCGGTTTACCGCCTGACCAGGCGGGCAAGGAGTACTTTCGCCTCATATAGCGCATGAAAAATCTCCCGGTTCATGGGTTCGTTGGCCGTCGTTCCGTTAAAGGATTCGTTTTCACGGAGATAACGGCAAACGGACTGCTCAATCGGGAGATATTCAATACGCTGCACGAAGCCAAGGTGCTCCTTGCCCGTTGGGGTAGGGCATACAACACAATCCGATCCCACAGTGCTCTGGGGGTATCGGCCGCCGGCGCCGGAAGCTTGTCTTTTGGCTGGATAAATTATTAAAATCAGCGGCTTCACCTGCAAAAAGAGTCTGTCAACAATTTTGTGCTAATGCCTACTGAAGGAATGACTTAACCCTGTCGGGGAAGAAGACGCTGAGCTGAAGAAGAATTTGACCCCAGTTATGTATTCGGCCAGTCCAGCGGAGCATGACGTCCTGTGTGACG
>JAJUHD010000048.1 GCA_029268085.1 Bacillota bacterium | reverse complement strand
GAGAAGACCGCAGGGGAACTGATACTTGAATTTCTTGAGGAGAATAATATATCAGCCGATAGAATCGAGACTGCGGCAGTTACGGGCGTAGGCGCGGAGAAATGCCGCTTCGATGGCTTTGGCGCAAAAGTCGTATTTGTACCTGAGATTGAGGCAACAGGCGAAGGCGGTTCATGGCTGTCCGGGCTTGACGAAACTATCGTCGTAAGTATAGGTACTGGTACATCAATTGTTCTTTCAAAAAACGGCAGGCATACGCATATAGGCGGTTCGGGAGTAGGCAGCGGGACACTTCGCGGCATTTCAAAAAAAATGTTCGGCACAACCGACCTGCGCAAGCTGTTCGAACTGGCTGAACAGGGCAATAGGTTGACTGTTGATATAACTATCAACGATCTATTCTCCGGAACGGATACTCTTCCGCCTGATCTGACGGCTTCAAACCTTGCAAAAGCCGGTGACGACGCAACAACTGCCGATTGGGCAATGGCTATAGTAAACACGGTCATGGAGGTCGCCGGCTCCCACGCGGCTCTTGCCTGCAACGGCTACAGCGTTAAAAGCGTTGTAATAACGGGTGGCATCTCGCAGACAGCAATAGCGAAGATTGTATATGACGGGTTTACAAATCTTTACAAGCTGAACTATGTAATTCCAAAGTATTCCGGATTCGCGACGGCAATCGGCGCGGCAAGGAGAATCATAAAGAGATAAAAAATTCAAATCGAGCGCGCTACTACATAAAAAATGTAAATCACAAGGAGTTTTATGGATCTGTGTGATATTGGACAAATCAGAGCTTTGCTTTCAAGACATGGTTTCCGCTTCTCGAAATCTATGGGACAGAACTTTTTGACCGCAGCGTGGGTGCCCGAGCGTATAGCGGCGGAAGCGGGGCTGGACAGGGAAACCGGCGTTCTGGAAGTCGGACCGGGCATCGGCTGCCTCACGGTGCAGCTTTCTAAGCTTGCGGGCAGGGTAACCGCCGTTGAGCTCGACAATGCGCTTAAACCAGTCCTCGAGGAGACGCTGAAGGATTGCGTTAACACAAAGGTGATCTTCGGTGACGTGCTGAAGCTGAACATTCCCGAGCTCGTCCGTCAAAGCTTTGAGGGTTTGACGCCTGTCGTCTGCGCAAATTTGCCATATAACATAACGAGTCCGCTGATTTCTGCCTTCATCGATGCGGGCTGCTTTGAAAGCCTGACACTTATGGTGCAGCGTGAGGTCGCCCAGAGAATCTGCGCGAAGGCGGGGACTGCCGATTACGGCGCGTTTTCTGTCTACGTGAACTGGCATACCCAGCCCGAGATACTGTTCGACGTATCGCCCGAATGCTTCATGCCGAAGCCGAAGGTCTGGTCCAGCGTTATAAAGCTTAAAATGCGCAGTGAACCTCCCGCACAGGTAACCAACGAAAAATTGTTTTTTGCCGTGGTGCGCGCAGCCTTCAACCAACGCAGAAAAACTCTCTTGAACGCTCTTTCTTCGGGACTTCAGGGCTATGCAAAGGATACGCTGAATGAGGCCATCATATCCAGCGGCTTCGACACGCTGATACGCGGAGAAGCGCTGGATATAGCAGGTTTTGCGAGAATAGCCAACGCTTTGGCGGAGTGGCAAAAGGAATAGAGAACCAACAGGCGTCACCGTGCTCTGCGGCGGCGCCTTTTTGCCGGTTTCGAGCATAAAACGCATCAAAAGAGCAGAAGCTTGGTGTATTATTATCCGATTGCAAATCTTTTATTTAGTGGTATACTATTCTAAACCATTAAAGGAAGCTTGAATTAATTCAAATTTCTGATATGCCAATTGCTGACCGCTTACGGCAACCGCAGTTAATGCACATATGACTATTCCTTATATAGTCATATTGCGCTTTTATATCAAGATGCAGAAAGGAATAGTCAGGTACATATGGACGGTAATACGGTAAAATACAAAATTGTTGTGAAGGTCGGTACCTCGACGCTGACGCATGAGGGCGGAAAGCTCAATCTCCGCAGCTTTGACGCTCTTGCACGCGTGCTGTCCGACATTCAGAACATGGGCAACGAGGTAATTCTGGTTTCATCGGGAGCCATTGCCGTCGGCGCCGGCAAGCTCCAGATGAAGGAGCGACCTACCGTCCTTAGTCTGAAGCAGGCGGCTGCTGCCGTCGGCCAGTGCGAGCTGATGCACCTTTATGACAAATTTTTCGGAGAATACGGCAAAATGGTTGCCCAGATACTGCTGACAGGCGAGGATGTTGATAGTCCCGAAAAGAAACAGAACCTGATTAATACCTTCAATTCGCTACTCGAACTGGGCATAATCCCGATAGTCAACGAAAACGATTCGGTCAGCTACGCCGAGATCGAGGCCGATAGCGAGGAGCACAAGGTCTTCGGCGATAACGATACGCTTTCCGCTGTCGTCGCGGTGCTCTGCGGCGCGGACAAGCTGGTCCTGCTTTCAGATATCGACGGGCTTTATGAAGGCAATCCGAATGAAGACCCGAATGCAAGGCTTATCCGTGAGGTAAGGGTGATCGATGAGGAGATACGTTCGCTTGCCGGCGGAGCGGGAAGCAGCCGCGGCACAGGCGGAATGATAACGAAGCTCCAGGCTGCGGAACTCGCTACCGGAAACGGCATAGATATGTATATCGCAAACGGAAAAACTCCGGAGATACTTTATGATATAGCGTCTGGAAAACCTGCGGGAACACTTTTCGTAGGAAAGAGGTGTAAGAATGACAGACCTTGAAAAAATGGGCGGGGCGGCGAAGGCCGCCGGACGCGTACTTGCGGTCGCGGGTACAAAAAAGAAAAATGACGCGCTTGAAGCGATACGTGCCTCGCTCCTGAAATACAAGGAGCGCATACTTGAAGCCAACGCGGCCGATATCGTGGAAGCGGAAAAAGCCGGCATCAAGAAGGCGTTTCTCGACAGGCTCCTTCTGACGGACGAACGAATAGACGGTGTCGCCAAAGGCGTTGCGGAAATTATCGCTCTGCCTGATCCGATCGGAGAAATCATTTCAATGGCTGACAGGCCTAACGGACTTACGATCGGCAAAAAGCGCGTGCCTCTCGGCGTGATCGGTATTATCTACGAAGCAAGACCAAACGTTACTGTTGATGCGGCGGTCCTCTGCCTCAAGGCAGGTAGCGCTTGCATCCTTCGCGGCGGTAAGGAAGCGATAAACTCCAATTCCGTTTTGGTTGACATAATGCGTGAAGCTCTTGCCTCTGCAGGCCTTCCGGAGAACTGTATCTGCCTTGTTCGTGACACATCTCGCGAGAGTGCCAAGGAGCTTATGGGACTTCGCGGTTACATCGATGTGCTCATTCCGCGCGGCGGCAGCGGGCTTATCAAGTCCGTCGTCGAAAACGCGAGCGTCCCCGTCATCGAAACCGGCAGCGGCAACTGCCATGTTTATGTAGACGATGAGGCAGATATCGAAATGGCGGTAAAGATCGTTGAGAACGCAAAATGCAGCAGGCCCTCGGTCTGCAACGCGATGGAGACGCTTCTTGTGCATGAAGCGGTTGCGGATAAGTTCCTGCCGCGCGTCCTGCCGAAGCTCAATAAATACAACGTCGAGCTTCGCTGCGATGAGAAAGCCTTGAAAATACTAGGTGAATCGGCCATTCCTGCGACGGAGTCAGACTGGGCTACTGAGTATGACGATTATATCCTCGCGATAAAGGTTGTGTCAGGTATTGACGAAGCAATGGAGCACATCGCGCGTTATTCGACCCAGCATTCCGAGGCTATAATAACGGAAAATTATTCAAAGGCACAGAGGTTTTTAAACGAAGTCGATGCCGCGGCTGTATATGTGAACGCCTCGACCCGCTTCACGGATGGAGGGGAATTCGGGCTCGGCGCCGAAATCGGAATCTCCACGCAGAAGATGCATGCCCGCGGACCGATGGGACTGCGCGAGATTACAAGTACCAAATATGTGATCTACGGAAGCGGCCAGGTACGCTGGTAATAGGTTAACATAATATACCCGCCCGAAAAACTGAATCGGTATTTCGGACGGGTGATTTTTATTTTTAAAGTGACCGAAAGGAGGTCTTCGTCATAGAGTGGAACAAACCGAGAAAGCAAAGGAGGATTGCCTTTTCTGATGTAAAGAAAAAAACTATTGACAAGCGCTTTCGGATATGTTAGCATCGGAACAATCAAATAATAAACCGGTGATCAAGGGTTAGTAGCGTGCAAAAGCGGTTCGAAGAGAGCGGCAGAGGGTGGAATTGCCGCAGCAGGCGTGTGCGTGAATGGACTTGTGAGGGCGGCAGGAAAGCGCGTATGCGTCAGTAATGGCCGACGGGAGGGCAACCCGTAAAACGTGCAGACATATCATCGTATGTCGTGAGTGGGCGAGAATTTCGTCAACTTAGGTGGTACCGCAGAGGCTTGAGGTCTTTGTCCTAAGGAAGGGACAAAGGCTTTTTTGCATATTTAGGAGGTTTTGACTATGGGACTTGTTCGATGGCGCAGAGATATTTTTAAAAAAGAATATAAAAATATCTGATACGGATATATTGCATACAAATAATTTATTAAGGAGATACTACAATGAACGCTAATTATGAAAATCCGAATAAAAACTATGAAACCTATCTTAAGAATGTTCCGACTAAGGACGGACGCTACGGCGAATACGGCGGCGCTTATCTGCCGCCCGAGCTCATCCCTGCGTTTGAGGAGATAACCGAAGCCTACAATACCATCTGCAACAGCGCACAGTTCATCAGCGAGCTGCGCAGGATTCGCAGGGAGTTTCAGGGACGCCCGACTCCGGTTTATCACTGCGAACGGCTTTCAAGGAAAATCGGCGGGGCGCAGATTTACCTTAAACGCGAGGACCTAAATCACACGGGCGCACACAAGCTCAACCATTGCATGGGCGAGGGCCTGCTCGCAAAGTTCATGGGTAAGAAAAAGATAATAGCCGAGACCGGCGCGGGACAGCATGGCGTCGCACTCGCGACAGCGGCCGCATACTTCGGCATGGAATGTGACGTATACATGGGCGAGGTTGATATTAAGAAACAGGCGCCTAACGTGACCCGCATGAGGATGCTCGGCGCGAGAGTTGTCCCTGTCACGCACGGGCTCAAGACCCTCAAGGAGGCGGTTGACGCCGCATTCGAGGGCTATTTGAAGGAATACAAGGATGCGATCTATTGCATAGGCTCAGTCGTCGGGCCTCATCCCTTCCCGATGATGGTACGCGATTTTCAGTCCGTAGTAGGCTATGAGGCGCGTGACCAGTTCAAAGAAATGACCGGAAATCTACCCGATGCACTCTGCGCCTGCGTCGGCGGCGGTTCGAACGCTATGGGCCTTTTCTCGGCTTTCCTCGCCGATCCTGTTGAGATATACGGCGTCGAGCCGATGGGCCGAGGCGAAGCTCTGGGTGACCACGCGGCTTCGATAACCTTTGGTGAAAAGGGCATCATGCACGGCTTCGAAAGCATCATGCTCAAGGACGAGAAAGGCGAACCGGCCCCCGTCTATTCCTGCGCAAGCGGCCTTGACTATCCATCAGTCGGACCCGAGCACGCATATCTGCATGATCTTGGCCGCGTTAATTACAAATCCGTGACCGACGATGAGGCGATAGAGGCATATTTCCTTCTCTGCCGCAACGAGGGTATTATTCCGGCAATCGAGAGCAGCCATGCTCTTGCCTATGCGCTCAAGTATGCGAAGGAGCATAAGGACGGGACAATACTTGTCAATCTCTCCGGACGCGGCGACAAGGATATCGACTATATCTACGAGCGCTACGGCTACGGGGAGAAGTTCAACCTTGACTGATCCCAGTATAAGGCGGGATAAAAATACTAATTATCCGAAATCTTACAGGTTGCACAGTTTTCTCTTGACTAAACTGTAAAATAATTTTAAACTGCACTTCGCGGCGCTTGCGTTTTGCATTGCTCTGGATTATTATAGTCCATAGCTGCATAGCAAGCGCCGTCTCCTGCTGTTTCCGGACATACTATTAGAAGAAACCGGAGATGGTAAGCTGAATATCGTATAAAGATATTATTATGCATTATTTATCCTAAGGAGAAACGATATGAAGGTTTCGGTTGTCGGCAGCGGAGGCTGGGGAACGGCTCTGTCCCTGTTGCTCCTTGAAAACGGGAATAACGTAACACTCTGGTCACACTCAAAGGAAGAAAGTGAGACTATCGGGAAGAACAAGGAGAACCCTTTTTTAAAAGGCGTACCCATACCCGATGGGCTTAAGCTGACAGCTGACCTTAACTGTGTGTGTGAAGCGGATGTGGTCGTTCTTGCGACTCCGTCCTTTGCCGTGCGCGAAACGGCAACAAAATTGGCGCCTCTGCTCTCTCCTAAAACTGTGGTGGTTTCCGTCGCCAAGGGCATAGAAAAGGAAACGTCTCTGCGCATGTCGCAGGTTATAGAGGAAGAGCTTCATGGGAGGAATACTGTCGCCGCGCTCTCCGGCCCTTCTCATGCTGAGGAGGTCGGGCGCGGGATACCCACTGCTGTCGTCTCTGCCTGCTGCGATCTTGGCGCCGCCGAACTTATACAGGATCTTTTTATGAACGAGCGCTTTAGAGTCTATACCTCAAGCGATATCATTGGCGTCGAGCTTGGTGCGGCTCTCAAGAACGTCATTGCCCTGTGCGCCGGCTGCTGTGACGGCATGGGCCTCGGCGACAATACAAAGGCGATGCTTATGACCCGCGGGCTTACGGAGATTGCCCGTGTGGGAGCAAAAATGGGCGGGCGCAAGGAAACCTTCGCAGGACTTGCCGGAATGGGTGACCTTATCGTAACCTGCACATCCGGCCATTCGCGAAACCGACGCGCGGGACTTCTCATCGGTGCGGGGATGGAGCCGCAGGAGGCGATGAGGCAGGTCGGCGCGGTGGTCGAGGGCTACTACGCAGCAGCTTCGGGCTATACCATGGCGCAGAAATGCGGCGTTGAAATGCCGATTACTGAGGCGATATACAGTGTGCTCTATAAAGGAGCGCCTTTAAAGGAAGTTTTTACGGGTCTAATGACCCGCGCTAAAAAGCATGAAATAGAAGAAAGCTGGCTGTAATAAAAATACCCGACGGTAACCGTCGGGTATTTTTATTCTATGGTATGTACTTACTGCATTTCTTATGTATGAAGAAGCTGCTTTAGCGCAACAGAGAGCTGATCGGGGCAGGAGGTATGCTTCATGCCGCATTCAATTCCCTCAAGACGGGAAATTGCGTCTGCAACCTTCATGCCCTCAACAAGGCGGCTGATTCCCTGAGTGTTGCCGCTGCAGCCGCCGATAATCCGAGCCTCGGTAATAACGCCGTTTTCGGCGCTGACGATCATTTTTCTAGAGCAGACGCCCTTCGGCGTATATGTGACTGTCATTATATTTTGCCTCTCTACTTCAGGAATCCATTTATAATCTCCGCTTCGGCCTCGCTTTCCGTTAGTCCTAGCGTCATGAGCTTAATTATCTGCTCGCCCGCGATCTTGCCGATGGCCGCTTCGTGGATAAGGTTCGCGTCCACGCAGTTTGCGGTGATTTCAGGAGTCGAGATGACCTTGCCGTGGTCCTTAATGATCGCGTCGCATTCGACGTGGCCGAAGCACTGATTATTGCCGTAGACCTTCGAGACGAACTTCTGGGTCGAGCTTTCGGTTGCTATGGAACGGGATGTTACCTGAACCCTTGAATCGAAACCGTTGAGATTGACTTCAAAGTTGGTTTCTGCGAGCTGCTCCCCGTGCGTCATAATCTTTTCAGTAATCACAAGGCTTGCTCCGTCGTCCAATTCCGCGCTTGTTGTGCGGACAGTGGAATCGACGCCTTTGATTTGCGTTGTACGCATCTCGCAAGATGCATTTTTGCCAAGATGCACCTCGGTTACGGGATCGAGCACGCGTTTTCCCTCGCCGTCGCCCTCGCCGTAGTGCTTCTCGACATAGAGCACCTTTGCGCCCTCGTCGAGGTAAAAGCGGTGTATGCCATTATGGTGCGTGTCGTTGCAGCCGTCATTGTGGATACCGCAGCCCGCGTTAATGATTACGTCGGCGTTCTTGCCGATATAGAAATCATTGTAAACGACGTCGTTTATTCCGCTCTCGGTGATGACCACGGGAATGTGCACGGTTTCGCCCTTAGTGTCCGCGCGGACATAAATGTCGATGCCCGGCTTGTCTTTTTTGGGTATTATGTTGATGTTGGGCGTAACGTTGACCTTGACGGGCTTGCCGTTTTTGCGCAGGGAAAAAGCGCCGGTCGGAAGTCCCGGAAGGTCTGCGACCGCTTTCAGAAGGACGGAATCAAACTTGTCTAGAATTACCTGATCCATAAAATACCCTCCTTAAAGCTTGCAGCAGGTACGGACATCCTGCATGTTGATGAAAGATTCAAGAGGCTCGCCGTGCGGGACTATCTTTTCGATTCGTCCATCCGCAAGAAGAACTATTTCGTCGGCAATATTCAGGATGCGCTCCTGGTGAGAAATCACTATGATGCTGCCGGAGAGCTTTTCCCTCATATCGTTGAAGACCTTGATAAGGTTGTTGAAGCTCCAGAGATCAATGCCCGCTTCGGGCTCGTCAAAGATCGTGAGCTTTGTGCCCCTTGTAATAACCGAAGCAATCTCGATGCGCTTGAGCTCGCCGCCGGAGAGAGAGGCGTTAACCTCGCGGTCGACATAGGAGTTCGCGCAAAGTCCGACTGTTGCGAGGATGTTGCAGGCTTCCTTGCTTGAAAGCTTTTCCCTTGCGGAAAGATTGAGCAGGTCATGCACGGTTATCCCCTTGAACCTTACCGGCTGCTGGAAGCCGAAGGATATGCCCAATCTTGCGCGTTGATCGATAGTGTATCCAGTTATATCCTCGCCGTTAAAAAGAATTTGGCCGCTGTCGGGCTTCTCGATGCCCATTATGATTTTAGCGAGAGTGGATTTTCCCGAACCGTTAGGTCCGGTGATGGCTATAAATTTCCCTTCGTCAAGGCTGAAGCAGATGTCCTTGAGTATCTGCTTTCCATCGGCGCTGAAATTCACATTTTTTAATTCCAACATATATATTTCCTTTCAGTTTGCCAATATAGGAAAAGTACGCAAAAATAATCATTTTAAATAAATCTACACCATATAGGAACTGTAACGAATTATAACACAGAGGCCCGAAAAAATCCAGTATGATAATAATTTTTGGCTTTAGGGGCTAAATTTGCGGAAAATTGCGGATACCGCTTTAAAGCGAAGCGGCTTTGTGTTAAAATGACTTTATTCAGGCGAGCACGGAGGAGCATATAAATGAAGATTACATTTTTAGGCGCAACACACGAAGTTACCGGAAGCTGCACGCTGATTGAAACAAAAGGCAAAAATATACTCATCGACTGCGGCATGGAACAGGGAGCGGATATTTTTGTAAATCAGGACATTCCTGTCAATGCCGGAAAAATAGATTGTGTTTTTCTGACCCACGCGCATATCGACCATTCGGGCAAGCTGCCGCTATTATGCAAAAATGGCTTTCAGGGCAAGATATACGCGACTGAGGAGACCGTAAATCTCTGCAAAATAATGCTCATGGACTCTGCGCACATCCAAGAGTTTGAAGCCGAATGGCGAAACCGCAAGGCGCTGCGTTCCGGTATGCCGCCATATGAGCCGATGTACACGATCGAGGATGCACAGTGTGCCGTTTCAAGAATGCTCGGATGCAGATACGGCGAGATGAGAGAGGTTTGCGAGAACGTCTCTATACGCTTCAACGATATGGGACATCTGCTCGGCTCGGCAAGCATTGAGGTCTGGATCACCGAGGACGGAATTACAAAAAAGATTGTATTCAGCGGCGACGTCGGCAACAAGAGCCGGCCGATTTTGAACAATCCCAGCTTCGTCGATGAGGCGGACTATCTCGTTGTCGAATCCACATACGGCGACAGGCTGCACGAATCTGCCGCCGACACTCTCCAGATACTCGTCTCCTGCCTTCAGCGCGCCTTTGACCGCGGCGGCAACGTTATCATACCGTCCTTCGCCGTCGGCAGGACACAGGAGATACTCTACCATCTGCGCAAGATAAAGGATCAGGGACTGGTCAAGGGGCACGACGGTTTTCCCGTATATGTAGACAGCCCTCTCGCCAACGAAGCGACCGCAGTGTTCCTGCAGGCGGATCCCTCCGCCTTCGACGAGGAAATCAGGGAAATGTTCAGGCAGGGGATAAATCCTCTCGTATTTCCCGACCTCAAAATCTCCGTCTCAAGCGACGAATCGAAGGCAATAAACTTTGACGAAACACCGAAGGTCATCATCTCCGCCTCGGGTATGTGCGAGGCTGGACGCATCCGCCACCACCTTAAGCACAACCTTTGGCGCAGAGAGAGTCTTATTCTGTTCGTCGGCTATCAGGCAAACGGTACTCTGGGGCGTATTTTGCTGGACGGAGCCAAGGAAGTCAAGCTCTTCGGAGAGACGATCTCAGTCGAAGCGGAGTTATATTCGATACCCGGCATAAGCGGCCACGCAGACAAGGAAGGGCTGATCGAGTGGATATCAGGCTTTAAGAAAAAGCCTTCTCTTATTTTCGTGAACCACGGCGAGGACCAGGTCGCCGAAGGCTTTGCCAAGCTGCTGCGTGATGAGTATTCGCTTAATACGGCTGTTCCATATAGCGGCACGAGCTATGATCTGCTGACGGGTCAGGTTATAACTCAAACGGTGGGCATACCTGTTGAGAAGAAAGAAGGACACCGCGACGAAAGGGCGGTTAAGGTGTTTACAAGGCTTATCGCAGCCTGCGAAAAGCTTTTGCGCGTTGCGAAAAGCTGCGAAGGCATGGCAAACAAGGAGCTTGCCAGATTCGCCGATCAGGTCGATCAGCTTGCGGACAAATGGAGCCGGTAAAAACAGGAAAGCCGCCGTTAAAACGGCGGCTTTTTCAGCATTATCGCAGGTTTTAAAACTTATCCGATATAGCAGCAGGGAAAGAAGCGGCAGAGCAGACTTGAAAGGCACAGGCCGAGACAAAGGCTGCTGCCGAAGCCGGAGACGGGAACGCCCTGACTAAAGCCGCGATAGAAGGTTCCGCCCTGCCTTATTTCCTCAAGAAGGCTGCGGTATTCCATGTTGTTCGGCTCAAGCCTGACCGCCGTCTCGGCGTGCTCCAGAGCGACAATTCGGTTGCCGAGCCCGTAGTTCGCAAACGCACAGAGATAATGCCAGCGGCCGTTACGCTCTGAAACCGGCACTCCCTCAAGCGCGGTAAGCGCTTCATGATAGTGGCCTGTCCTTATATAGTTCATCGCCGCGCGCAATGCCGTAGGCTCGTCCTCCGGATTTGTGTGGAAGCCGCCGAAGCCGGAACCGTATCCCGTATATGAGCCGAAGCCGCCGAAGCCGCCGGACGGTCCCGCGTTCTGCTGCGGGTTTTTAATCTGGTCATAGGCGGCGTTGATTTCGTTCATTTTACGCTCGGCCTCTTTATCGCCCGGATTTACATCGGGGTGGTATTTTTTTGCCAGAGCGCGGTAAGCTTTTTTAATTTCTTCGTCGCTGGCATTGGGAGAAACGCCGAGGACTTTGTACGGGTCTGAAATCATTGGCGTTTTTCTCCTTTTCGCTTTGATTTTTTCGCCTGCGCAAGCTCGTATTTTGTCCAGACTCCGGAGTAAAGGATGTTACGCATAATAGATACATCCTCGACCAGCGGGAGTTTTTCAAAGTCCATCGTACAGTTTCCAATCAGCATTGTCAATATATCTTTAAAGTAATGCTCGCTGCGACCCTGCTTTTTAAGCGCGGAGAGCGGGTTGTAGCGGTGTCTTTTCATATCGCCCGGGAGATCGGCCACAGCATCTGAAATATAAATGAATTCGCCGAGAGACGAAGCCATTGCGCGGAGAGAGGGAGCCCACCTGTCCTCGCGGAGGACGAAAATCTCGCCCATAAGCTCGCCAAAGCAGTGCGACGCGGCATCGGGATCCTGCAAATCCTGTTTTTCAAGCTCCGAAAGCCTTTTTATACAGCGCTCCATCGCCTCGCACTGGCGCGGGTATGCCGCTTTGACGGAGTAATACTTTTTCCTTAGTATGCGAGCATATATGAGACTTAAAAGGTTTCGGTCGTCCTTCCAGTTATCGAGCTGGTTAAGATATGCCAGAGCGACGTTCATGTCGGCCGCATAGTCCGTTATATCGCATGAAACGTAACAATGCTTTGAACAGGGGTGTGCTGCGCAGCGTTCCTCGCCATTCGACATCTCCGGCTCGTAAAGCGAGTTCAGAACAAGAATGAGAAAGGTCATGTCGTAGTTGAGAGACAGACGGCCAAGCTGTCCGTGCCGCGCCTTCAGAGAGCGGCAAAGTCCGCAGTATACCGCTTTATAGCGAGCCTTTTCTTCTTCGGAAAGAGTCTTGCCGTTGGCGATTACATAACCGAACACGCCGTAATCACCTCCGTCATGTCTTTTTTTCGAATGCGGTACCGCACTTTTTGCATACTATGCGGATTCTGCCCTTACCCTTCGGGACGCGCAGGACGGACTTGCAGGAGGGGCATTTAAAGAATCTGAATTCCTTGCGCTGCTTCCACATATCGCGGCGCAGGCCGAACCTGTCCTTGATGCGCTGCCTGAAACGCAGGAATTTAGCATTTTCCGTGCGGCGCTTCTCAAAGTTTTTTGAGAATATGCGAAAATAGGCATTGCCAAGAGTTAAGACCGCAGCTATGAATACAATCATTTTTGCCGGCTGCGGCAAAAACATGGACACGACCAGTACAAGCAGCGATACATAGGATATGAACTTTGAAAGCTCATCCAGACCGTAACGCCCGTACATGAATTTAGCAAATTTCTGTTTCATGCTGATTAACCTCAATCCGTGATGGGCCCGCAGAAGCGGACCCATGACCAAACATTATCATGCGGTGATTTCATCGAACTGGCTGTTGTAGAGCTCCGCGTAGAAGCCGCCCTGCTCAAGGAGCTCCTCGTGAGTTCCGCGCTCGACTATGCAGCCGTCGCGCATTACGAGGATGAGATCGGCGCTCTTTATTGTAGACAGTCTGTGAGCGATTATAAACGAGGTGCGGCCCTCTGTGAGCCTTTCCATGGCTCGCTGTATCTGGATTTCGGTGCGCGTATCGACCGAGCTCGTCGCCTCGTCGAGTATGAGCAGGGGCGCATTCTCAATGATCGCGCGGGCTATAGTGAGAAGCTGGCGCTGGCCCGCGGAGAGGCTTGCGTTATCGCCGAGAACTGTGTTATAGCCGTCCGGAAGCGTGCGGATATAGTGGTCGAGCCCGACTGCCTTGCAGGCTTTTCGGACGTCCTGATCGGAGACGTTTTCCTTGCTGTAGACGATGTTATCGCGTATCGTACCTTCAAACAGCCATGTGTCCTGCAAAACCATGCAGAACTGGTCGTGGACACACTGGCGGGTCATTTTGCCGATCGGTATGCCGTCAATGAGTATCTCGCCCCCGTTAAGCTCATAGAAACGCATAAGCAGGTTAACGATAGTAGTTTTGCCGCTGCCGGTCGGACCGACAATCGCGATTTTCTGACCGCTTTCAACCTTGGCGGAAAAGTCCTTAATGATCTCGCGGTCGGGATTGTAGCTGAACTTTACATTGCGGAACTCGACCTCGCCTTTCGAGACGTGGTTTGTGACAGCGTCCTCCGCCTCGGGTGAGAGTTCTTCCTCGTCAAGGAAGTCGAACACGCGCTCTGCAGCTGCCGCTGTGGATTGCAGCGTTGTCAGCGACTGGGCAAGCTGTGAGAGCGGCTGGGTGAACAGACGGATATAGATCATAAACGCGACTATGACATCAAATTCGATTTTCCCGTCCATTGCGAGAACAGCGCCGACGACACAGACAGAGACATAACCCAAGTTCCCGATAAAGTTCATAAGCGGCATCATTATGCCGGAGATGAACTGAGATTTCCATGCGCTGCTGAAAAGATTGTCGTTCATGGCTCTGAAGGCCTTTTCCGACTGCTCCTCGCCGTTATAGGCCCTGACTATGTTAAG
>JAJUHD010000047.1 GCA_029268085.1 Bacillota bacterium | reverse complement strand
GAAGACGGTTTCCGTGATAGATCACGCCGTCCATATCGCAAATGAAACCTTTTTTTGATCTGAGTGTTTCCATATTTCGTCCTCTCTGTATATATTCTCTTATAATCCTAATATACAGCCGAAACGCGAAATATGCAATCATACATTGCAAATTTGTTGAAAAATTTGCTGGGAAAACCAGAGAATTTGTATTAATGATTAAAATACCGATTTTTTCTTAGTTTTTACTTTTCTCTGATAATATATTTTACATGGAAGATGTACAATATTGCCAAACAGAACAGTTAACCGGAGGGATTTTTATAGACGTCACTTTTATCGAAAACAATTTAAACTATGCTTCGCGCGAACAGTTTATGAATGTACTGGACAACAAGCTGATTGAAACTGTTTTTCAGCCCATTGTTTCTCTGCGCGATGCCTCCGTTTTCGGTTACGAAGCGTTAAGCCGCGGACCGGAAGGCTCGGAAATGTACTATCCATCCGTTCTCTTCGACTGCGCCGAAAAATATGAAAAGACATGGGAGCTTGAGCTCCTCTGCCGTATAAAGGCTATTGAGACTGTATATAGACTCAAAACAAAATTTCTCCTTTTTCTCAATGTCAATCCCAAGATAATACATGACAAAAAATTTAAGGAGGGCTTCACTAAAGAGTATCTGACGCAACACGGTCTTGACCCTGAAAACGTTGTTTTTGAAATAACCGAAAAGGCCGTTATCAGCAACATGCCAGAATTCATCGGCACAATAAACCACTATAAGAACCAAAGCTATAGAATTGCGGTCGACGATGCCGGCGCAGGCTATTCCGGTCTGAATATGATTTCCGATATACATCCCCATTTCATTAAGCTTGACATGAATCTTGTGCGAGGTATTGATAAAGACACAACAAAGCAGTCTCTGATTAAAAGCTTTACGGAATTTGCTTCGCTCACAAATACTTTTCTTATTGCAGAGGGAATTGAAACGAAGGATGAACTGCTTAAGCTCATTGAAATCGGAGTGCATTACGGACAAGGCTTTTTTCTTCAGCGTCCCGCAAGCGAAATTATGCCTATAAATACGGACGTTCAATCTCTGATCCGCGATGCAAACGCAAAGAGAAACCGCCTGCTGGACAGAACATCCTCAGAAATCTACATATGCAACATTTCATCCGCTCAAAAATGCATTAACCCCAAACTGCTCGTGTCACATGTACTTGAAATGATGGAACATGACCGCTCAATCTGCGGCCTATGTGTTGCGGAGGAAGGAATAATAATGGGAATTATTACCAGAAGCGAGCTTTACAGAAGGCTTTCCTCGCAGTACGGTTATTCCTTGTACTCAAATAAGCCCATCGAGTCTATTATGAGCAGAGAGTTCCTCTGCGTAGATTACCATGACAGCATAGAAGCCGTTGCGACAAGCGCAATGAGACGCGATTTCGATAAGCTCTATGATTTTGTAACGGTCACAAATGACGGTAAGTACTTCGGTATCGTTACTGTCAAGGATCTACTGGAAAAAGCTCTTCAAATCGGTGTGAACAACGCCCGTCATCTTAATCCTCTTTCAGGTCTTCCCGGTAATGTAACGATTGAAAAGGAACTGGAGCACTGCCTAAGTTCAGCCGAGGATCTAACTGTTCTTTACTTTGATCTTAACAACTTTAAAGCATATAACGACGTCTATGGCTTTGAAAATGGCGACAAAGTTATCAGATTTCTTACAAGCGTTCTAAAAGAAGCCATTCAAACAGGTTTTATCGGTCATATAGGCGGAGATGATTTCATGGCAATAGTCGACAGTGCAGATACTGAAGCTCTCTGCAAAAAAATTATTGAAGTCTTTGATTCCTCTGTAAGAAATTATTACAATGAACACGATCTGAAAAGGGGGTACATTTCAACCAAAAACAGACATGGTATTGAGGAGGACTTCCCTATTCTGTCTCTATCGATAACAGCGGTTTCCAACAAAAAATATCACACAGTGTATGCTCTTTCAGAAGACATGGCAAGACTAAAAAAGCTCTGCAAACAGCTTCCGGGCAGTAATTATCTGTTTGGGTAATCAGCATATTTGATATATAAAAAACAAATTGCGGTTTATTACGCGAACATTATTTTTCTCGGTGTTCCGTACTTTTCCCGTCAATATAACAGCCACGCAGCAAAGAACTGCGTGGCTGACTTTACTATAACGGCACTCAGACGGTTGTATCGAAACGGTAGATGGTAACTGAGTGGTAGTGCTCGTCTTTTTTTAAAACCACATTCGGAAAGTGAGGGATCGCCAGCGCATTCGGGAACATCTGTGTTTCGAGGCATATGGCATAGCGGCGGTCTATGAGGCTGCCGAGCTTTCCTTTTCTCGGCGTCAGCCAGTTTGCGCTGTATAACTGCATACCGGGGAGCATCGTAAAGGTCGTCATGCTTATTCCCGTTTTCGGACTGTAAAGCACAGCGGCCTTCTTAAGCTCCACCTTGTCCGACAGAACGAAGTTATGGTCGTAGCCGTGGCCGTTTTTAAGCTGGATGTCATCGGCTTCGATGTCCCTGCCGACGGGCTTCGGTTCAGAAAAATCAAAGGGCGTACCCGCTGTCTTAAGGAACCTTCCGGTTGGGAGGCAGCCTTCATCATTTTCCGTGAACTCGTCCGCGAAAATCTGCAAATAGTGATTCAGTACCGTTCCCCCGCCATCGAGGTTAAAATAGCTGTGGTTTGTCAGGTTTATGACTGTATCGGCATCTGTATCCGCATCATAGGTGATGCGCAGCTCGTTTTCCTCGGTCAGCTCATAAGAAATGCTCACTCTGAGATTTCCCGGGTAATTCTCCTCTCCGTCAGGCGAAAAGCGCGTGAATACAAGTGCATTTCCCTCTTGGCGAGCCTCCCAAACAAACTTGTCAAAGCCTTTGACGCCGCCATGCAGATGGTTTTTCCCGTCGTTTTGAGCGAGACGATAGGTCTTCCCGTTAAGTGTAAACTCGCTCTTGCCGATGCGGTTTGCAATCCGTCCGATCACCGCGCCGAAATAACCGTCGTTATCCTCATATTCCGCAACGGTATCGTAGCCCAGAACGACGTCTGTAAAACCCCCGTGCGCGTTCGGCACGGAAAGCGCCTGCACGATGCAGCCGTAATCAAGAATAACGGCATGTGCTCCCCTGCTGTTCGCCAAGCGCCAAGCTCTTACGTTCTCGCCGTCCTTGGTTTTTCCGAAAACAAAGTTCGTCAAGGATTTTTCCCCTTTCTCTGCTGTGCGATATGCTCCGACGGCCCGGGTATTCTAAGATACAGACTGAAACACCCGAACCGCCGTACAGCAATAATCATATCAGGAACGTTTTTTTGATCTAAAAATGCCTTTCCCCTTCTGTTCTTTTGCACCTGCCTGCAAGCACAGGCGGCTTGCGATCTTCTGCTGCGACGGAAGACGGCTGTTTTTCGGATAGAGATCCGCAAATAACGCCGAGAGCGATGCTGCGTCTTCGGTTTTGAGTAATGGGATAAGCTCATCCGTCAGCCCCTGCACAGCAAGAAGCATCCAGTAAACCATTGATGCGTTCTTATACTCATGCGGAACCTCATAAACAAAGCGCAATACGGAACAGACCTCGCCAGATGCTGGCGAAGTTTTCGCAAAATCGCTGAGCTTCTGTCCGAGACGGTCGGCAAAGCGTTCATGGCACGGATCGTCATCCGCTCGCTTGCCGAAGCCCAGAAGTCCCTCCATAGGATTTCGTCTGGCCTGTAATTCCCTTACATCGGTAAAGTAGTCATCATAGATCTGTTTAACTTCCTGGATCGTATTGCATTCTCCTTCAGGCAAATGGATTTTCCGTTGGGTATGGGAGGGTCTTCGGCTGATTATAGCCTATATCACTGACACCGAGGAATTTGAATACTTCGAAAAGCGTCTTACCGCAGTGCGAAAACGCGACCGCGCCGTGGTGCGGAAAGCGTTTCTCAATAAGTACATGGCGGTAGAAGCGGCCCATTTCGGGAATTGCGAAAATACCGATTCCGCCGAAGCTGCGCGTTCCGACAGGCAGAACTTCGCCTTCCGCTATATAGGCACGCAGAATGCCCTCGCTGTCACATTGCAGACGGTAGAAGGTGATCGGGCTTTCAGCAATGTCGCCCTCAAGAGTTCCGCGTGTAAAATCGGGCTCGGAGCCTTCCGGCTCAAGCGTACGGTGCTGTATAAGCTGGAACTTGACAGCGCGGTCGGAGCACATTTTGCAGGACGGCGTGTTGCCGCAATGGAAGCCCATAAAGGTGTCGGTAAGTTTATAATCGAATTTTCCGGCAATCTCCGCATCGTACTGGGACTTCGGTACGCTGTTGTTGATATCAAGCAGCGTCACGGCATCGCCCGTTATGCAGGCTCCGATGTATTCAGAGAGTGCACCGTAGATATCAACCTCGCAGGCTACAGGGATACCGCGCGAAGCTAGACGGCTATTCACATAGCATGGCACGAAGCCGAACTGAGACGGGAACGCGGGCCAGCACTTATCTGCAAAGGCGACAAACTTCCTGCTGCCCTTGTGTTCCTCCGCCCAGTCAAGCAGAGTCAACTCGAACTGGGCAAGCCTCTGGTTCAGGTCGGCGTAATACTTGCCCTCGCCCATTTCCTTTGCCATATCAGCCGCTACTTCGGGTATGCGAGGATCATTGGCGTGGGCTTTGAAGCTCACAAGCAGGTCGAGTTCGGAGTTTTCCTCGATCTCAACACCCAGCTCATATAGTCCCTTGATAGGCGCGTTGCAGGCGAAAAAGTCCTGCGGGCGCGGTCCAAAGGTGATTATTTTAAGGTTCCTTACGCCGATGACCGCTCGGGCGACAGGGATAAAGTCCGCAATCATCTCCGCTATGTCGGCGGCGGTGCCGACAGGATATTCGGGTATGTATCCGTTAAGACGGCGCATTCCGAGATTATAAGAGCAGTTGAGCATGCCGCAGTAAGCGTCGCCGCGCCCGTCTATAAGGTCGCCGTCGCCCTCCGCGGCAGCGGCAAACATACAGGGACCGTCAAAGAACTTTGCTATAAGCGTCTCCGGCGTTTCGGGGCCGAAGTTTCCAAGAAAAACGACAAGCGCGTTGCAGCCGGCCTTCTTAACCTCATCAACCGCGCGGAGCATATCCTTTTCATTCTCGACGGTCGTTTCCGCCTCGTATATATCCAGTTTTTTCTGTCCGCAAGCTGCGGCAATTGCGGCCCTGCGCTTCTGTGAAAGTGTAATCGGAAAGCAGTCGCGGGATACCGCGATGATACCCAGCTTGACTTCAGGAATATTCGTAATCATTATTAAAGCCCTCTTATTTTATCATATTTCGGACGCAATGTCTATGTTTTTGCCGGTCAGCCCGATAAAGGCGCCGGCCTTGGCCTCGTTTGACTCCGGATGGGCGATAAGCCACTTATTGCAGGCCCAGAGCAGCCTGTCTTCCAAAGAAACCGGCGTTATCTCAGGTTTCTCCGTGTTTGTCCCTTTCGGCAGGACTATCATAACGCGAAAGCCTTTTGCCTTATCTGTATGGCAGGGAGCATAATGCAGAGTCGTTGCGTAAACTTCCAAAGGTATTCCCGCTGGTGCGAGAAATGCCCTGACCTTTGAAGTATCGAGCATTCCTGATTCAAGCTCCTCCTCTTTCGCGAGAAGCAGGATGAAGTCCTCCGTCCCGAGCTGTATTTCGCTGTCGCGGTGGTATTCCAGACAGTTCAGCTTCGTATTATGCCCATTGCACCAGCCAAACTGGACGGGCATCCCGCCGAAAACGGCTGTGCCGAACATTTTTGCCTCGGGCAGTGACGAAAGGACGGGGTCATCCGGTACATATTCGACGCCGTCCGGAAGCGGTGTCCCCTTTTCGAGTGCCGCAATAAAGTGGCGAACGTCATATCCTTCCAGCACTCTCCCGTAGGGTTTAAATTCCGGGTCGGTGACCCTGTATATTCTCATAATAAGACCTCCCATGTCCCGATGCGGATCTAATCATCCGTTCCGTCGGTCTCGTTCTTTTTTACTGTGTAAGTGTCGTTGTTCTCCCGCAGCGTTGCCTCTTTTCTGGCAATCAGATACTGCCTGACCGAGAACACGCAGAAAACGACTCCCGAACACGCAAAGACTGCGAAGACCAGCCATCCGCCCCAAAGGGGAATTGGTCCGCCTGCCAGCGTGCCTTTGAGGACCTTCCACGCCAAATATATTAAATATCCCGCGAGGATTACGCGCAGTCCAAGACCCGTTAAGGCCTTGCTAAGTATCGCCATGTCATATTCTTTCTTTTGCTTCATTTTCTGTTTCAGCCCCGATCCTGCCGGTTTTAGATTGTTTGAAAAAGCGGCTTCACAGCAGGATATATCTGCCGGAAAACCTGATAACGCTTTTCGTAGCGTGCGGCAATGTCAGCGTCCGGCTTTACGGTTGAAGTGACCCTGACGAGCTTTTCCGCCGCGTCGCGCACAGAAGCATATTCTCCGCAGGCGACCGCCGCAAGGACCGCTCCGCCGTAGCCCGGGCCTTCCTCCGTTTCCACGCTGTCGAGCTCAAGATTCAGCACGTTTGCAATAATTTCCTTCCACAGTGGGCTTTTTGCTCCGCCTCCGCAAATTTTGCTGCGCCTGATATCAATCCCGAGAGACCGCGCGACTTCGAGCGAATCGCGTATGCCGAAAGCAACACCTTCAAGTACCGCGAGCGTCATATCTGTGCGCGTCGTGTCCATCGAAAGTCCGGTGAAGGTGCCGCGCACGAAGGAATCGTTATGCGGCGAACGCTCTCCCATGAGATACGGAAGGAAAAACACCTGCCCTCGTCCCATTTTTTCATGCGTAATGTCCGACTGTTCTTCCGAATAGCGGTCTGTCTTTAGTATGTCCTCCATCCACCATTTGTTGCAGGAGGCTGCGGAAAGCATAACGCCCATAAGATGATAGCCGCCGTCCGCG
This sequence comes from Bacillota bacterium, assembly GCA_029268085.1. Classification (GTDB taxonomy): domain Bacteria; phylum Bacillota; class Clostridia; order Oscillospirales; family Oscillospiraceae; genus UBA2658. The sequence continues at coordinate 7,342 of JAJUHD010000047.1, read as the reverse complement.
TGCGCAAACGCGTGCAGAGCATTGTTAATGTCGACACCGAAGCTGTCGCTGGAAATAAAGATCGTGCCGGAGGTGCCGAGCGAGATGTTGCACCGTCCGTCGCCGACCGTTGCGGTTCCGACGGCGGCGGCGGCATTATCTCCCGCTCCGGCGGCAATCTTCACGCTCCGAGGAAGTCCCAGTATTTCAGCCATTTCCGGCGTCAGCGTGCCGACGGGCTCATAGCTTTCAAACAGGCGCGGCATCTGTTTTTCCCTGACGCCGCAGATTTCAAGCATCTCTTTGCTCCAGCACTTGTTCCGAACATCCATCAGAAGCGTGCCGGATGCATCCGAATAATCGGTGCAATGGATGCCGGAGAGCTTATAGTTGACGTAGTCCTTGGGGAGCATGATTTTATCGATCCGTGCAAACAACTCAGGCTCATGCTTTTTCATCCAGAGAAGCTTGGGCGCGGTAAAGCCTGCAAACGCAATGTTCCCGGTATAACGTGAAAGCCTCTCTCTGCCGACAGTGCTGTTGAGCCAGTCCGTCTCTTCGGCCGTCCGCCCGTCGTTCCAGAGAATAGCAGGGCGCAGGACTTTGTCGTCCTTATCCAGCGCAACAAGGCCGTGCATCTGACCGCCGGCGCCAATACCAGCGATCTGAGACTTATCGCAGTTCTCCGTCAGTTCCCTGATGCCCGCGACGGTCTCGCGGAGCCAGTCCTCGGGGTCCTGCTCCGACCAGCCCGGGTGCGGGAAAGATAAGGGATAGGAACGTGAGACGATATTTTTGATTCTTCCCTCTCCGTCCATCAGCAGGAGCTTAACGGCAGAAGTGCCCAAATCGATACCGATATACAGCAAGGTTATAACCTCCTCAAGGCAATGCTGACCGTCATACAGGGCTGCTTCGTCAAAGCGCACCGCCCTGTATGATAGCGGTTCAACTATTTTATTTTTAATGAATTTTATGCTTTGCCGGTCTTATGGTTCGAAACGACGTCGAAAATGACGGCAATCAGAAGGACCGTTCCTTTGACGACGTACTGCCAGTTGTTATCGAGGCCGAAGATAGACATTCCCTGATTGATAACGCCAAGCAGTATAGCGCCGATGATTACGCCTGAAACTGTGCCGCTTCCGCCGTAAGCCGAGGCTCCGCCGATGAAGCAGGAGCCTATGGCATCCATTTCATAGGACAAGCCTGTGTCGCCGTTTACAGAGCCGATTCGGGCCGCTACGAGCAGGCCGGAGAAACCGGCCAGTATGCTCATCGAGCAGTAGGCCCAGAAATATACCTTCTTAGTGTCAATGCCTGACAGCTTTGTTGCCTTTTCATTCCCGCCGACTGCGTAGAAATAACGGCCGAAAGCGGTTTTCGATGTTATGAACGCATACAAAAGGACAACAAGCAATATCCAGAGCAGCATGACGGGGATGCCCTTATAATGAGCAAGCTGCCAAGTATAGGCGATAATCAGAAGGCCAATTACTATGATCTGGCCGAACTCAGCGGCGGCAGACTTCAATTCATAGCCCTTTCTGGCCTTCTTCGAGCGGTTGACGAAGGTCAGGACTATAAGCCCCAACGCCACAATCACGCCGACTATCAGCGCGGACCAGTTCACATCCTTGTCGATACCCGGAACTGTTATATAGGAAGAAAAGATATCGAGGAAGGTCTTGTTATAAATGGTAACCGTCTTGGAACTCAGAAGTACCCGTCCCAGTCCGCGGAACAGAAACATGCCCGCCAAAGTGCAGATAAAGGGCGGGATATGTATATGCCCAATCCAAAAGCCCTGCCATGCGCCGATCGCAACGGCCACAGCCATGCAGATTGCAATGGTGGCGAAGGCGTTCATGCCCGCCTTGTCCATAAGCTGCGCGGCGATTGCCGCTACAAGACAGAGAGTGGAGCCTATCGAAAGATCGACGTTTCCGCCCGTCAGTATGCATAGCAGCATACCGCAGGCCATAACAAGAACGTACGCATTCTGCAGCAGCAGGTTCGAGATGTTCTGAGCGTACAGAAGCCTTCCCTCTGTCAGTATGGCGAAGAAGATGAAAACCACCACAAGGGCGATAGTCATGGTATATTTTTTTACAAACGCAGATGCTTTCATTGTCTTACGCTCCCTTGCTCTCATCTTGGGTCTGCTTTTTGTCGGATCTGAGAATAGCGGCCATTATCTTTTCCTGTGTCGCTTCTCCGGCATCCATTTCAGCTACGATCTCGCCTTCGTTCATAACGTAGATGCGGTCGCACATGCCTAGAAGCTCCGGCAGTTCCGAGGATATCATCACGACCGATTTTCCCTGTGCCACCAGATCGTTCATGATGCAGTAGATCTCGTATTTCGCGCCGACATCGATGCCGCGTGTGGGCTCGTCGAGTATCAGTACGTCAGGATCCGCAAACATCCACTTGGAAAGAAGAACCTTCTGCTGGTTGCCGCCGGAAAGATTATTAACAGGCTGCTGTATCGAAGGTGTCTTTGTACGCAGCTTCTCCCTATATTCCTCGGCGACCTGGTTTTCCTTGTTGACGTCGATAATGCCTCTGCGGCATACTTTTTCGAGACGGGCCAGAGTGTTGTTCCTTGCAATGGTATCGATGAGGATTAGCCCGTTGACCTTTCTATCCTCCGTAACATAAGCGATGCCGGCCTCAATTGCGTCACGCTCGCTTTTGAGCTTTACCTCGCGTCCGTTGACCTTCAGCGTTCCCGTAATCGATGTGCCGTAGCTCTTTCCGAAGATGGACCTCGCAAGCTCGGTGCGGCCCGCTCCCTGCAGTCCAGAGAAACCGACGATCTCACCCTTGTGTACGTTAAAAGACACATGGTTTACGACACGCTTCTCGGTATAGATGGGATGATTTACGCACCAGTCCGAAACCTCTAAGCCGATCTCCCCGCTCACCTTATGCTCGCGCGCCGGATATCGGTCAGTCATCTCACGTCCGACCATGCCGCGGATTATACGATCCTCGTCGATACTGTGGTCCGAGTTATCGATAGTCTCAATCGTCGCGCCGTCGCGCATAACCGTGATCTTATCGGCCACATAGGCTACTTCGGAGAGCTTATGCGAGATTATGATCGAGGTCATCCCCTGTTTCTTGAACTCCAGCAGCATGTCGAGCAGCATCTTGGAGTCCTCGGAGTTAAGCGACGACGTGGGCTCATCCAGAATAAGGAGCTTAACATTCTTTGACAGAGCCTTAGCAATTTCGACAAGCTGCTGTTTGCCGGTTCCGATGTCCTTTATAAGCGTCGTAGGAGACTCCTTTAGACCTACCTGCCTCATGTGCTTTGCGGCTTGGCTGAAGGTTTCGTCCCAGTCGATGCCGAACCTGCCCTTTCGTTCGTTGCCGAGGAACATATTCTCTCCGATAGAAAGCTCCGGAATGAGCGCCAGTTCCTGATGAATTATTACGATGCCCACTTCCTCGCTGTCGCGAACGGTCTTGAAGTGGCATTTGCGCCCTTCATAGAGGATCGTACCGTCATAATCTCCATACGGGATGGTGCCGCTCAGTACGTTCATCAGCGTTGATTTTCCGGCGCCGTTCTCTCCTACGATCGCATGTATCTCCCCGCGCTCGACCTCAAGATTGACGTTGTCCAGCGCGCGGACGCCCGGATATAATTTTGTAATGTTGGTCATCACCAAAATATTGTCTGCCAAATTAATGCCCCCTTATTCTGCTGTTTCGGGCACGTGCCGTGCTTCAGAATCATATTGCAAGCTGGAAAATGGGCGGGGCTTCGGCCCCGCCCATCGAGTGCTTAATACTACGTATGTCCGGGCTATATCGACTGAATGAAGATTAGCCGGCTGCCTTGGGGTAACCATCGGAGCCCATCGTGTAGTAACCTGTGTCAACGAGCTCTTTCTGGATGTTATCCTTAGTAACAACTGTCGGGACAAGCAGATAGGAAGGAATTTTCGCGTTGTTGTTGTCGTAGGACTCGGTATCATATGTGCAGTCGAAGGTCCAGCCGGCGCTGTCGATCAGGCTGCCGTCGGGCTTCTCGCCCTTCAGGATAGCGTCTGCGAGGTCAACGGTGACAACCGCCTCGTTGGCAACAGCCTTATAAACCGTCATGGACTGCTTGCCGTCTACGATGTTGGCGAGGTTAGCTTCGTCGCCGTCCTGTCCTGTAATGATAACGGTGTTTGTGCCCTTATAGTCGGACTCAATAGCCTGTGTTACACCGAGAGCGGTGGAGTCGTTGGAGCAGAGGGCAACGTCAAGCTGGGTTCCGTTCGCATAGAAGGATGCGAGGATGTTCTGCATGCGGTTCAGAGCGGTTTCAGTTTTCCACTGGGCTGTTGCAACTTCTTCGAACTTGGTCTGTCCGGAAGGAACCTTCAGTATGCCGGCGTCTATGTACGGCTTAAGCACGTCGAACGCGCCGTTAAAGAAGAAACCTGCGTTGTTGTCGGCGGGATCGCCTGCGGTGAACTCGATGTTGTAGCTCTTGGAGGTATCGTTGAGATCAAGCCCCAGCGTTTTAACAACATACTCGCCCTGCAGCTTGCCGACCGTGTAGTTGTCGAAGGATACATAGTAGGAAATAGCGTCGGTGTTCATAATCAGACGATCATAGGAAATGACGGGGATTTTGGCGTCAACTGCTGACTGAAGAACATTGGAGAGGGATTCGCCGTCGATCGCAACGATGACGAGAAGGTTGACCTTATCTGCAATCAGGTTCTCAATGTCGTTGACCTGCTTGTTGACGTCGTTATCAGAATAGACCAGTTCAACCTCATAGCCTTTTTCTTCAAAAGCCTTCTGCAGGAACGTACCGTCTCTGTTCCAGCGCTCAAGAGACTTGGTGGGCATTGCTATGCCGATTTTGCCGCCCGCTTCGGGCGCTGGGGATTCCGATGCCTCCGCCGATGCCGCCGGGGATTCTTTGCTTGCCGATGTGCCGCAGGCAACAAGGAACAGTGCCAGTGTGAGTGCGAGTACGAGTGCGATTAACTTTTTCATTTTTTTCCTCCTCAAAAAATGATTGCACACTTAACTTTTGCGCATCCTTACATAAAATTCTTTTGTAAAATTCATTTACAAAAGTTGTTGTATTTATAATACAATTGTCTTTGCGAGAAGTCAACGGATTTTTGGCGATTTTACCATTTTAGGAACAATACACAAAAAAAAGAGGCAATTTTGTTGCTAAAGTTTCGGAGCAATTTGTTATATGGCACAGAATTCGATTGCCGGTTCTGTATATTTGGATAAGAGGCTTCTTATCTCTTTCCGTATTTTTCCTTGCGCTTTAATCGGCATATATACAGCAAATCGAGCGCTCACTTTAATAAACCTTCTTTATTTTATATTCGGGAATTGACATTTTGCGACAGTATGCTTATCATTATATAAAGAATGTTTATAAAAGTCGGGGGAATACCAATGACGAATCTCGAAGGAACGATCACGGAGCGCCGGAGACAGACGAGAAACAGCATATATCAGTATCTTTTTTACTCGGACTCGTCGCACTCAAAACTGGAGATTGCTTCAGATCTATCCTTAAGCCTGCCGACCGTCCACCAGAATCTGACCGAGCTGATCGATGCCGGGCTGATAAGGCGCGACGGCACCTATCAGTCCACAGGCGGAAGGCGTGCGATGCGCCTTACCATCGCTGAATATGCGCGCTTTGCGGTCGGCGTGTCCATAACGGACAATGGACTGAGATTTGTCGCAGCAAATTTGCGTATGCAGGAGATTGCCTGCAAGAAGACCGACCGTCTCTCGATCAGGGAAATCGACGACATCGGAAAGCTGCTGGCAGATAAGCTTGAGAATTTTCTGGATGAATTCGGGCTGAACAGGAACAGGCTTCTGGGTGTCGGAATTACCCTGCCTGCGGTCATCGATCCTGACAATGAGAATATTCGCCTTGCTCCTACCCTTCATTTAAAGGACATAAGTCTGAAAAAAATCATTCAATACATTAAATACCCTGTCTATGTTTCAAACGACGCTACAAGCGCAGGCTACGCCGAGTGGTTTTCGTCGCCGGAGCAGAGCAGCATGGCCTATCTCTTTCTGGAAAGCGGAGTCGGCGGCGCAGTACTGTTAAAAGGCGCACCCTATTTTGGCGTCAATCAGCGCAGCGGCGAATTCGGGCATATGTGCGTTGAGCCGAACGGGCGTCCCTGCAAATGCGGAAAATGCGGCTGTCTTGAAGCTTATATCTCCTCAGCTCGTATCAGCGACGATCTCGGTATCTCAATCGAAGAATTCTTCGAGGGGCTCGGTAATAAAAAGCCTGAATACGAGGTTTTGTGGCAGGACGTTCTTGAGCACCTGGCGATCGGTATAAACAATATACGCATGGCGCTCGACTGCGACGTAGTCATCGGCGGAATAATGGCGCAATTTATGGAACCTTATATGCCGGAGCTCAGGCGGCTTGCGGCAGAGCTTAATACGTTTGAGAACAACGCAGACTACATCAAGATGTGCCGTTACCCCAAACGTGCCGCAACCCTAGGCGTTGCACTGCATTTTATAAGAGAGTTTATTGAGAGCATATAGAAATCATTCTTGTATATTTCGCTTTGCGGCAATTCCCTCATTCGAAATCAAACATATGTCTGGTAAGGACGGATTAATCTGATAGGAACAAAATAAAAAGCAAAGGGTGTCATCTTTTCGATGACGCCCTTATTTATTCTGCCATGCTTTCATATATCCTGCTCAGGTTCGACTCCATGCGTTCAAGGTAGCTCATGCCGTCCTCTGCGCTTTCGATAGTGTATATCGTTTCAACCTTTGCTCCGACCTCGGAGGCCAGCGTCTCGGAAACCTCCGGGCTTGCCATTTCCTCGGCGAAGATCGTCGTTACGCCTGATTCCTTGCAATATTTCACAAGCTCCGCAAGCTGCTGCGCGCTTGGTTCGCCCTCAGCGAAAACGTCCTCGACGCTCTTTTGCGTGAGGCTGAAGTCTCGGCAAAGATAACCAAACGCCGCGTGACCCGTGACGAAGCTCTTTTTCGTGACCGAGCCGAACTTTTCAGCGTATTCTTTGTATAAGCTCTCGAGCTTTGCAGTATAATCCGCCCAGTTAGCCTCGTAATAGTCCTTGTTCGCAGGATCTGCTTTGACAAGCGCGTCTTTGATGTTTGCAACCTCAGTTTCCGCGCACTTGAGGGAAAGCCATATATGCGGGTCGTACTGCCCATGCTCAGTCAGTTCTTCCTCATCCGAATTAACAATCGGCTCAACGTTTTTGGACGCATCTATGACGATAAGGAGAGGATTTTCCGCGGCGGCTACGGCGTCTTCCGTCCACGTTTCCATGCCGAGCCCGTTATAGACGAAGACCTG
>JAJUHD010000046.1 GCA_029268085.1 Bacillota bacterium | reverse complement strand
TCGATGACGTCTTTTCTGGCTGCTACGGGCTGATAATCGGGTTCAAAACCGTTTTCTATATCTACTCCCATGGTGCTCTTCGGCAGATCACGCAGATGTCCCATGGATGCAACGACATGATAATTCTGGCCAAGATACTTTTCGATCGTCCGTGCCTTTGCCGGCGATTCCACTATTACCAGATCAGTGTTCGTTTTCGGCATATATTACCTCATTTCGTAATTATTCCGGTATCATCAGCGCCTTATCAACGTTTTGCAATTTTTAATGTGAATCTTTTTCCGTTTTCCTGAGATACGAAGCCTTTTATCTGAAGCAGCGTAAGCTCAGACAGCACCTCGGGCGCTTTAAGCTCAGTCTTTTCGATGATATCGTCAATATGCATCGAATTCTCATTCATAACGGAAACAATTTTCAGCTGGCGCTCAGACAGGCCGGAAAGCTGTTCTCGCAAATCAATATATTCCCGCTTTTCGGGCTTGTCAATCTTTTTTCTGTCTGTTTTAACTCTCAATTTAGCGAAGCCCTTGCCTGTTTCGGCGGTATGTCTGCGAGGTTCTTCCGCCCTTTTAGTCTCGTAAAAACCGGCCTCTCCGGGATCTTCGTGGGCGAGAACGGCGGTATTCTGCGTGTCCGGAGCGGAGAGCTTGCCCCTGAACTGTTGTGAAAAATCTGAAAGCACGTCCCAGCCCTTTGTTACCAACTGCGCGCCGTCTCTGATAAGCTCATTCGAACCCATACAGTTTGGAGCGTCAGCATTGCCGGGGACGGCGAACAGCTCCCTGCCTTGATCGAGCGCATATGAGGCTGTTATCAGCGCGCCGCTTTTTACCGGCGCTTCGATCACCGTTACGCCGAGTGAAAGTCCGCTGATTATGCGGTTTCTTTCGGGGAAATTAATCCTTCGAAGCGGTTCTCCGGGCGGATACTCGCTTATCAGCGCGCCCGCCAGAGCAACGTCGCCGTAAAGCGCGTCGTTGAACTTAGGAAACACATCGTCAATTGCACAACCCAGAACCCCGACGCAGGCTCCCCCGGCACGCAGAGCGCCCTCCGCAGCGGCGCTGTCGATTCCCTCGGCAAGCCCCGTAACTACGAGTCCTCCGCATTTTGCAATTTCAAAGCCAAGCTTCCTCGCCATTTTAATACCATAGGGTGTTGCCTTTCTGGTACCGACGATGCCTATCGCAGCTTCCTCGTCTATCCCGGGGAGTCTGCCCTTTACATATAGCACAACTGGCGGGTCATAAATGCTTTTTAATCTCTGCGGATAGGATACGTCCTGAAAGCTCACTATGGAAATTCCCTTCGCGTGGCACTTCTCGAGTATCTCATCCGCTCTGCCGATGCTTTTATCCGCAATAAGCCTAAGCTCCGCGTCGGTAATAGTCAGCCTTTCCCGCAGAAGCTTTTCGTCAGCATAATATACTTTTTCTGGGTCGCCGAAGGTATCAAGAAGCTCGAACCGCTTTTGTGGCCTAAGTCCTGTCAAAGCGGAAAGCCACACCCAGTATTTAAGTGTCGACAAAATAACTTCCCCTTTTTATTTATCTAGACATTTCCCACATAACTATAGAAGCCGCCACCGCCGCATTCAGGGATTCGCAGTCCGGCCGCATCGGAATGATGAGCTGCCCGTCGCATAAAGCCAGCAGTTTTTCGGAAAGCCCCCTGCCCTCGCTGCCTATGGCTACTGCAGCACCTTTAAGATTCATTTTTCTTATATCCTCGGCGCTGTCGCTCAACGCGGCACCGTAAAGCTTTAAACCATTCAAGTTTACATAACTTCTAAGCTCTTCACACCCCATCTCGAAGACCGTCTGGCGGAAAATGCCGCCCATTGTCGCGCGCACCGTCTTGGGATTATAGATGTCCGCGCAGTCTCCGGCAAGTATCACAGCGCCAATACCCATCGCGTCGGCGGTCCTGATAACCGTTCCCACGTTTCCGGGATCCTGCACATTTTCAAGAACGATCACGGACGTGATCTTGTTTACTCCTGCTTCAGCCGACTGTATTTTTACGCCAAAAACAGGTCCCGCTGAGTTTTTGAGCGGAGAAACGTACTGCATGAGATCAGGAGGGCATGAGTATTGCCTTATACTTTCGGGGATTTTAAAAACCGGCTCGCCGCCCCATAGGATGCAGGTTATTTCCGCCCCGAAGACAAGCGCCTCCCTAAGCATTTTTTCGCCGTCGCACACAAATTCACCCGTCTGCCTACGATATACTCCGTCGGTCGAAAGCTCCTTCAGATGCGTAATTATCCGGTTTTTTCTCGATGTGATATATTCCACTTCGTCCTCCGAGTTAAGCCCGTTTTTTACATGGCAAGGCTGCGGCAAAGCATCTTTGCTCTGCCACAGCCTGATTTTTTATCAATAATCAATAGGTTTCATTGTTGGGAACAGGATCACTTCTCTTATGGAATCGACACCCGTGAGCAGCATTACACAACGGTCGATGCCGATTCCGAGACCACCCGTCGGAGGCAGACCGTATTCAAGAGCAGTGATATAATCCTCGTCCATCATGCCTGCTTCGGCATCGCCCTTCTTGCGGAGCTCAACCTGTTTCTGGAAACGCTGCTTCTGATCGATTGGGTCGTTAAGCTCAGAGAAGGCGTTGCCCATCTCGCTATGGCAGATGAAAAGCTCGAAGCGCTCGGTGAGCCTCGGGTCGGCCGGACTGCGCTTGGCGAGAGGCGAAACATCGACGGGATGCATGGTGATAAAGGTCGGCTGGATGAGTTTTCCCTCAACCTTCTGATCAAAGCACTCATAAAGAGCATTGCCCCAAGTCTTTTCCTTTTCCTTCGGTATTTCGACGCCGACGGACTTCGCAAGAGCGACCGCTTCCTCGTCGGAGGTAACGGGCATGAAGTCTACACCAAGGTGCTTCCTGACCGCTTCGGCCATCGTTAGGCGTTCCCATCCGGGAGAAAGATTGACCTTCTCGCCAAGCCAGGTAACTTCATATGTGCCGAGTATGTCCATCGCGGCGCTGGAAAGCAGCTCCTCAAAAAGATCCATAATATCATTGAAATCCGCATAGGCCTGATAAAGCTCGACCGTCGTGAATTCCGGATTGTGCTTGGTGTCCATACCCTCGTTGCGGAAGATGCGGCCGATCTCGTAGACACGCTCTATTCCGCCGACGACAAGGCGCTTGAGGTGAAGCTCCGTCGCGATGCGGAGGTACATGTCCATATCAAGAGCGTTGTGGTGCGTTATAAAAGGACGCGCCGTCGCGCCGCCCGAAATCGTATTGAGGACAGGCGTCTCGACCTCCATAAAGCCGCGGTCGTCAAGAAATCTGCGGACATGGCGGATAAAGCGGCTGCGTATCTCAAAGGTGCGGCGCGCCTCGGGATTGACGATAAGGTCCACATAGCGCTGGCGATAGCGGGTTTCAAGATCCGTAAGTCCGTGGAACTTCTCCGGAAGAGGCAGAAGCGACTTGGAGAGAAGCTTGACCTTTTTGCAGTGAACGGATATTTCGCCCTTGCGGGTACGGAAAACAAAGCCCTCAACCCCGATAATATCTCCAATGTCCCACTTTTTGAAGTCGCCGAAAGCTTCCTCTCCCAGATCGTCGATACGCACATAAAGCTGTATTCTGCCCTTATCGTCCTGTATATCGGCAAAAAAGGCCTTACCCATGTCGCGTTTGGACATAAGACGTCCCGCCAGTGAAACATCCTTCTCTGCCCAGGCTTCAAAGTTCTGCTTTATTTCTTCGGAATATGCCGTTCTCTTATACTTTGTAACTGTGAACGGATCCCTGTTTTCCTCGCGGAGCTTCGACAGCTTATCTCGGCGGATCTGACGAATCTCCGATATGTCGGCTACTTCCTCAGGCATGTTTTCCTGACTCATTTATTGACCTCCCAAACACTTTTAACCCTGCCCGGGCAGATGGTATAAATCCCTCATCCGCAATGCGGCGAGTATGCTTCTTTGTTTATCAGTTTTCAATTTCCAGTATCTTGAATTTCATTTCGCCGGCGGGGGCAACTACCGTTATGGTCTCGCCCGAGCTTCTGCCCATGAGTCCGCGTCCAAAAGGAGAATCGTCAGATATACGGCCTTGCATGGGGTTGGCTTCCTGCGAGCCGACGATCTGGTATTCCTCGATGCTGCCATCGTCAAGGCATTCGACTTTGACCTTGCTGCCCAGCGATATGGCATTCGTGACCTCGCGGGTCTCTATGACCTCGGCATTTTCGAGAATATTTTTAAGCTCGGCGATCTTGGAATAGAGCTTGCCCTGTTCCGTCTTCGCCTCATCGTATTCGCTGTTTTCTGAAAGATCGCCGAAGGAACGCGCTTCTTTGATAAGTTCGGAAACCTCCTTCTCCCGAACGGTCTCGAGATAATGAAGCTCCTCCCGAATCGCGTTCAGACGCTCCTGACTCATTTTAAATTTTGCTTCGATAGCCATAGTATCCGCCCCTTCAACTTATAATAATGGCGCATTTATACATATTTAATTAATATAGAATGACATTATATTTACGTATTATAGATAGAAAAATTCCCCATGTCAAGCAATCATTTGTCGATGGTTGCTTTTACCTCTTCAACAGCCGCTGCAAGCTGCGCGTCCTCCCTGTGATCAAGAAGCCCTGATGCAAGTTTCGCCTCGTCCTCATCGGTGAGAGAGACTGAAACATCCGGCGCGAGTCCACCCGTTTCGGCGAGATCCACCCTCTTCGGCGTAAGATAGCTGTTCGTCGAAAGATGGACCGCGCTGCCGTCCGGTAAAGCGATGTTAACCTGCGAACGAGCCTTGCCTGTCGTGTGCGTCCCAGCCAGTGTCGCCCAGTCGTATTCCGAGAGCGCCGCTGCGAAAAATTCGGCGGCTGAATAGCTGTTTTCGTTAATGAGCACCGTCATTGGGAGCTTTACGCAGTCCGCGTCCGAGGTGTCAACTTTTTCATTTCCTTCCTTATCAGCCGAAACGAAAAGGTCGCCCTCCGGCAGGATATGGTCGAGAGCTTTGAGAAGCTCGTTCAAAAGCCCGCCAGGGTTGTTGCGCACATCGAAAACAATGCCCTTAGCGCCCTGAGAAACGAGATCATCCACTGCGTTTATGATACCATCGCCGGAGCCCGTTTCAAAGTTCTTTATCTTAATATATCCGATACTGCCGTCAAGCATTTCATATTTAACGGGATCGGAATGGATGATCTTAGCTTCAACCGTAACGGTTCTTTCGGTACCATCCTGTGTTCTGAGGGTCAGCCCAAAAGACTTACCCTCTTTGCCGGCTATGATGGCCTTGATTTCAGACGATGTCTTTCCTGTCAGATTCTCTCCGTCGATCGCGAGCATGAGGTCTCCGATCGTTACGCCCGCTGCGCTCGCAGGCGAATCCTCCGCCACTATTACGATCTTGTAAAGCCCGCTGGCCTTGTCTTTTTCGATGGTCACACCTATGCCCGTATAGCTGTTTTGCTGATAAAGCTTGTATTCCTCATACTGCTCAGCGTTCATGTAATAGCTCCATCGGTCTCCGATAGCGTCGATCATTGCGCTGTAGGCAGCATCCGACACCTGTTCCATGTCCGCTTCGCCGACATAATCGTTTTTGATCGCGTTAAACACGGCGGCAAACTTCGTCGCATAAGGAAAACTGCTCGTTCCTCCGTAATTAATAATAAAAATTCCCAAGAAGCAAAGGCTTGTGATCGCCGCCGAAAGAACGCAGGCTATGATAAGGCTAAGAAAGCTGAAACGCTTTTTCATAAGCTCCTCCAAAACAGTTTTGACGGTCGTCATGATTAGTTGTTATTCCACAGGCTTGAATTGCCTTTCGGTATATGCAATTAAATTAAATATGAACCGGCTTACGTTTATTATACCGCAAAAGCTGAAATTAGCCGGGCAGTCGCTGCGCGCTGCCCGGCAATTATCGTTTAGTTGTTCTTTAGAACTGACCCAACGGATCTACAAGCTGCCCGCCGATCTTGACTTCGAAATGGCAGTGAGGCCCTGTCGACCAGCCTGTCGAACCTACATAGCCGATAGTTTGTCCCTTGGTAACGGTCTGTCCGGCAGATACCGCCATCGAACTCATATGAGCATACAAAGTCGTGGTGCCGCCACCATGGCTGATTACGACATAATTGCCGTACGAACTGCTGTATACCGCGGTGACAACGGTTCCGGAATCGGCAGCCATGATAGTCGTGCCCGAATTAGCGGAAATGTCGATTCCCGAGTGGAAACGCTTGTCACCGAAGATCGGGTGTACCCTGTAGCCAAAGCTGGATGTAACGTTGGCGGTCGATGTTCCGGCCACCGGCCACATAAACTGACCTGAGCCGGAAACGACTGTCTGTCCCTGCTGCCTTTGAAGTTCCTGCTGTCTTTCGAGCTCTGCGACTTTTTGGTCGATAGCGGCTCGTATGGAAGCTTCCTGACTCGCATTAGTCTCGTATTCTTCCTTATATTTTGCTATATCCTGCTCAAGGTCCGCGATAACGGCTTCCGCCGCAGCTATCTGCTTTTCAAGCTCAGCCTTCCTTGCCTCAAGCTCTGTTTTTTTGTCTTCCTGCTCCTGCAGGGTCGCCTCATATTCCGCTTTGACTTTTTCGACTGTCTCTCTTGCGGCTATGTACTTATCCTCAAGTTCTTTGTCGTACTGCATTATCGATGAGATGAAATCCATTCTGGCAAGCAGATCGGAAAAGCTGCTTGCGTCGAAAAGAATCGAGTAATATGTAAGGCTTCCCGATTCCTCCATCGCCCTCATACGGACACGGAGCGCTTCCTTCTGCTTTTCTTCATCCGCCTTAGCCTGTTCAAGTTCCTTGGCCTTTTGTTCGACAAGGCTTGTATAAAGGTCAATCTGCTCCGAAATGAGTTCTATTTCCTGACGCGCAAGCTCATTCTGCTGATCCAGCGCTTCCTTCTGGGCAATCGCCGATTCCTGCTGGCCCTGAAGATCGGATATCTTGGACTGAAGAGCTTTCTTTTGCTGCTGGATGGCCGATTGCTGGTTTTTCAGCGCATCGATCTCTGACTGTGTTACCGCCCATGCACTGCTCAACGCACCCAATACGAGGGTCACAACAAATATCAGCGCCAGTACGATACAAACGGCTGAAACAAACTTCTTTTTGCTTTTCTGCATAGATACCTCCCGCGCGCAAAGCGCATTGCAAAACTTTCCACTCTCAGGGCATGTTTCCAATTTTCCCGCGAATTTAATGCTACGGGCGGAAAACTCAGACCTTGAGGAAATTGCGAATTGCAGTGGACCCGCCGAAAGCTCCGACCATAACACCGATGGCAAGAAATACAAGGCCTAAAGGCAGTGCCAGCGAAGAGAACGTAAGAACGCTTACAAAAGTACCTGCAATGCTCGTCATGATCTTTTCAGTAATAAGGGTGTATATTCCCCATTCGAGCAGCAGAGCAAGTCCTGAACCGATAATACCCAAAGTCAGACCTTCAATTATGAACGGGGTTCTAATAAAGCCATTCGTTGCACCAACCATCTTCATGATCGCAATTTCTTCCCTTCGTCCGAAGGTCGTTAGCTTTATTGTATTCGACATTATGAACACGGACACAACAAACAGAATCACAATAAGTACAAGCGAAACCGCCCCTACGATGTTTCTTGTCGTAACGAAGCCCTTTGAAATATCAAGCTGTGCGCTAACGTCCGCGATGCCCTCCACCTGCTCAAGCTGGGCTTTGGTATCCGCCATAAGGCTGATGTCGTCGAGGTAAATTATGTATCTGTCGCGGAAAACGGAAGGATCAATATCCTCGAACAGAGAGCTGTTCTCATAGCCCTCCTTGAAGCTCTCCATAGCCTGTTCGCGAGTAACAAATTCGACCTTGCTGATATTGGGGATCGCCGTCAGTTTGCTTTCGAGCGCCTCAGCTTCCTTCTGAGTATAGTTTTCGTCAACAAAGGCGAGCATCTCGTTTTCGCTCTCAAGCTTGTCTATAAGCGCGTCGATATTGACGGCGAGCAGCGAAAAGCTGCCCATTATAACGAGGCATGCGATTAATATAGTAACCGATGCGAAGGACATGAAGCCGTGTATCGTAATGCTTCTGAAACCCTCTTTGAAAAGATAGCCGAGCTTATTCATGAATCCCATAACTGTAATACCCATCCATTCCGTCGCTGATTATCGAGCCATGGTCTAATGCAACGACACGCTTAGAAAAAGAGTTGACCAGTTCTTTCTCATGTGTCACGACAAGGACCGTGGTTCCCAGCTCGTTTATTTTTTCAAGAAGGAGCATCAGCTCGAGACTTTTTGCGGGGTCAAGGTTTCCCGTTGGTTCGTCCGCGATGATGAGGCTCGGGCTGTTCACAAGTGCCCGGGCAATGGCGACACGCTGCTGCTCGCCGCCGGAAAGTTCCTGCGGAAGGCGTTTTTCCCTGCCCTCAAGCCCAACAAGCTCAAGGACATAGGGTACGCGCTTTGCGATTTCCTTGTTGCTCGCGCCTACGACGCGCATGGCAAAGGCGACGTTTTCATAGACAGTCTTATTCTCTATAAGCCTGAAATCCTGGAATATGACTCCTAGAGTGCGGCGAAGCATCGGCAGCTTCCGTGGCTTTATGGTACGGAGGTTGAAATTGTTTACATAAATTTCCCCGTCCGTAGCCTGTATTTCTCCGGTGAGGAGCTTAATAATTGTCGTTTTACCTGAGCCGGAAGGTCCAACCAAAAAGACAAACTCTCCTTCATTAATTTCAAGGTCAATTCCATTGGCGGCAACCGTGCCGCTGTTCTCATAGACCATAGAAACATTATTCAATAAGACCATTTTTTGATTTCCTCCGATTATTGGTCCGTGAGTTTCACTCATGGTGAACCAAAAGTAAGCGCTAAACTTTGATATTCTGCGAATTCAGATATTTCTTGACCATCAGGGCAACCTTGAAAACGATCGCATGGTCGAATTCGCGCAGATCGAGGCCCGTCAGCTTCTTGATCTTTTCAAGACGGTAGACGAGAGTATTTCTGTGTACAAAGAGCTTTCTGGAAGTTTCAGATACGTTAAGGTTGTTTTCAAAGAACTTATTTATTGTGTACAGAGTTTCCTGATCGAGGGATTCAATCGGGTTTTTCTTAAAGACCTCGCTTAAGAACATTTCGCACAAAGTTGTGGGGAGCTGATATATGATTCGGCCTATGCCGAGACTTTCGTAATGTATAACGCTCTTGTCGGTTTCAAATACCTTGCCGACTTCGATCGCCACCTGAGCTTCCTTATAACGGTCCGCGAGCTCACGAAGATGCCTTGCAACAGAGCCGATGCCGATGACCGTCTTGACGAGCAGCTCGGCATTAATAGTGCTGCCGATCTTGTCGGCGAGCTGATAGAGCTCTCTGGTTTCGGTGCCCTGCTCAATCTCCTTTATAACAACTATGTCGGTTTCGCTCATGCTGAGGACAAAGTCCTTCTGCTTATCGGGGAACATGCCCTGAACCAGTTCCAAAGTGGCTATGTCGGACTTTTCGAGCTGACGGACAAGCAGTACGGCGCGGGGTACGTCGGTGACAAAGTTCAGTTCCTTCGCGCGGACATAAACGTCGCCCGGAAGGATATTGTCGGAAATAATGTTCTTTACAAAGGTGACCTTATTGTACTTCTCATCATAATTAACCTTTGCCTCATTAAAGGCAACCGCTGCCATAATGCAGATACTTCTCGCAAGGGAATCTCTTCCTTCCACGAAAACGGCATAGTCGAAGCGGGAGTTAGGGCTTCCCAATATTCTATAAGTCCTTGTCCCCGAGGTAAAGAACTGATCGGAAAGCTCGCTGCCCGAAATACCCTGTAAATTCTCGAGTTTTGTGCCGATCAGGGAAAGCTCGCTGCAAGCTACGACAAAGCCTTCGGAATCGATGACGCCGAGGCACCTGTCTGTCGCCTCTTTCATCTGAACAATAACGCTCTGAAAAATCCTACTTGACATGGTTGCTCCTCCTAATAAAAGCAATGAAAACTAACCGTTTCACATAATAACTTATTTTATTGCTTTTTTCAATATATTTTTGAGGATATTTTGTAAAATCTTTTAATAACACGCTATGTTATTCTCTGTTTTTATCATTTGCAACCACGAAAAATAGTTAATTTTTCATAATAACGATATAACAAAAAGTAATTTTTCCAAAAAAACGCGTTGCTAAAAATTTAAGCATCAAGTACACAGATAATACATATTATTTATGCAACATATCAGTTTGTAACCGTTCGCTCCGTTTCCTTATCGAAAATGTGGATCGCTTCGGTATCAAAAGCCAGCTTTACCTTTTCACCGGAGCTCATACGGATTTTAGAATCAATAACACATGCAAATTCGACCTCAGAAACTTTAACAAACACGTTTGACTCGGCTCCAAGAAGCTCAACGAACTCGATATCGGCCTCCACGACCCGTCCGGGATGCTGCGCGATGAAATCGGGATCAGCGCTGATATCGTTTGGACGAATGCCGAACAGGACGTTCTTTCCAGCGTATTCGAGAACTTCGCGCTTTCTGCCCTTCCATTCGGGCAACGCTACTCGTGTCTTCTTCTCACCGCTGCCAAACTCCAAATATGTAAGCTTCCCGTCATCTATAACAGTCGCTTCGGCGATGTTCATCTGCGGAGTACCCATAAAAGTTGCGACAAACAGATTGCATGGTTTATCGAAAAGTTCCTGCGGGGGGGCGATCTGCTGAACGTCCCCGTCCTTCATGACGACTATGCGTGTACCCATCGTCATAGCTTCCGTCTGATCGTGCGTAACGTATATGAATGTTGTCCCAAGCTGCATATGCAGCTTTGCAAGCACCGCACGCATCGAGGTACGGAGCTTTGCGTCGAGGTTCGAGAGAGGCTCGTCCAGCAAAAACACCTTGGGCTTGCGGACTATTGCCCTTCCTAGGGCGACGCGCTGGCGCTGCCCGCCGGAGAGCGCCGCGGGCTTCCTTTTAAGAAGGCCTTCAATTTCCAGCATTTTTGCAGCCTCAAGCACTCTTTCGTTGATCTCGGCGCGTGGCGTCTTGCGTATTTTAAGCCCGAAAGCCATATTTTCAAAAACTGTCATATGCGGATAGAGCGCATAGTTCTGAAACACCATGGCGATGTCTCTGTCCTTAGGAGCTACCTCGTTGACAAGCCTGCCGTCAATATAGAGTTCGCCCTCGGTAATCTCCTCAAGACCTGCGATCATACGAAGTGTCGTGGATTTTCCGCAGCCCGAAGGTCCGACAAGGATCACAAACTCTTTGTCTTCGATATCCATGTTGAAATCTCTAACAGCAACAACATTGCCCGGATAGGTTTTCCCTATACCCTTCAAAGTTACACTAGACATGATTGCCCTCCAAACCCTGCAAGGTGTACCTCACCGCAGCAGGAACACATCTTGAATATAATACCACAGAAGCAGGCGCATTGTATATCCGCTTAATCCACAAAGCTTACCGTCTGCGGTTGTAAATTCTTATCACAAATTGTATCTATTCTGTAACATTTTTGTTAACAACCAGATTTAAGTCGTTTTTCGTCAGTTCTTTAAACTCACCGGGCCTAAGCATCGCGTCCAGCGAAAGATCTCCGACGGAGATGCGCTTTAGTGTCCTGACCGGCTTTCCGCGCGAGGCAAGCATTCTTTTCACCTGATGGTATTTTCCCTCGAAGACGGTCACGAAGCCGTGGTTAGGGTCGTCTTCATCGATTTCAAGGATTGCAGGCAGACATTCCGTCCCATCCTGCAATATTATACCTCTGTCAAACGCTTTAATATCGTCGTAATCAAGCGGGTGTTCGACTATAAATTCGTATAACTTCTTGATATGGCGTTTCGGCGAGGTGACGGCATGGCAAAAATTGCCGTCGTTTGTCAGGATAAGCAGTCCTGTCGTGTCTTTGTCCAGCCTGCCGACAGGAAACAGCCCAAGTTTTTTTAACTCCTGCGGAAGAAGGTCCAAAACCGTCTTTTGATTTTTATCTTCCGTCGCCGACAAAACGCCCTCCGGTTTGTACATCATAAGATAACGGAATCCTCCCGTTACCGTCTGCCCGTCAACGCTTATGTCCGATATTTCCGTATCGGCCTTAAAGGCGGGGTTCAGAACGGTTATCCCATCCACACGGACACGGCCTCCGGCAATAAGCTTCCGTGCCTCGCTCCTTGTCGCGAGACCCGCGTCGCAAATAATTTTATCAAGACGATTAATGCTCATTTGTCCTCCGACGCTGTAAGGCTGCTGATGTTATCGGACAAGAAAAACAGTCTAAACTAATCATTATTATAGCATATCCGAGGCAGAAAATGAATACCTTCTATTGGGCTGAATCTTTATCTGCTCAGGGGGTCAAAGTTATGTTTGTATTTACGCTCAAATGGAATAGAAAAATCGCTTTGCTTATAGTAATTGCAGCTGCGGTCCTGCTCTGTGCACTCATTCTTGCAATCGGGGCTGGAAGCGGCAGCGTCGGCAGATCCGATTCCCCAGTGGTTAAGACGAACGAGGACAGGGTAAAGTTTCTCGAGAGTCTGGGCTGGGAGGTCGACCCAATGCCGGTTTCCGAAAAAATAGTAGTAATCCCAAAGGAATTCTCCGATGTTTATAACAACTATAACCGGCTGCAGCTCGATCAGGGTTACGACCTATCCCAATACCGCGGTATGGAGGCAACAATTTATACATACACGGTCACAAATTATACAGGTTATTCGGGAAACGTCGTTGCCGACCTCTATGTTCTGAACAATGAGGTGATAGGCGGAGATATCCATTCACTGGCTATTGACGGGTTCATGCACGGATTGTGCAGAAAGTAAAGAAAAGCTCCCGCATGCAAAGCCTGCGGGAGCTTTTGAAGTTTATAGCTGATTATTTGTCCTCAACAGCGATAACAACGCCGGAGCCGACGGTACGGCCGCCTTCACGGATAGCAAAGCGGAGTCCTTCCTCGATAGCGATAGGCATAATAAGTTCAACATCCATATCGATGTTGTCGCCGGGCATGCACATTTCGGTGCCTGCGGGGAGAGAAATAACACCTGTTACGTCAGTGGTGCGGAAATAGAACTGAGGACGATAGTTGTTGAAGAACGGAGTGTGACGGCCGCCTTCTTCCTTTGTCAGAACATAAACCTGACCCTTGAACTTGGTGTGGGGCTTGATTGAGTTGGGAGCCGCGAGAACCTGTCCGCGCTCGACTTCACCCTTAGTGATACCACGGAGAAGGGTTCCGACGTTGTCGCCCGCTTCTGCGTACTCAAGAGTCTTGTGGAACATTTCAGTACCGGTAACGGTGGTTTCCTTTGTTTCCTTCAAACCGACGATCTGAACCTTGTCTCCAACCTTTACGCGGCCACGCTCAACACGGCCGGTGGTAACGGTGCCGCGTCCGGTGATCGTGAAGACGTCTTCAACAGGCATAAGGAAAGGCAGATCAGACTTACGCTCGGGAGTGGGAATATAGCTGTCGACTGCGTCCATCAGTTCCTTGATGCATGCAAACTCGGGAGCGTTCATATCCTTGGATTCGCTTGCAAGAGCGTTCAGAGCGGAGCCCTTGATGATGGGGATATCATCGCCGGGGAACTTTTCCTTTGTAAGAAGCTCGCGGACTTCCATCTCAACGAGCTCGATGAGTTCGGGGTCATCGACCTGGTCACACTTGTTCAGGAAAACAACGATTGCGGGCACGCCGACCTGGCGGGCAAGGATGATATGCTCGCGGGTCTGAGCCATAGGACCGTCGGATGCGGCGATAACGAGGATCGCGCCGTCCATCTGAGCAGCGCCGGTGATCATGTTCTTGATATAGTCAGCGTGACCCGGGCAGTCAACGTGTGCGTAGTGACGCGCTGCGGTCTGGTATTCAACGTGAGCGGTGTTGATGGTAATACCGCGTTCGCGCTCTTCAGGAGCCTTGTCGATGCTGGCGTAGTCGGTGTATTCTGCGTTGCCCTGCAAAGCGAGATACTTTGTGATAGCAGCGGTCAGAGTGGTCTTACCGTGATCGACGTGACCGATGGTGCCGATATTTACATGGGGCTTGGATCTATCGAATGCTTGCTTAGCCATTTGGAACATCCTCCTTAAAATATGTTTACATTAAATAAATTACATTATAAATGTGGCGCTGAAACAAATTGCGTTACAATATTACAGTATTCCGTCGCTCTTTGCAACAGAAATTTTATTGTTTTGGGCTTAAACGCCGCGTTTTCCGACGATTTCATCCTGAAGCGACTTTGGAAGCTCAATATAGTGGCTGGGTTCCATTGAATAGTTTGCCCTGCCCTGAGTCTTCGAGCGCAGGTCGGTCGCATAACCGAACATTGTGGAAAGCGGCACGTTCGCCTCGACCTGTGTTGACCCGTTCCTGTTTTCCATCCCCAGGACCTGTCCGCGGCGGGAATTGATATCCCCGATAACTTCGCCCAGATAATCGTCGGGAGCAATAACCGCGACCTTCATAATCGGTTCCAGTAAAACAGGATCAGCCTTGCGGCAGGCTTCCTTGAATGCCATTGAGCCTGCGATCTTGAACGCCATTTCAGAGGAGTCGACCTCGTGGAACGAGCCGTCGTACAAGGTGACCTTTACATCGACCACAGGGTAGCCGGCGAGGACTCCCGCCTGCATCGCGCCCTGAATACCGGCATTGACCGCCGGAATATATT
>JAJUHD010000045.1 GCA_029268085.1 Bacillota bacterium | reverse complement strand
CCGGTTTTTCCGGCGATGCCGTCGCGGGCTTTTTCGAGAAGCGTGATGAGCGCGGTACGGCCGTCCTTTGAGGATGCGAAGCGCACGGCGGCCTGTACCTTCGGGAGCATCGAACCGGGAGCAAAATGCCCCTCGCCGATGTATTTCTCGGCCTCCGCGACCGTAATCTCACCGAGCCACTTCTGGTCCGGCTTCCCGTAGTTTATCGCGGCTTTTTCAACCGCCGTGAGTATTATCAGATAGTCCGCATCCAGTTCCTCGGCAAGCAGCTCGCTCGCAAAATCCTTGTCGATTACCGCTCCGGCGCCTTTAAGGTGGTTGCCCTGCCTCGTCACGGGAATCCCCCCGCCGCCGCAGGCTATCACAAGCTGCCCGGACTCGACGAGAGAACGTATCGCGTCGATCTCTATAATTTCCGCAGGCTTCGGGGACGCAACCATACGGCGGTAGCCCCTGCCCGCATCCTCCTTGACAACGTAACCGTACTCCTGCTCCGCCTTTTTCGCCTCTTCGAGAGTCATAAACTGCCCGATGGGCTTGGTGGGATTCCGGAAAGCGGGATCGTTTTCATCGACACGCACCTGCGTTATCATCGTCGCTACGGGAATATCGCGGATATTCCTGTTGTACAGCTCCTCGCGCAGGGCGTTCTGGAGATCGTAGCCGATGTAGGCCTGGCTCATCGCGACGCAGACGGACAGCGGTACGTTCGGCTGCTTGGGATCCTGCCTTGAAAGGGCGGTCATCGCGTTGTTTATCATGCCGACCTGCGGGCCGTTGCCGTGCGCCACTATGACCTCGCAGCCTTCCTCTATCAGGTCAACGATCGCTCTTGCGGTGATCTTGACCGCCTCCATCTGCTCGGGAAGCGTGTTGCCCAGAGCGTTGCCGCCCAAAGCAATGACTATGCGTTTTTTCTTATCCAGAAGAATCACCTCGTTTTTAAGTCAGTTCAAAGCAACGATCGCTTCGACCTCGCAGAGCACGTTTTTGGGAAGCTCTTTCACCGCAACGCAGGATCGCGCAGGCTTCCCGGTGAAATATTCGCCGTAAACCTTGTTGAACGCAGCAAAATCCTTCATGTCGGCAAGGAAACACGTCGTTTTTATCGTGTTCTTAAAGTCGGTGTTCTTCGCTTTCATCACCGCGCCCAGGTTCTTCATTACCTGCAGTGCCTGTTCTTCTATTGTTTCACCCGCAATCGCCCCGGTCTTGGGATCGAGCGGTATCTGGCCGGAGGTAAACAGCAGGTTCCCGAAAACTATTGCCTGCGAATACGGGCCGATAGCCTGAGGAGCTTCCTCTGTGTTGACATATTCAAGCATTATAATTCATCTCCAATTAAACCGGACGTGATTATTTATTAAAAATTCTCGGAGTTGCCTTGCTTTCAAGCTGCTCAAGCAGGCTTGCCGGATTCTTGAACTTGCTGAGCAGGATCATCGCCGCGATAATATAGGGCTTGAAGCTGGCCTGCTTATACAAAGGATCGCGGTAACGGTCGAATACGGAAGCGTCCACTTCGCCCTCCTTGCAGCTCACGCCGGTGATGTCGGCGGGCAGGCAGTGCAGGTACAGAGCCTTGCCGCCCTTGGTGGTCTTCATCAGCTCTTCCGTGCAGGCCCAGTCCTTATGCTGTGCGTTCTGAGCGAGAAGCTCCTTCTCGAGAGCCTTGATGCCGTCAAAATCGCCGTTCCCGTAAAGGTCGGTGCGCTTTTCCATGGCGGCAAAGGGAGCCCAGCTCTTCGGATAGACGATGTCCGCATCCTTGAACGCCTCGGCCATGCTGCTGGTCTTGGTGAAGGTGCCGCCGGACTGCTGCGCGTTCTTCTTCGCAACGTTCTCCACCTCCGGCATGACGTCATAGCCTTCCGGATGCGCAAGCACAACGTCCATGCCGAGTCTTGTGAACAGGCCTATAACGCCCTGGGGCACGGAGAGAGGCTTGCCGTAGGACGGGGAATATGCCCATGTCATTGCGACCTTCTTGCCCTTCAGCTTCTCGATCCCGCCGAACTCGTGGATGACATGGAGCATGTCCGCCATGCACTGCGTGGGGTGATCAATATCGCACTGGAGGTTCACAAGCGTTGGCCTCTGCTCAAGAATGCCGGCCTTGTTGCCTTCCTGTACGGCCTGGGAGACTTCTCTCATATAGGCGTTGCCCTTGCCGATATACATATCGTCTCTGATGCCGATAACGTCCGCCATGAAGGAGATCATGTTCGCGGTTTCCCTGACGGTTTCGCCGTGTGCAACCTGGGATTTCCCTTCGTCGAGATCCTGGACCTCAAGCCCGAGCAGGTTGCAGGCCGAAGCAAATGAAAAGCGTGTGCGCGTGGAATTGTCGCGGAAAAGGGAAATGCCGAGTCCGCTGTCAAAAACCCTCGTGGAGATGTTGTTCTCACGCAGGTAACGGAGAGCATCGGCAACCGTCCAGACTGCCTGCAGCTCGTCAAAGGTCTTTTCCCATGTCAGGAAAAAGTCGTTGTTGTACATCTCGCCGAATTTAAGGCTGTTAAGCTTGTTCGTGTAATCCTTCAGAGTGCTCAAAATAATACCTCCATTTTATTTATAAGGATGCTTTTACTCTTTATTTGCAGTACGTTGCGGGAAGCGCCGCGTATACGGCCGCGCAGGTTACAAGGTCCTGCTTCCATGTCTTTTCGTTGGGGGCGTGCGCCTGGGCTTCGGCGCCGGGGCCAAAGCCGATGCAGGGGATGCCGTTGCGCCCCATGATGGATACGCCGTTCGTAGAAAAGGTCCATTTGTCGGTCAGAGGACGGGCCTTTCTCATTTCCGCCGTTGCATCCGCTCCGATGCGCTCGCTTCCGAAAAGTCCCTTATAGCTTTCTTCCATCGCGCGGGTGACCGGGTGATCCTCGGGGATGACCCAAGTCGGGAAGTAGCACTCGATGGGATATACGCAGCCTGTCCACGAGGGACGGTCGTATTCGTACATGGAAACCTTGACGTCGTCGCCATATTTCTTTACCGCAGGCAGGCTGCGGATCTCTTCAAGGCAGCTTTCCCATGTCTCGCCCGCGGTCATCCTGCGGTCAAGCGACACCGAGCAGGAATCGGCGACGGCGCAGCGGCTGGGGCTTGTAAAGAAGATTTCGGAGACGGCAACTGTACCGCGTCCGAGGAAGCGGGCTTCCTTCCACTCCTTGTTGTATTTTTCATCGAGCATCTTGACAAGACCCTTGATTTCGGTACCGTCCTCAGCGTCATTTTCGTTGAGCGCGCGGATATCCTGAAGAATGTCGGCCATCTTGTAGATCGCGTTGTCGCCGCGCTCGGGCGCAGAGCCGTGGCAGGAGACGCCCTTGACGTCTACCCGAATTTCCATCCTGCCGCGCTGTCCGCGGTAGATTCCGCCGTCTGTGGGTTCTGTCGAAACGACGAATTCGGGACGGACCTTGTCCTCGTTGATGATATATTGCCAGCACAGGCCGTCGCAGTCCTCTTCCTGAACGGTTCCGGTCACAAGTACGGTATACTTGTCGCTCAGCAGCCCCAGATCTTTCATGATCTTTGCGCCGTAAACCGCCGAAACAATGCCGCCGAGCTGGTCGGAGGTGCCGCGGCCGCCGATTTCGGTTTCCGTCTCAAAGCCCTCGTACGGGTCAAAGTTCCAGTTCTTGATGTTGCCGATGCCGACCGTATCAATATGAGCGTCGTAGCCGATCAATGTCTTGCCGCTTCCCATGTAGCCGAGAACGTTGCCCTGGGGATCGATCTCCACCTTGTCAAAACCGACCTTCCTCATCTCATCGGCTATCCTGTTGATATGACCCTCTTCCCCAGCGCTCTCGCCGGGAATCTTAACCAGCTCGCGCAGAAACTTCGTCATATCCTTTTCGTAATATCTTGCCCGTTCCTTAATCTTTTCAAAATCCATTCTTGTCTCTCCTTAGTTATATTTTGCATACTGTTTTTGTCATAAATTATTATCGTCTTTTGCTTCATTTATATAGCTGTATAGAGTAAACTTGGATATTTCAAAGTATTTTGAGACTCTATCTCCTGATTTTGTAATGAGGAAGGCCCCTGCGTCGTTCAAAAACTGAATCGCCTTCATCTTATCTTCTTTCCCCATAAAAGCGACGGGTTTTCCCACCAACTCAACGGACTGCTTTATAAGGTTTTCCAGCAGGTCGCTGACGTTGTTTACTATCTGATCAGGCTGGGCATCCTGCTTCAGAGTTTCTGCGGCGGTAAAGTTCTTGATAGCCTTATCCACTGCAAGAAGCTCCGAAAGGTCGTAATTGATGGAGAGTATATAGCGAATCTTTCCCTCTTCGTCCCTGATATGGATCGTACTCGATTTAAGCGTTTTTCCATCGGGTGTACGGGTCAGATAGGCAAGCTGATCTTCTATCTTCGAGGGTGCCCTGTGGATTGTCTCGAGAACCACCTTTGATGTGCCGCTGCCTGCCTGCCTGTTCGTAACATGTCCGTTCACAATATAAACCAGCGAGTTTTCGAGGTCTCCCGAAAGATCGTGGATGGCCACCTCGCAGTTCTGACCAAATTCCTTGGCTATGCCGTCAGCAATGGCTATTAGATTTTCCAGTAAATTTTCCAAATTAGCGACCCCTTGCTACGTTATTTTAATCATAATTTTTTATCTTATGTTAAATGATATCATAAATTAACAGATATTCAAGCAAAAAATCAAAATAATATTTAGTTTTCCTAAAAAAATTTTTGATTCCGCTTGAATATATCTCAGTTTAATGCTAATATAACGACATAACTATAAATGACAATTGTGTTATTAGTAAATTCAAACAAATCCAAGGGGGGCGGTTTTATGCTTTTAATCGGTAATGGCAGAATGGTAACGAGAGATGCAGATAAACCCTATTTTGAGGACGGGGCGGTTTTGATAGACGGTCAGTCGATCAGCAGGATCGGGACTACCGCAGAGCTAAGAAAGCTGTTCCCGCAGGCGGAATTCATCGACGCGAAGGGCGGCGTAATTATGCCTGCATTTATTAACACCCACGAGCATATCTACAGCGCAATGGCGAGAGGTCTCAGTGTGCGCGGATACAATCCAAAGGGCTTTCTCGATATCCTTGACGGAATGTGGTGGACACTTGACCGCAACCTTTCCCTTGAGCAAACGAGACAGTCGGCGCGGGCCACATATATCGAGTCGATCAAAAACGGCGTGACAACTGTTTTTGACCATCACGCGAGCTTCGGCGAGATAACCGGAAGCCTTTACGCTATAGAAGACGCCGCAAAAGAAATGGGTATCCGCTCCTGTCTTTGCTATGAGGTATCTGACCGTGACGGCAAGGAAAAAACTATTCAGGCGGTAAAAGAAAACGAGTCCTTTATAAAGCACGCTCTGGCAGACGGTACGGATATGATCGCAGGTATGATGGGCCTGCACGCATCGTTCACTCTGTCCGACGAAACGCTTGAGCTCTGCGCCGCATCAAAGCCCGCGGAGGTTGGCTATCATATCCATGTAGCGGAGGGTATTGAGGATCTGCACCACTGCCTCAAGCATTACGGCAAGAGAATATTGGACCGTCTGATGGACAACGGCATACTGGGGCCGAAAACCATAACCGCCCACTGCATATATGTCAACGCGCACGAGATGGAGCTTCTGAAGGAAACTGATACCATGGTCGTGCACAATCCTGAATCCAACATGGGTAACGCCTGCGGCTGCCCGCCGACAATGGAGATCGTTCACCGCGGGATACTTACAGGGCTTGGCACCGACGGATATACTCATGATATGATAGAATCATACAAGGTTGCAAACATCCTGCACAAGCACAGCCTCTGCGACGCTACCGCCGCATGGGCCGAAGTACCCCAGATGCTGTTCGAGGGAAACGCGAAAATCGCCGGTCGCTATTTCAAGAGAGAGCTTGGAGTTCTGAGAGAGGGCGCTGCTGCGGACGTCATCGTAATGGACTATATCCCCTATACCCCGATGGACGGAACTAACTGCAACGGACACATACTTTTCGGCATGACGGGTAGGAACGTCAAGACTACGATTTGCAACGGCAAGGTGCTTATGAAAGACAGGGAGCTTGTCGGCATCGATGAGGACAAGGTTATGGCGGAAATCCGCGAAGAGTCAGCAAAGCTTTGGAAAAAGATTAACGGCTAAGCCACAACAACGGAGGAACGATTTATGAGCGATAAAATGACACCTATACCGTTCAGCGGTATCATGGAATGGATACTTGAGGAAAAGAAGAACAGCGGTACTGTATTTGGAATAAAAAGACCGTATAAATACGGGCATGATCATGAATGGCACCTGCTTGGCGGAAAAATCGAAACGCCTTTCGGCCCCGCCGCAGGCCCGCACACACAGCTTGCCCAGAATATTATCGCAGCGTATTATACCGGCAGCCGCTTCTTCGAGCTTAAAACCGTGCAGATACTCGACGGTGAAGATCTGCCTGTTTCTAAGCCCTGCATAAAAGCCGACGACGAGTGCTATAACGTTGAATGGTCAACCGAACTGTATGTTCCTCAGGCCTTTGACGAATATGTAAAATCGTGGTTTGCTCTTCATGTGATTGCCAAGGAATTCGGCCTCGGCGAACAGGACGGTTTCCTGTTTAACATGAGCGTCGGCTATGATCTCGCGGGCATTAAGAGCGAGAAGATCGACCGTTTCATCGAAGGACTGAAGGATGCTAGCAAAACGCCGATATTCAAAGAATGCACGGACTGGCTCACCGCAAACATAGGAAGATTCGAAAAGGTTACCCTCGACGACGTTAAGGCCATACCCGCATCAGTCTGCGGCTCCGTGACGCTTTCCACGCTCCATGGCTGCCCGCCGCAGGAAATCGAGCGTATCGCCACCTACCTTCTTACCGAAAAGAAGCTGCACACATTTATAAAGTGCAACCCCACCCTGCTGGGCTATGAATATGCCAGAGACATACTCAATAAAATGGGTTATGACTATGTCGCCTTTGGGGACTTCCATTTTAAAGACGATCTCCAGTACTCCGACGCGGTTCCGATGCTTCAGAGGCTTCTGGATCTCGCCGAAAAGCAAGGGCTTGAATTCGGTGTTAAGATTACAAACACCTTCCCGGTCGATATATGCGCGGGAGAACTGCCCGGCAAGGAGATGTATATGTCCGGCAAGTCTCTGTATCCGCTTTCGATGTCCGTTGCCGAGAAGCTCTCAAAGGACTTTGAAGGCCGCCTGAGAATATCTTATTCGGGAGGACTTGATTATTTCAATGTAGAAAAGGCCGTGTCGGCCGGTATTTTCCCTGTTACTATGGCTACGACGATGCTGAAGCCCGGCGGCTATCAGAGACTGGAGCAGATTGCGAAAATATGGAAAAAATCCGAGCCGAAGGGATTCACCGGTGTCGATGCCGAGGCCGTTTCGGAGCTCGTCAAAGAAGCCATCACTTCGAAGCACCATGTAAAGGCGATCAAAACGCTTCCGTCGAGAAAGATCGGAAAGACTGTACCTCTCATCGACTGCTTTACCGCTCCGTGCCAGCAGGGCTGCCCGATCCAGCAGGATACCACAGCTTACATGAAGCTCGCTGAAGAAGGAAAAATGAAGGAGGCCCTTGAGGTCATAACCGAAAAGAACCCGCTGCCGTTCATCACCGGCACGATCTGTTCTCACAGGTGCATGACAAAGTGCGTCCGCAACTTCTACGAAAGCCCTGTCGATATCAGAGCCGTCAAGCTCGCTGCCGCCAAGGGCGGATTCGACGAGCTGATGAAGGCTAAGGCAAAGCCCTCTGTAACCGAAAAGGGCAAAGCCGCCGTCGTTGGCGGAGGTCCCGCCGGTCTTTCCGCAGCTTACTTCCTCGCCAAGGGCGGTATGGAAGTAACGATATTTGAAAAACGCGAAAAACTTGGCGGTGTAGTCAGAAACGTCATTCCCGGCTTCAGGATCGAAGAGAGCTCCATCGACAAAGACGTAGAACTCGTCCTCTCTATGGGCGTTAAGGCCGAAACCGGCAAAGACATCGCGTCCATAGAAGAACTCAAGAAGAGCTTTGATTATGTCGTTCTGGCCGTCGGAGCGTCCGAGCAGGGCGTCCTGAAATTTGGAAACACGACTGCTGTAAACGCTATCGATTTTCTTGAGAGCTTTAAACGGCAGAGCGGAAAAGTAGATATCGGAAAAACTGTCGCGGTCATCGGCGGCGGAAACACTGCGATGGATACCGCAAGAGCCGCAAAACGCGTCAACGGCGTTGAAAAGGTTCTTCTCATCTATCGGAGAACAAAGCGCTATATGCCCGCTGACGAAGAAGAAATCCGCCTTGCAGTCGAGGACGGCGTCGAGATACACGAGCTGCTGAGCCCCGTTGAAATGAAGGACGGCGTACTTGTCTGCCGCAAGATGAAAATGGGCGCACCGGACGCTTCGGGACGCCCCGGCTTCGAGGAAACGGACGAAACGGAAGCCTTTAAAGCCGATACGGTCATCGCCGCTGTAGGCGAACGTATACCCAAGGGCTTTTATGAGAATAACGGACTCAAGCTGGATGAAAAGGGCCGTGTTGTTGTAAACGGCGCAACGCTTGAATCGTCCGTAAAGGGCGTCTACGTTGTGGGCGACGGCTTGAACGGCCCCGCAACAGTCGTCGAGGCCATCAGAGACGCGAGAAAGGCTGCGGAGGGCATACTCGGAAAATCCGTCTGCAGGGATTTCGACACCGACGAGAAGTCAGAGACCATTTACAGCCGCAGAGGCATCCTTAAAGAAGAGGACAAAGCAAGTCTCGATTCCTCTCGCTGTCTCGGCTGCGTATGTATCTGCGAAAACTGCGTAGAGGTCTGTCCGAACAGAGCCAATGTATCTGTCTCCGTACCCGGCAAGAGCATGAATCAGATCCTTCACGTTGACTATATGTGCAACGAGTGCGGCAACTGCAAAAGCTTCTGTCCGTATGAAAGCGCGCCTTATCTCGATAAGTTCACGCTCTTTGCAAATACCGCCGATTTTGAAAACAGCAAAAACTCGGGCTTCGTCGTCACCGACAGGATAACCAAGGCCTGCAAAGTCCGTCTCGGCAGCGATGTGTTTGATTATACCGTCGGTGATAAATCCGAATATATTCCGGAAGACATCCGCAGCCTTATCTCAGCGGTGATCAAAAGCTATAGCTATCTGCTGCCGACGTTTGACGGACAATAAGATTTGGGAAATTAAGATATTATAAGGGCATCGTATCATCTGTGAGAAATCCGGTATCTCTCTTAAGAGAAGCTGCTTTTAAGCCTATGGGAGAGGAGTTGGTCAAATGTCTGAGTCTTATACCGGCGAACCCGGTCTGCTTCAGAAAAAGCGGATAATAGAAGTTGCCGCCGGACGTGAACCCGCTGATCTTGTATTGAAAAATGCCGGGTATATCAATGTTTTCTCGAACGAGCTCTGCGTAGAGGACATTGCCGTTACCGAGGGTATTATTGCGGGCTTGGGAAAATACAACGGAAAAATCGAGGTCGATCTGACCGGAAAGCTTGTATGCCCGGGCTTCATTGATTCTCATATCCACCTTGAAAGCGCACTTGTTCCCCCGAAAGAGTTTGTCAGGGCTACCTTGCCGCACGGGACTACCACCGTTATAACCGATCCCCATGAATTAGCAAATATTATGGGCAGGGACGGAATAGAATACATGCTTCAGGCCACGGAGAATCTGCCGGAGGATGTGTTTTTTATGCTGCCCTCCTGTGTTCCGGCCACCCCTTATGACGAGTCGGGAGCAGTCCTCGGCAGCAAAGAAATCGAGCCGTTTTATGCGAATCCCCGTGTGCTCGGGCTGGCCGAAATGATGGATTTTACCGGAGCCATTGCCTGCCATGAGGATATTCTTCAAAAAACCGCAGATGCTCAGAAACACCAGAGGAGAATAGACGGGCACGCTCCCGGCCTTGTCGGCAAGGCTCTGAACGCGTATGTCGCCTCAGGCATCGGCTCTGATCATGAATGCTCAGACCTGAACGAAGCAATGGAGAAGCTCAGGAGAGGGCAGTACATCATGATCAGAGAGGGCACCGCGGCACATAATCTGGAAGCTCTGATTCCCTTGCTTCGCGGCGGCTGGGCGGATCGCTGCCTGTTCTGCACGGACGACAAGCATCCCAGCGACCTTCTCGAAAAAGGCCACATCGACTATATAATCAAAAAAGCTGTTTCTCTCGGAGCTGATCCGATCTCGGCGGTAAAAGCGGCCAGCTTCAACGCGGCGCAGTATTTCCTGCTGCATGACCGCGGCGCCATAGCGCCGGGCTATATTGCTGACCTTGTTGTCGTTGACGGTCTGGAACATTTTAATGTTGAACTGGTATATAAACGCGGGAAGCTCGTCTACGACGGCGCTGTTCGAGATTTTTCCGCCCCAGCCGTCGATGCCCGTCTGTATGAACGGGCACACAATACCTTCAGCGTCTCGCCGCTTACTGAAAAGGATTTTCTCGCCGAAGGTCCGCGCGGGATAATCGGGCTGGTTGCAGGAGAGATCATCTCAGATGACTGCGGTTATGCCGAACAGATCGATGTCGAAAGCGACATACTTAAAATAGCGGTCATCGAGCGGCATAAAAACAGCCATCATATCGGTATCGGCTACATTAAAGGTTATGGCTTGAAGCAGGGCGCCGTAGCCACTAGCATATCGCATGATTCGCACAATATAATTGTCGTAGGGACGAGCGAACGGGAAATGGCGGCCGCAGCAAATATGATTGTCGAGCGCAGAGGCGGCATTATTGTAACAAAAAATGAAGATGTTTTCGGTGAGGTTGTCCTCCCAGTGGCCGGTGTAATGAGCGACGATACTTTAGTCAGTGTCAATTGCGCACTGGAGACAGCGAAAAGCCGGGCTTTTGAACTGGGTGTATCCGGGGAAATTGATCCGTTTATGACGCTCAGCTTTATGAGCCTGCCCGTTATTCCCGTTCTCCGCATAACCCCGCACGGCGTTTTCAACGTTGCCACGCAGAAATATGTCTGATTAGCGTCAGGATATATTCCCGTCAATCAATTAAACAAAAAAGGCGTTTTACGCTTGATATCTCATCATAATTATCAAAAATGCCCCCGGAAATATCCGGGGGCATTTTATCAAATTTATGGGAAAGGGCTTAGTACATTCCGCCCATGCCCATTCCGCCCATGCCGCCGCCCATTTCAAGGTTGGGAGCGGGAGGTTCGGGGATGTTGGCCACAAGGCTCTCTGTGGTGAGAACCAGAGCGGAAACGGAAGCCGCATTCTGGATCGCGCTGCGGCAGACCTTTGTCGGGTCAACAATGCCGGCTTCGATCATATCGACATATTCTTCAGTCGCAGCGTTGAAGCCGTAATTGATGTTGCCGCTCTTTTTGACCTGCTCAAGAACGACTGCGCCTTCGACACCTGCGTTTTCGGCGATCTGGCGGATCGGAGCCTGCAGCGCCTTCACAACGATGGCCGCGCCGGTCTTCTCGTCGCCTTCAAGCTCGTCAAGAAGCTTTGCTGCTGCGAGGGCCGCTCTGACATAAGCCGTGCCGCCGCCCGCTACGATGCCTTCCTCAACTGCCGCGCGTGTTGCGTTGAGAGCGTCTTCTATACGGAGCTTCTTTTCCTTCATCTCGGTCTCGGTCTCGGCTCCGACCTTGATAACCGCGACGCCGCCTGCGAGCTTTGCAATACGCTCGTTATACTTGTCTCTGTCGTAATCGGATGTGGAATCCTGCATCTGACGGGTAATCGCATCGACTCTGTCCTTGATCTTCTTGGGATCGCCCGCGCCGTCGATGATAATGGTGTTGTCCTTGGTAACCTTGACCTGACGGGCGGTACCGAAGTTGTTGACATCGAAATCGTCGAGCTGCATTCCAAGCTCGGAGCTTACGACCTGTCCGCCTGTGAGGATTGCAATATCCTCAAGCATCTCCTTGCGTCTGTCGCCGAAGCCGGGGGCCTTGACGCATACGCAGGTAAAGGTGCCGCGGAGCTTGTTTACGATGATGCCTGTAAGAGCGTCGCCTTCGATCTCCTCAGCGATAATAAGGAGCTTCTTTCCCGCCTTCATCGTAGCTTCAAGGACGGAGAGGATTTCCTGCAGATTGGAGATTTTTTTATCTGTGATAAGGATGTAAGGATCGTCAAGAACAGCTTCCATCTTCTCGGTATTGGTGACCATGTAAGGGGTGAGGTAGCCGCGGTCGAACTGCATGCCTTCGACGATTTCGGAATAGGTTTCGGCGGTCTTGCTCTCTTCAATCGTGATAACGCCGTTCTGCGAAACTTTTTCCATAGCCTCCGCAATAAGGTTTCCGATGAAAGGATCGTCGGAGGAAACGGTGCCGACTCTGGCAATGTCCTGTGTGCCGTTAACGGGCTTGGAGTTTACACGCAGAGCTTCAACCGCAGCGTCCGCAGCCTTCTTGATACCGCGGCGCATGATCATGGGATTTGCGCCTGCGGCGACGTTCTTGAGGCCTTCGGTTATCATTGCCTGTGCGAGAATGGTTGCGGAGGTGGTTCCGTCGCCGGCGATGTCGTTGGTTTTTGTGGAAACTTCTTTAATGAGCTGTGCGCCCATATCCTCAAACGGATCCTTCAGCTCAATCTCTTTTGCGATCGTTACGCCGTCGTTCGTGATGAGGGGGGTGCCGAACTTCTTTTCGAGAACTACATTGCGTCCCTTGGGGCCGAGAGTAATCTTAACTGTATCTGCGAGCTGGTCAACGCCGCGCTTTAAAGCCGCGCGGGCTTCTTCGCCATAAACTATCTGTTTTGCCATATCCTGTTTGACCTCCAAATATTATATAATTAAAGACCTGATCAGCCTTCAACGATTGCAACGACGTCAGACTGCTTTACGATTATAAATTCCTCTTCTTCAATCTTCGCGGTCATGCCGGAATATTTGTTTGCGATGACCTTATCGCCGACTTTGAGGATCATTTTGACCTCTGTTCCGTCTGCCTGCTTGCCGTCGCCCACTACAAGAACCTCGAATATCGAAGGCTTCTCTTTTGCATTGGTCGTGAGGATGATGCCGCTTTTTGTCTTTTCCTCGGCCTCTACCTGCTTCAGTACCACTCTGTCACCTAAAGGCTTGATGTTCATTTTTTATATACCTCCTAAACTATATTTAAGTATTATGGTCGTTAGCACTCGCTCTCATGGAGTGCTAACGACTATTATAATAATCCATGCAGGAATATTCTGCAAGCTGTATTTTGACGAAATTAAGGCTAAATTCAGCTATTTTTTTCATCAAATCACCATTGTACCCGCATAACGACTTCAAACATGGATTTGCTTCGTTTTTCTTGCAATTTCATATGTGCAGAAATAAAAACAGATTGCCGTTTCGACATACGGCAGAAAAGGTCAAACTCTGCTCCATCCAGTGCGTCATTTGAGGTACATGTATAAGTCGCACTTTATCATGCCGTTATAGAGCTTGCGCTTTTTATCCGCATTCCTGCCGAAGGTGCGCTCGAATTCGGTGTGCGAGGAAAGAAGATACAGACTCCAGTTTTCAGACGCGGAATATGCCTTGCCGAACGCCGCGTAAAGTTCCTCAGCCTCGCGCTTTTCCATTATGCGTTCACCGTAGGGCGGGTTTGTTACGATAACCCCCCTATCGGTCTTCCTGCTGAACTTCGTCGCGTCAGCGACCTCGAAGCATATGACATCCCGTACTCCAGCAAGTTCCGCGTTCTTTTTGGCGATTTCCACAGCGTTTGGATCAATATCCGAGGCGAATATACGGTAATCGCCTTTAAATTCTCTCGCAAGAGCTTCCTCTCGTGCCAGACGCCAGACCTTCCTGTCGATGCAGGACCAGTCCTCCGCCGCAAAGCTGCGGTGAAGCCCCGGGGCGCGGTTCTTGGCCATAAGCGCCGCCTCGACCGCAAGCGTACCGCTTCCGCAAAACGGATCGCAGAAATCGTCCCTTCCGCGGTAGCGCGAGAGAATCACCATTGCCGCCGCCAACGTCTCGCTCAGAGGCGCCGCGACATGGGCGGGACGGTAGCCTCGCTTGTGCAGTCCTTCCCCGCTTGTATCGAGGTAGATCGTCGCTATATCGTTCATAATTGAAAACTGGATCTGAACCTTTTCTCCGTCCTCCGGAAACCACGAAAGCCCATATTCCTGTGAAAGTCTTGTAACGACTGCCTTTTTTATGATGCTCTGGCAGTCAGACACCGAAAAGAGCTTTGAGTTGATGCTGTAACCCTTGACCGGAAAGGCAGCATTCTTCGGGATGAATTTTTCAAAGGGAAGCACCTTTACGCCCTCAAAAAGCCGGTCAAAGGTCGTTGCTTCGAAAGAACCGACTTCGACGAGGATGCGTTCGGCGCAGCGCAGACTGATGCTCGCTTTCGCAAGCTCCGCCTCTGTGCCGTCAAAGCGGACTCGTCCGTTTTCCGCACGAACGTTATTCAGCCCCAGACGGCGCATTTCATCCGCAAGAAGCCCTTCGAGTCCGAAATGGCAGGGCGCGCAAAATGTCAGATCCATTATTTGTCCTCTTCAGATTCTTCGGTTTCCGAACTGCCGTTATTCTCCGGCTTTTCTTCGTCTTTTATGCATTCCTCAGCATCTTCAGAAATTTTTTCTTCTTCGTCGGAATCTTCGCCGCTCTCCTCCGCTTCTTCACTGCTCTCCTCCGCTTCTTCGCCGCTTTCTTCGGTTTCAGCGGAGCCTTCATCGGCTTTCTTCTTTTTCCGCTCTTTGAGATAGAAGCCCGAAGCCATAAGAACAAGCTCGACGATTATATAGAGCAGACAGAGAGCCGCAAGCCCCGTAAGCGCATAGACAAGGGCCTCGCTCATGGAGTTTGCCGTATCAACCGTCAAAACCGCGTCAGAGATATATACAGAATCGTCTCCGGTGTCGGCAACGACGCCCTTTTCGAGCATCCACGACTTATTGGCGGCATACCATTCGTACACCTTGGTTGAAAGCTCCTCGCTCTGCTTTT
>JAJUHD010000044.1 GCA_029268085.1 Bacillota bacterium | reverse complement strand
CTCCGCTAATCCGCATCTTTGCAGATTCCATGTCTGAGAGTACCGTGTTGTATTGCCATGCGCTCCGCCGGTGTATTCATACCTGTCAAAATATACGCTGATTATGCATGTATCAAGATATGTCATCTCATACGTCAGAAGCGCCTCGTACACCCTTATCGGAAAGTTGTTTTCAATGTCTGTTTTATATTGTTCAACCGCCATGCAAAACAGCTCCGTTTCGCAGTATTTTCTGTATTCGAGCGCCTTGCGCCTAATAAACTCATTGACTTTGGCAAGGCACAGCCGGTAACAGGAAGAGCAGAATTCCGGATATTCGATTTTATATGTCAGGAGGGTTTCTCCGTTATACTTCAGCTTATCCCGGAGCGCTATCATTTTGACCGAAAGGCAATTTTCTGCCATATATATCACCTCACGCAAGTCTATTCCGAATAGCTGTGAAAGGTGAAAAAGAGCGCCGAAAACTTTTTGTTTTCAGCACTCTTTGTTATTATCCTAATTCTCGACCGGCCAGTTGCACCACTCGTCGCGGAGCGTCGCCGGCATGGCGAGATAGACCTGTTCGGCAATCTCCTCCGTCGTGCAGCTTATTTTTTTGTTTATCCAGTCAACGTCCAGCGCAATTCCGCCATAGCAGAACAGCGAGAGCTGCAGGCGCTCTTCTCTTGTCAGCGGCTTCCCGCGGCTTTTGGTTGTTATCTGCTCGATCATCGCGTATGAGTAGTCGTAAAGGAATGCCGAATAGGAATTAGGCCCGACATACGAAAAAGCGTTCTTCTCCCTGTTCCTGTCCCTATCCGTTGCACGGAATATCCTCTGATAAAGCTCCCGCCAGCTCTTGCAGTTCTGAGACTTGACCCATTCATCGAGCTTCTTTTTATAATTGTAGTTCATTACGTCATATTTATCCAAATAATGTCTGTAAAAGGTCGATTTAGAGACTCCGCTCGCCTGTATTATCATCTTGACCGTAATGTCCTCGAACTGATGCTCTCGGAGGAGGCGGTTAAACGAGTTCAGTATATGGTCTTTGGTCAGTTCTTTCATCTATCGTTCCTCCTTGCGGGACTCTTTTCTGTTATCGTACTACAATGGGACAAATCTGTAAAATAATTTCTTTATTATTTAATTGTATAAAATATATTATAAATATTGATTGAACGGCTAATGTTTATTGATTATTTACAGCATTTTACATGGAATAGGCGGGTTATGCCCCCCGCTAAAGCCATTTCCGCAGACTCAGCCCGTATTGTCTATTAACTAATCAATATTCAGAAAAATGCTAACAAGGAGGAGACACATGGATTACCAAAAGCTATTTGACGCACGGATCTCAAAAGAGTTTGTCAGCGCATGGAGAGGCGCGGGCAAAAAGGCTCTGGGAGTCGTTTGCTGCCACGTCCCGCAGGAGATCCTTCACTCGGCAGACATTCTGCCGATAAGGCTCAGGGCTACGGACTGCAATGACTACAGCGAAGCGGAAGTCTGGATGTCCAGCTTCAGCTGCAGCTTCGCAAAATCTATTCTTCAGTATTTTATCGACGGCGTATATGAACTCGACGGTCTTGTAACGTCCGACGGCTGCATGCAGGCTGTCAGGATCTACGATAACTGGAGGGCATACACGAAGAAGAGCGGCAAAGAGCAGACCCTGATTGAGATCGGCGCTCCCCGCATGAACAGCGCCACAACAAAGGCCTATTATAAGGAAGAGCTCAAAATTCTTGCCGGCGAGCTTGAAAAGCTTACCGGAAACAAAATCACAGACGAAAAGCTCCTCAAATCAATCGAAACCTATAACGAAGCCCGAAGGCTGGTAAAGCAGGTTCTTGAGCTTCAGAAGGCTGAGAATCCGGTCATCACCGGCGCCGAAGCCCTCACAATAATGCTTTCCGAGAACAATATGCCGATTGAGGAATACATAGAGCTTCTTAAGGCTTTTCTTGCGGACGTTCCCAACAGAAAGCCCGTTACCGGCCACCGCGCGCGTCTGATGATCATAGGCAGCGCTCTGGATAACCCGAAATATATCGAAGCCATTGAAAACAAAGGCGGTCTTGTTGTTGCGGACACTCTCTGCCTCGGAAGCATGGCCTTCGGCGACGAGCTTATAGTCGACAAAACAGATGTTTTAGGTTCAATCGCAAACTATTATCTCGATCGTATCGTCTGCCCGCGTATGATTGACAATCGAGACGCGCTCCATGATTTCATCGTGAAGAGAGCAGTCGAATACAAGGTTGACGGTCTGCTCTATCAGAAAATGCAGAACTGCGAATGCTGGGGCGGAGAGAACACGTTCCTTGAACCTGCTTTAAAGGAAGCGGGAGTTCCCATTCTCTACCTTGAACGTGAAGAAAAGCTGGCAAACATCGGCCAGCTTGAGATCCGTGCTGAAGCGTTCATCGAGATGGTTGAAAAGGAGGGCTAAAAAATGGCTTTTGTTGATGAATTATTGAACCAGGTTATCAGCGGCGAAGTGAGCACCACTGATTATATTTCCTCGTCAGTCGAAGGCAAGCTC
Source organism: Bacillota bacterium (assembly GCA_029268085.1). Lineage (GTDB taxonomy): Bacteria > Bacillota > Clostridia > Oscillospirales > Oscillospiraceae > UBA2658. The sequence continues at coordinate 12,561 of JAJUHD010000044.1, read as the reverse complement.
GCGCACACGATTCAAAAGGATCCCGACAGCAGATGGATATATGATTTACAGGTCGCACAGTGGTGCCAGATCCGCGATGCTCACAAGAATGGCAAAAAGCTCATTGCATTCGGCGGACCTATGCCGGTGGATATTATCTACGCTTTTGACTGCCAGCCCTATTATCTGGACCAGCTCCCGCTGAGTACCGCTCCCAAAGGAGATATGAACTCAAAGTTCGTCGATATGTGCGAGGCGAAAACAAACCAGAGTATGTGTTCTATCGATAAGGTCGAGATGGGCGTCCTGCTCGCGGATCAGTACGGAATTAAGCCCGACGCTTTCGTCTATTCGACTGTTCCCTGCGACTCTTCGCGCATCGCTTATCCGGTCATGCAGAAAATCTGGGGCTGCCCCGCATTCAACATTGACCTGCCCTTCCGCAGAGATGCACGCGGAGTCGAGTACCTTGTTAAGCAGACCAAGGAATTTATTACCTTCATGGAGGAGCTTACAGGCAAAAAGCTCGATATGGATAAGATGCGTGCGAGCATGGAGGTCGCGAACAAAACTAACGAACTGCTCGGTAAAATTGCCGATCTGAGAAAACACACTCCCTGCCCGCTTCCCGGTATGCTTCTGGTAACGAACGCCTGCATGAGCGGCATGGCCGCCGACCCCGCAATGGCGGTATTCCTTGAAAAAGAGCTGGAAGTCGGCCAGATGATGGTTGACCTCGGCATGGGCGCCTGCATGAACGGCGAGAAGTACCGTATGCTCTTCCTCCAGAATATGCTCTGGATCGATCTCAAGGCTTACTCCTATATGGAGCGCGAGTTCGGCGCGATCTGCATAATGGACGTTCTGGGCCACTATCATCCCGATATCTATGAACATCTGGATGATTTTGAAGACTGCCTCAAGGTCATGGCTGTCAAGATGATGAACCTGCCGATGATCCACGGTGCCGCGGGACCTGTCGATTACTATTGCGACAGAATTACATACCTTATGGACAATTTCAATATCAACACCTCTATTTTCCTTGGGCACATCGGCTGCAAGCACACTTGGGCCTCAACGAAGATCCTGTCCGACTTTATCCAGGAAAAATACGGTATCCCGACGCTGCTGCTTGACGTCGACTGCATCGACGGCCGCTATAAATCGGCCGAAGAAGTTCAGGACGCCATCGGAGAGTACCTAACAACCGTCGTCAAGATTTAATCAAAGCTCATTTCTTCCTTTATTTCTTTCCGGTTCAGAGCGCAGCTCTCCGTCTTGCGCTCCGAACCAAAAAGCACTGGAAACGAATGTTTTCAGTGCTTTTGTCTTTGTATCCGGTTTTTCTTTTCTAGTCGCGCCTGCCGTTTACGAGCATCAGAAACCGCAGAAGCTGCGCAAGCGATACCGCCAGAGCCGCCACATAGGTCATTGCGGCGGCATTGAGCACCTTGCGGGAGCCTTCAAGCTCGGCATTCGAAAGCAAGCCCTGTCCTTCAATCGCGAGGAGTGCACGGCGGCTCGCGTTAAATTCCACGGGCAAAGTGATAATCTGAAAAACAACGCAAACTGTAAACAGCACAATGCCGGCGTAGGCAACCGCGACATAAGCCCGCGCGTAATAGCTCATGATGAGTCCGAGAATTATGAGCGGGATCGCTAGCTTCGAGCCGATGTTAGTTGCGGGAATGATAGCCGTGCGAAGCTTGATCGGTGCATAGTCCTGCGCATACTGCAAGGCGTGTCCAGCTTCATGGCAGGCAACTCCGATAGCCGCGGTCGAGGTACTGTCATACACAGGCTGGGAAAGGCGGATGACGTTATCCTTTGGGTCATAGTGGTCGGTCAGTCTGCCGGAGACGCGTTCGATACGGACGTTTGTAAGTCCGTTTGCGTAAAGCACCCGCTGTGCCGCCTGTGCGCCCGTTATATGTGAGGCCGAATACTGTCGGCTGTATCTTTTAAACGTTGATTGCACTCTTGCGCTCGCTATCAGCGCCAAGAGTACCGCAGGCATGACGATATAGATATAGGTCGGATCGAAATACATAAGCGTCCTCCTTTTTGTGCGGATTATTGCTGCATAAATAGTATGCTCTTTACGGTACAGAATAGCTTGCCGCAAGAAATAATTCATCAATAATTTGTTAATTCTTAAAGGATAATTAAATTAAATTTATGTTTCCCATAGTAAATTTGTCCTACCGAAGTATAAATTGTATCAGAAATAATCGGAGGATAAAGCTGAATGGAAAGCAATCTGGGCGGAGAAATGAACGGCAAAGCCTACGAAAAAGTCATCAGTTATGTTCAGGAGCAAATCATTAAAGGAAATATTAAGCAGGGGCAAAGACTACCTCCGGAACGCGATCTTGCCGAGTTACTGCAGGTCGGGCGCAACTCGGTTAGGGAAGCCCTGCGCACTCTAAGCCTGATGGGTTTTATTACAAGCACTCAGGGTTCCGGAAATTATGTCTCCTCTAATTTTGAAAAGAGCATGGTGGAAACCATGCGAATGCTTATTTTGCTGGATCAAGTCGATTTCATGGAGATCTTCGAGCTGCGTGAGGCCATCGAAATACAGGCTGTCGTGCTTGCATCAAAGCGCATTACTGACGAGGAGCTGGATCGTCTCAAGCAAATCATGGAGAATATGCGGAACACAACCAACGAAACCTATTACGCTTTTCTGGATCAGGAATTTCATTTTACTATCGCATCCGCTTCAAGAAACCGTCTGATACTGCAGCTTCTGCAGGCTCTTTACGAAACGCTGGAGCGATTCATATTCACTATTCGCAGAAATATTCTTGCTCATGAAGGCCGTAAGGAGGATTTATTGCGCACACATGAGGATATTGTCACCGCACTTACTATACGCCATAGAGGAATGGCAGTTCAGGCAATACGTGACCACTTTGAGCTGGTTCGTTTTGCTGTGCAGTCGGAGTAGCCTTTAAAATAGTCTGTCACACATGGTCTTCTAAATTTAACAATACATACATGACCATGCCGCAAAATTATTGCGGCATGGTTTTTTGTGCAAACTCGTAAATTTTTGTCGGAATTGAAATTGGACTCGACATTATTTTAGGCAAAAGTTACAATAAGCTTGCATTGGTAACACCGATTACCGGTCAGGTTCTTTACGAAGGGAGCTTTTGAATGAATATAATTGTCTGCATCAAGCAGGTACCGGCTTCGAGCAAAGCAGAGGTCGATCCTGCAACTGGCGTTTTGAAACGCATCGGGATCGATTCAAAGATGAACCCCTACGACCTCTATGCGCTGGAGACCGCTCTGCGGCTGAAAGAGCTGGAGGGTGGTTCTGTCTGCGTCATCAGCATGGGGCCGCCTCAGGCGGAGAAGGTTATACGAGAGGCGTACGCCATGGGCGCGGACAGCGGCGTCCTTCTTTCTGACAGGCGCTTCGGCGGCGCAGATGTACTCGCAACCAGCTATACTCTGGCTCAGGGGATACGGAAGGCCGGAAACTTTGACCTTATCCTCTGCGGAAAGCAGACGACGGACGGCGACACCGCACAGGTCGGACCGGAAATCTCGGAGTGGCTTAAAATACCTAGTGTATCAAACGTGCGCAGGATAATCCGCGTGGAGGAAAATGGAATCATAGTTGAGATGGATATGCCGAACGATGTTGAGATTGTCAAGGTGAAATTTCCCTGCCTCCTGACATTGGAAAAGGATATATACCAGCCTCGTTTGCCTTCTTATGTACGCAAGATGCAAACTAAAAACGTGCCGGTCTCTGTTCTTTCGCTGGACGACATGGAGGATAGGGACGAATCTCACTACGGGCTGAACGGTTCTCCAACTCAGGTACAGCGTATTTTTCCTCCGGAGCACGACGTTCAGCAGGAGCTCTGGAAAGATTCGGGTCCTGCGCTTGCAGCACGTCTTCGCGATAAGCTTAAGGCTCTGAAATTTATTTGAGGCGGAGGTAAGGCTATGGGAAAACTGATAATCCATCAGGAAAAAATCGGCAATGCCGCGGCATTGGCAAAAATATGCCCGTTCGGGGCTTTAGAAGAGCACGACGGTAAAGTCGAGATCAGCGCAGCCTGCAAAATGTGCAAGCTCTGCGTTAAAAAGGGCCCAGAGGGCGCAATCGAGTTCGTGGAGCATGACACCGCCAAGCCTGCCGTCAATAAGAGTAATTGGCGGGGCATCGCCGTCTATGTTGACCATGTGGACGGAGACATCCACCCCGTTACCTATGAGCTTATCGGAAAGGCCCGTGAGCTGGCCCAAGCGATAAACCAGCCGGTCTATGCTCTTTTTATGGGGAGCGGCATCGCCGACAAAAGCGAGGAACTGCTCTACTACGGCGTTGACGAGGTGCATGTCTACGACAACAGCGAGCTTGCGCGCTTCCGCATCGAAACATATACCTCCGTTTTCGAAGATTTTATAAACAAGGTGAAACCGGCGGCAATACTGATCGGCGCAACGACCATCGGCCGCCAGCTTGCCCCGCGCGTAGCAGCCCGTATGCGTACGGGCCTGACGGCAGACTGCACCGTGCTTCAGATAAACGAAAATGCCGATCTTGTACAGATACGCCCCGCCTTCGGCGGCAACATCATGGCGCAGATACTTACTCCGAACAACCGTCCGCAGATGGCGACGGTACGCTACAAGGTGATGACCGCGCCTGAACGCAGCAATAAAAAATGCGGGACGATAAAGCTTTGTGATATCGAGCCGGAAAAGCTGAAAAGCAGCGTCGAGGTGCTGGATGTCGTACCGAAAAAGCCCGAGACCTTTATCGAGGCTTCCGACGTTTTGGTGGTAGCCGGACGAGGCGTGAAAAAAGAGGAGGACCTCGACCTGCTGCGTGGGCTGGCGGAACTCCTTGGCGGTCAGCTTGCAGGGACCCGCCCTATAATTGAGGCTGGGTGGCTCGACGCGAAGCGTCAGGTCGGACTGAGCGGCAGGACCGTCCGCCCGAAGCTCATTATCACCTGCGGCGTATCGGGTGCGATCCAGTTTGTCGCCGGCATGGAGCATTCAGAAATGATCGTTGCCATAAACAAAGACGAAAAAGCGCCGATTTTCAAGGTTACGAATATTGGTCTTGTCGGAGACCTTTATGAAATTATTCCGGTTCTGATACAACAGATCAAGGAAGAGAGGGCGGCTGTAAAATGAGTTATAAAGTTTTCGATCAGAACGATCTTGCCTTCCTCCGCAGGCTTATAAACGATGACGGGCGGGTATTGACAAGGGATTTTATGAACGAGGAATACAGCCACGACGAGCTTTCAGGTACTACGAGCTGGCCGGATGTTGTCGTTAAGGTGCTCTCAGCCGAGGAAGTTTCCGCAATAATGATGTACGCAAACGAGCATAGCATCCCTGTAACACCGCGCGGAGCCGGCACCGGCCTCGTCGGGGCTTCCGTCGCAATGGAACATGGAATCATGCTAGACCTGAGTCTTATGAACCGGATTCTGGAGCTGGATGAAGACAATCTGACTTTGACAGTTGAACCCGGCGTACTGCTGATGGAGCTTGCCGCCTATGTTGAGGAAAAGGGTCTGTTCTATCCTCCCGACCCGGGAGAAAAATCCGCGACCATCGGTGGCAATATCAGCACGAACGCCGGCGGGATGCGCGCGGTCAAATATGGCGTTACGCGGGACTATGTGCGCGGTTTGCAGGTAGTTCTGCCGGCCGGAGAGATCGTCGAGCTAGGCGGAAAAGTCGTCAAAAACAGTTCGGGCTACGATCTGAAGGACCTTATTATAGGCTCGGAAGGCACCCTCGGTATCGTAACCAGAGCAACGCTCAAGCTGCTCCCTTTGCCGAAGAAGATCGTCAGCCTGCTTGTTCCCTTCCCCTCGCTCGAACAGGCCATCCGCACCGTTCCGCTCATCGTAAAATCGAAAGCTGTTCCCACAGCAATCGAGTTTATGGAGCGCGAAGTAATCATCGATGCAGAGGAGTATCTGGGCAAAAAGTTTCCGGATAATCAGGCGGACGCCTATTTGCTGCTGAAATTCGACGGCAACTCGGCGGAGGAGATCGAAGCTTCCTATGACGGTGTAGCGCAGATCTGTCTAAGTCAGGGCGCGGCGGATGTCCTGATTTCCGATACCGAGGAGCGCGAAGAGTCTATCTGGAAGGCGCGCGGTGCTTTTCTGGAAGCTATTAAAGCCTCCACGAGCTATATGGACGAGGCCGACATAGTGGTTCCGCGCAGCCGCGTGGGTGAGCTGGTCGAATATACGCACAGTCTTCAAAAGGAGCTTGGCATCAGAATTAAGAGCTTCGGCCACGCCGGCGACGGTAATCTGCACGCCTATATTCTGAAGGACGAGCTTTCCGACGAAGAATGGGAAAAGCGCCTCGCCCTTGCAATGGAAAAGCTCTACGCCAAGGGTTGTGAGCTTTGCGGTCAGGTTTCCGGCGAGCACGGAATCGGCTATGCAAAGAAGCCCTATCTGAACAAAACCCTTTCTCCCGAGACTCTTCGCCTCATGCGCGGTATTAAAAGCGTTTTCGACCCAAAGAATATCCTTAACCCCCACAAGGTCTGCGAAGACTAAGTTTTATAAGCAATTTTCTTTCCCCCTCTTCCCATTTACAGCCAAACGTAGTATCTTAGTATTAAAACATGCTTTGAGGTGACTACTGATGAAAACGCTGCTGAAAAACGGGAGGATCGTAGACGGCTCAGGTTCGGAGCCTTACTTCGCGGACATACTTATCGAGGATGACAGAATTAAGCAGATCAGTACCGATATTCAGGAGGAGGCCGACGAAATCATCGACTGCTCGGGGCTTGTAGTCTCCCCCGGATTCATCGACGTTCACTCGCATAACGACTGGTTTGCTGCGCGTAAGGACAATGATCGCTTTTTTTCGCCGTTTCTTGAGCAGGGTATCACGACGCAGGTCACCGGCAACTGCGGCTTTTCGCCCTTTGGGTATGACAAGGATACGCAGAATAAGGGACTTCTCGGAAGCGGACTTTTTTCTCTCTGCCATATTGACGGCGATACCAGCACCCTTCCCGCATTTGCTGCGGCGATAAAAAGCCTGCCCTTAAACATTGTCCCCCTCTACGGCCACATGAGCGCAAGGATTGGTGTCTGCGGCTATGACAGCCGTGAGCTGACCGAGGACGAGCTCAGGCATACCGAGGATATCCTTGAGCAGGCGCTCAGGGACGGTGCGGCAGGCATCTCGTTTGGTCTCATGTACGAACCGGACCGTTACGCGCCCTACGAGGAACTGCGGCGCGCCGCCGCTATATGCGCAAAGCACGGAAAGATCCTCACAGTTCACATCAGAGCCAATTCCGCCGCTTCCACCTCATATAATCCACCTGTCGGCGGCAGGGCGCACAATCTGCGCGCGCAGGACGAAATGGTGCAGCTCATTCGGGATACGGGAGTGAAGCTCCAAAACTCTCATCTTATTTTCGTCGGTGAAAAGAGCTGGAAGACAGTTGACGAATCCCTTTCAATAATTAATGAGCTTAATAAAGAAGGTTTTTCATATAAATACGACTCATATTCTCTGACCTACGGGGCTTCGGTCATCACTGTCGTTCTGCCGACCTGGTTTCTTTCGCTTCCTAAGGAAAAGCGCGGCAGCAGACTAGCTAAAATTCGTCTGGCCTTCGAAATTGGGCTGACGAAGCGGGTTTTGGGCTTCAATTTTAACGACATAGTTATTACATGGATTGCCAAAGGACATGAAGCGCTTATCGGCAAGACCGTGGTGCAGATCGCCAAGGAGTGGGGCGTTTCGGAGCTCGATGCTTATATAAGGCTCGTCGAACTTAGCGAAGGCAAGGGACGCGTCCTTATGCACAGATACCTGACGGACGAGATCATCCTGCGCCTGATGAAGGATCCCAACTGCTATTTCATGACGGATGCGTGGATCGAGGAAGAGGGTAAACAAAATCCCGCCTGCTTCCTGTGCTTCCCTCTATTCCTCAAAATCGCACGCGATAACGGGCTTGCTCTCAAGGATATGATTCACCGGATGACTGGTATGGCGGCTGAGCGCTTCATGATTAAAGAGCGCGGGCTGCTCAAAGAGGGCTATTATGCCGACATTACTGTTTTTGATGAAAAGAAGATTGGCCCGGGCAAATCCGAGGATGGCAGGCCGGAAGGCATAAACATTGTAATTGTAAACGGAGCGGTCGTTGTCAATAACGGCACGTTTACGGGAAAGAATAGCGATGGGCGGTTGCTTTTACAGAAGGAAGAATAATTTTATATTAAAACCGCCCTTTCTAGGGCACAAAACTCTGCTGAGGCAGATATAAACTAAACGGAGAAACACATATGCATTGTACAAGAAAACTTACCGATGATATATTTTGGCTTGGAGCGAGCGACAGAAGGCTTGCGTTGTTCGAAAACGCCTTCCCCATTCCAAGAGGAATTTCCTATAACTCCTATTTCATAGATGATGAAAAAACCGTCCTGCTTGACACCGTGGACAAGGCGGTCAGCGGACGCTTCTTTGAAAATCTGGAATTTTTGCTCGGCGGAAGGCCCCTCGATTACGCGGTCATAGACCACATGGAGCCCGATCACTGCGCTATGCTCGGCGAGCTTGTCCTGCGTCATCCGGAGGCTAAGCTTATAGTTAACGCGAAGACACTCGCGATGATTAAGCAGTTTTTCGATTTCGATGTCGACTCCCGTTCCGTCATTGTGAATGAAGGGGACACGCTCTGCACAGGCAGGCATACTCTAAACTTTTATATGGCGCCGATGGTGCATTGGCCGGAGGTCATGGTCACATACGATTCCTGTGAAAAGATCCTGTTTTCCGCCGACGCTTTCGGCACCTTCGGTGCGCTGGGCGGGAATATCTTTGCCGACGAGGTGAACTTTGAAGCCGACTGGCTGCCTGACGCAAGGCGTTATTATTCAAACATCGTCGGAAAATACGGTATGCAGGTGCAGGCTCTGCTCAAAAAAACCTGTGCACTTGAGATAAAAATGATTTGCCCTCTGCACGGTCCGGTCTGGCGGGAAAACCTAGGCTGGTACGTCGGAAAATACCAGAAATGGGCAGCGTGGGAACCCGAGGAAAAGGGCGTCATCATCCCCTATGGCTCAATTTACGGGAACACCGCAAACGCCGCCGAGATCCTTGCGATGAAGCTCGCCGGCAGAGGCATCCGTAACATTCAGATGTACGACGTTTCCTCAACGCACACCTCTTACATTATTTCGGACAGCTTCCGTTTCAGTCATATCGTCTTTGCCTCCGCGACCTACAACATGGACATCTTCTCCGCAATGGAGGTCCTTCTGCTCGCTCTCAGGGCGCACGCTCTGCAGAACCGCACAGTCGCTTTTATCGAGAACGGCACATGGGCGCCGCAGGCGGGAAAACTAATGCGCGAAATTGTTTCCGGAATGAAAAACATGACCATAATTGAGCCGGTCGTAACAATCAGGTCCTCGATAAAACCCGAGCAGGAAGCTGAGCTTGAAATGCTTGCAGGAGCTATCGCCGCAGCAATGTAATAATTTAACATCATATTATCAAAGATACCGTCCGAAGTATTTCAGACGGTATCTTTTGTTGCATTTTGGTAAACATTCACACATTTATTTTAGAGTGCCAAATAAACAGACAAACGCTGCAACAATGTCTATTGACACGTTTGGGCGGCAATGCTACTTTGCAAATTGTAATGCTGCAACCAGTTGCGTTCTGTAACTATATGCAAATAATATTTTAAAAGGAGTTCTGATCATGAGTAATTTGTTTGATCTCACCGGAAAAGTCGCAGTCGTTACCGGTGCTTCCGCAGGTCTTGGAGCAGACGCTGCACTGGCATATGCGGAGGCAGGTGCCGATGTTGCTATCCTCGCGCGCCGTCTTGAAAAGCTGGAGGCGGTCAGAGACGATATTGTTGAAAAAACCGGCCGCAAGGTCATTGCAATCGGGTGTGACGTAACGAAAGAAGAACAAGTTAAAAACGCGATTAGGACAGTTCTTGACACCTTTGGTAAAATCGATATTCTGCTTAACAACGCCGGCGTTGCAGAGCACTGCGCGGTGGATGAGGCAACCGAGGAGGAATGGGATCACGTTATCGCAGTCAATATCAAGGGTCTTGTCTTTACCTGCAAATACGTTATCCCCCACATGAAGGAAAGAGGCTACGGCAAAATAGTTAATATCGCGTCTGTCAACGCAATCGTCGCCGATAAAAGCGACCTGTTCATCCGTCATTCCTACAACACCACAAAAGCCGCCGTCCTCGGATTTACCAAGGGTCTTGCCGCATCCTATGCGCAGTACGGCATAACAGTCAATGCTCTCGGCCCCGGTCTCTTTGAAAGTGAAATGACAGCGGAAAGATTGTTCAAGTCCGAAGAATTTCTCAGCCTGTATTCATACATAAACCCCACAAGCCGTCCCGCAAACAAAGGGGAGCTGAACGGTCCGATCATATTCTTCTCCAGCGATGCCTCCAGCTATGTTCAGGGACAGTTTATAGCAGTTGACGGCGGCGGCTCGATCGTCTGACAGATAAGCATTGAGGCTGCCGCTTTTACGGCAGCCTTTTATCTTTTGTGCTAGATCATTCCGCTATTACTCATTGTGCCAGGGGCAGAGTTCGCAGATCAGGCACTTAATGAATAAAATGGACTCGATTCCCATCAGGGCTGCGAAAAATACTAAGAGCGCGACCAGAGCCGCGACCGTGTCCGAAATTATGATGGTAATCGAAAGCAGTACCAGAGCCATCACGATGGTGCCGATGATGCCCGCCAGGAAAATACCGCCCTTGCAGCACAGACACCTTGCCAGCGGTGTCCTTCTGAAAATTGAAGCGGTATATAGTCCTGCGACAAGGAGTATCAAATTCAGCACTGCCAGCCCGAACAGGATCCAAACCGCCGTTGTAAGGGCGGTGATGAACCCGAACGCATAAAGGACGCCGACAGCAGCGCCTAGAACTACGCTTATGACCACCTCGAGACAGATGGTGCTGCGGCAGCAGTCTCTACAATTCAATGAGTTTCCTCCCTTCATTAGTCAGATATTTTCCTCCTGCCGCTGAGCGCGGCAGGAGGTTTCTCTTCCGCGTTTTTTGTCTCTGTTATCTTTGGTATCACCCCGAGCGGGCACACAGCCTCGCTCACTACATCATATGTAGAAAGAGGTATAATGGTCACGAAAATATGTCATATGAAAGTTCCCTTACATATAATAAGGGAATAACCTTTTGACATTTTCTATGCGTATTTAGGCAATATCATGCAAGAGTGCTTTTGATTTATATGATATACCGACTATAATTTCCGCATGCTCTTGACTTTTTGCTCTTCCCAATGTACCATGTGGAAAACGTAACTGCCAAAAAACGGCATTAATTGTGGGGGAGGACGGAATGGAACTTATTGATACCAATGGAGACGACAAAAGATTCATCACTCTTTGCGGCGAGCTTGATGATTATCTGAACAAGATAGTCGGCGGAAAAAAGCAGCGGGAAAAATACGATCAGTACAACACTTGCACGGATATTCGAGACGTGCTGCTCATTATCGAGAACGGACAAGCCGTCGGCTGCGGCAGTTTTAAGAGATATGACGAGTATACCGCGGAGATAAAGCGTGTTTTCATAAGAAAAGAATGTCGCGGAAAAGGATATGCAAAATATCTTATGAGAGCTTTAGAGGAAAAGGCAAGAACAGCCGGGTATCTGAAGGCGATACTTGAAACAGGAGAACCGCTTAAACCGGCTATAACTCTCTACCGTAGCCTCGGTTATGAAATAATCGAGAATTACGGGCCGTATGCAAATATGCCCGAATCAGTGTGTATGGCAAAAACGCTGTAAATATATTATAAAAGCGGCGCCCTTTCGGGCGTCACTTTGTTTTCTTCATTTCCTCGGAGGATTCGATCCGGCAATTCACATCCTCCTGTGCGGGATTATCGATAAGCCTGCCGTGAACATCGAAGCGCGAGCCGTGGCAGGGACAGTCCCAGCTTCTTTCATCAGGGTTCCATTCGAGCATGCAACCCATGTGCGGACATTTGATATCCACGATATAACTTTTCCCGTCGTCGTCCTTATAGACGCCGTACTTGACGCCGCCGTATTCTACTACTCCGCCGTGACCGTTTGGCAAGTCCTTAATGTTGTCTTTCGGCGAATCGAACATATCTCTGCCGAGGCCCTTTGCCGCCTGAAGCGCGTTTTTGCCAATCGTTTTTGCCGTAGGCGGAGTCGTGTGCCTCTGCGGAGAAAAAATCGGCGCAAGAGGCTGTTTCTCACCGGCGATTTTGCCGCTTATCAGCATAGCCGAGACCATCGAGCTTGTCATGCCCCATTTGCCGAAGCCGGAGCAGACATACCAGTCGGGGCGTGAGCGCGAATACCTCCCGATATACGGGACACTGTCGGGCGTCATGCAGTCCTGCGCCGACCAGCGCCTTGTTTCGACGCTTTCGGGCCAGAACTTCTTAGCTTGAGTGCGGAGCTTTTTATACTGACCGCCCTGCGAGTTTTCGCCCGTACGGTGCCCGCCCCCGCCCAGAAGCGTCACATCG
>JAJUHD010000043.1 GCA_029268085.1 Bacillota bacterium | reverse complement strand
GATAAACAGACCCACGAGAACCGTCGGGTTCGTTAGAGAAAGATTCATTTCAACGCCCTTCGCCTCAACGATATTGACATAGGAGACGAGCAGAGCAAGAGCGGTCAGCGAAGCGGAGCCGATAGCGAAGCCCTTGCCGGTGGCGGCTGTGGTATTTCCGAGAGAATCGAGAGCGTCCGTACGGTTGCGGACTTCCTCGGGAAGACCCGACATTTCCGCTATGCCGCCCGCGTTGTCGGCAACAGGACCGTATGCATCGGTCGCAAGAGTGATGCCAAGAGTGGAGAGCATTCCAACTGCGGCAATGCCGATTCCGTAAAGACCGTTATAAAAATTGCCTGTGCCCTTTGCGGCAAAGAAACTGACAACGACTGCGATTGAAACAATCAGAATTGAAGCCGTTGTGGATTTCATTCCGAGGGAAAGACCGCCGATGATAACGGTTGCAGATCCGGTTTCTGAAGCGCCCGCAAGTTCCTGCGTGGGCTTATATGTATCGGAAGTATAGTATTCGGTAAAATATCCGATGCCGCAGCCGCCGATAAGACCGCAAAGAATAGCGATATAGACGCCCCAGTTACCCACGGTGTAATAGGTTAGAGGAGCCGCAAGCACTGCGGAAAGGATGGCCGCGAGATAAGTGCCTGTGCGGAGAGATTTAAGAAGGGATTTCTGCGTTGCGTCTTCCTTTGTGCGGACGAAGAACGAGCCGATAAGAGAGCAGGCAATTCCGCATACCGCGATCAGCATGGGGAGGAGCATGCCGCTAAAATCATAGCCTGCCGCAGTCGAAAGAGCGAAGGAAGCGAGGATAGAGCCGACATAGGATTCATACAGGTCAGCGCCCATTCCCGCGACGTCGCCGACATTGTCGCCGACATTATCCGCGATCGTTGCGGGATTGCGCGGGTCATCCTCGGGAATACCGGCTTCAACCTTACCTACGAGGTCGGCGCCGACGTCGGCAGCTTTCGTATAGATGCCTCCGCCGACACGTGCAAACAGCGCCATGAAGGAAGCGCCCATGCCGTTCATGACCATGATGTTGGCAAGAGCCGTAGGATCGGTTACTTTGAACACATAATAGAGCAGGTGATACCAGATCGATATATCTAGTATGCCGAGTCCGACTACAGTAAAGCCCATAACGGAACCCGACGAAAAAGCAACGTTAAGACCCTTGTTTAGACTTTCGGAAGCCGCCTGTGCCGTACGCGCATTGGCCTGAGTCGCGATTTTCATACCGATAAATCCGGCCAGCAGAGACCAAAGACCGCCGGTCAAGAATGCAAACGGCGTGAATTCAGAAAGCATTTCGCCGCCGGTGGCAAACGCCATGATTAAAAGAATGACGAACACTACTAAGAATACGATTGAGACAGTTTTGTACTGCTGCTTAAGATACGCGTTTGCACCTTTGCGGATCGAAGCGGCGATTTTCCGCATGGCCTCGTTTCCTTCGGAAAACTTCAAGACCCTGCTTCTCTGAATATAGGCGAATAACAGTGCGATCAATGCGCCTGCAAAGCCTATCCAGAAAAAATTTTGCATAGTTTCACTCCTCGTTTTTTCCTTTCTGAGTTTCTCACCTCAGCAGTAAATTATAATAAACCATAGAACGAAAAATATCAATTGTTTTTTGAGCATATTGCAGAAAAATATATAGCACGGCTTGTTGAATGAGTACAATAGTCTGGTATCATCCGTACATCTCGTACATTATTTTTGGTTATTATGTTAACTAAATGCTAAAAGCTGGACAGATTCGCTTGCACTATTTGCGTGTTGTGATATACTCAGACAAGAACCGCAAATCGCACTATCGGAGGTTTTAATGAAAGGAATTATTCTTGCGGCGGGTAAGGGTACCCGCCTCTACCCGATAACACATTCCGTATGCAAGCCGCTTCTGCCTGTTTACGATAAACCAATGATCTATTATCCGCTTTCACTGCTCCTTGAGATGGGCATAACGGATATCCTTATAATCGTTCCGCCGGACGATCAGGCGCAGTTTGAGCATCTTCTCGGCAACGGGGATACTTTCGGAGCGAAGATCACATATATCAAGCAGTACGAGAGACGCGGCATCGCTGACGCGTTTATACTAGGAGCCGATTTTATAGGAGACGACAGTTCCTGCCTTGCGCTCGGAGACAACATTTTTTTCGGGAGGAATCTACACGAGAAGCTGATGGCGGCAAGGAGCGGCAAAACGGGAGCGACTGTTTTCGGCTGCTATATGGAGGATCCGAGGCCCTTCGGCGTGGTGGAGTTCGACTCATCGGGCAAGGTCATAAGCATCGAGGAAAAGCCGCAGCATCCGAAATCTAACTATATTATTCCCGGGCTGTATTTTTATGACAGCAGGGTAATTGAAATTGCAAAGAGAGTCGAGCCTTCGGCCAGGGGAGAGCTCGAGATAACTTCCGTGAACAGCGCTTATCTCGAAATGGGAGAGCTGAGTGTCGTTCCGCTGGATAAGGATGTCACATGGTTCGATACCGGCAATTCAAGCTCACTTCTCGACGCAGCCTGCGCAATCAGGGACTATAAAAATTTAACGGGTGAAGAGATCGGATGTCTCGAGGAGGTCGCTTATAAAACGGGGCTGATTTCAAACGAAAAGCTGCTTTCCGTTGCCGAAAAGATAAAAATGTCCGACTATGGCAAATATCTGATGGATTTTGCCCTGAACGGAACAGGGAAAAAATAGGCACAGAGTATTGCAGAGCTTTTATCATTTCTTTCACGAAATATCAATACCCCCGATCACAGTTTTGCCATCCTGTGATCGGGGGCTTTTCGGTCAATGCAAGTTTTATAGGTTCGCCATAATTTCCCCGTGCTTTTTGTATTTCCGGTTTTTTATCTGTAAATTTTTGTGCTTCCGGAGATCGTCTCTTCAATCGAGCTTGCCAGGACTTCTTTGGCAGTTTCAAGGTCTCTCGCGCGAATCGCAACGCAGAGAGCGTCCGTACGTCTGCGCATCGCGTCAAAGCCGTGAAGCCGGAAGAATCTTTCAAACAGCGTCGTGTTCGGGGCTTTGAATGAATAGAATATAAGCGGAAGCAACGTATTGCCGGAAAAAACGCAGAGCAGATGATCAAACTCGAAAACAATATTAGCCGCCTTCGCGCAGTCGTTAGTTTTATCAAGCTGGGCGGAACATTTGAAAAGCTGCTTTATTTCATCGTCCGTAATTTTAGGAATAGCAAGCTCCAGGGCGAGAGCTGTCAGCACCTTACGGATCTGAAGGATTGAAAGGATATCAGCGTCAGGCAGCGTGCCGCCGTTGAACTTCATTATCGAAACCAGCGTATCGAGCTTGCCCTTTTTATGAAAATCCGCGACATAGGTGCCGCTGCGGGGGATGATCTCCAGAAAGCCCTTGTCGGCAATCTCCGAAAGACCCGCGTTGACGACGCTGCGGCTAATATGCATGGATTCGGCAAGCTCTCTCTCTGAAGGGAGCTTTTCACCGATTGCCAGTTTTCCGGATAATATCAAGTTTTCGAGCTGTTCAATAAACAGTTCCTTAAGCGTTGGTGCATTCAGTCTTGTAAATTCCATTTGCCATACCTCCGGGATAAAGTGGTACAACCACATACCAGGTGTATATTATACCATAAACCGTTGTGTTTATGCAAGTAAAAATGCTGAAAATAATTAGTAAAAATCAAGAATTCTTGACACCGGGTGTATAGAGTGTTATGTTATTAACAAAAGAGTGGCGCAGTCTGTGGTGCGGTAAACATACCAGAACCAAGGCTGCAATGACCTGAAAGCGTATTAAACGGAACCTGCAAAGGTTTCGCAATTTAGGAGAGGAAAAGAGACATGGAACACAAACAAAAGGTTTTGGAGTTTGCTAACAAAGTCGGTAATAAAAAGAATGGCGCGAAATCCGGCCTTCAGGCATCTTACACATGGGACGACCCCGAATACAGGATCCTAGAGCCTGTCGTTACGGACGAAATGGCGGAGGTTGCAATGGGCATGGACTTCCGCGTACGCAAGAGCGCTGAGGAGATTGCGAAAGCCTGCGGCAAGGACCTTGAAACGACAAAGCGCTGCCTGTACGAGCTTGCCGATGCTGGTGTCTGCTTTGTCAACACTATCGACGGCGTCGACAAGTTCTGGTACGATTCATGGATACCCGGCATCATGGAAATGATGACGAACCATCCCACAAACCCCTATAAGTATCCTCAGATCGCCGAGGCTTTCGAAGCCTACGGCAGAGTGCGCGGACCCAAGTCCTCCGGCGCTTTTCCCGTCGGCGTGGGTCTCATGCGCGTTATTCCTATAGAAAAAGCGATCGACGGAAACTCCCGCGTCTGCTCTTATGAAGAAATCTCCCATTATCTTGATGCGGCACACAAGTTCTCGGTTTCCAACTGCTCCTGCCGTACCTCAAGAGAAATATTGGGTGAGGGCTGCGGACACCTTAAAGAGGATATGTGCATCCAGCTCGACCATGCCGCGGAATATTATATCCGCACAGGGCGCGGACGCGAGATAACCCGCGAGGAAGCATATGAAATCATTAGGAGAGCCGAAGAAAACGGACTGGTACATCAGATCCCCAACACCGACGGTTCTGGCAAGACCCACGCTATCTGCAATTGCTGCGGGTGCGGCTGCTATGCGCTGCGTACCAGCACGATGTTCAAGAACAACGATATGTCCCGTTCAAACTATGTTGCGAGAGTCGATAAGGAAAAATGCGTCGCCTGCGGCCAGTGTGTTGAAAACTGCCCTATGAACGCCGTCCGCCTCGGACAGAAGCTCTGCTCCAAGAAGCCTGTTGTAACAGACATTACCACAAAGGTGACCCCGCGTGACTATAAGTGGACTGAGGAAAAGTGGAACAAGGACTACCGCATCAACCGTCAGAATGTCGTCGATTCCGGCACGTCCCCCTGCAAATCCACATGCCCGGCTCATATCGCCGTTCAGGGATATATCAGGCTTGCCGCACAGGGCAAATATACCGAGGCCCTCGACCTTATCAAGAAAGAAAATCCGTTCCCTGCGGTCTGCGGACGCATCTGTCCGCACGCCTGCGAATCAGAGTGCACCCGCGGCGAAATCGATCAGCCCATAGCGATTGACGAAATTAAGAAGTTTATAGCCGATCAGGAATTGAGATCCGATGTCCGTTTCGTTCCGAAAAAACGCCATAACTACAGCGACAAAAAGATCGCAATCGTCGGTGCGGGTCCCGCAGGACTTTCCTGCGCTTATTATCTTGCCCTTGACGGCTATTCCATAACCGTTTTCGAAAAGCAGGAGAAGCTTGGCGGAATGCTGACGCTCGGAATTCCATCCTTCCGTCTGGAGAAGGACGTCGTTAACGCCGAGATCGATATACTCCGCGAATTGGGCGTTGAATTTAAGACCGGCATCGAGGTCGGCAAGGACGTCACGCTTGACCAGCTGCGCGCCCAAGGCTATAAAGGCTTCTATCTCGCAATCGGCGCTCAGGCCGGACGCAAGCTCGGCATCGAGGGCGAGAATGCGGAAGGCGTAATCGCTGGCGTTGACTTCCTGCGCAATGTAAATCTCGGCAAGGAAGCGAAGCTCTCCGGCAACGTCGTAGTTATCGGCGGCGGCAACGTCGCAATTGACGTCGCGCGCACCGCTGTACGCGAGAACGCGGATACAGTCAATATGTACTGCCTTGAGAGCGCATCCGAAATGCCCGCCCTTCCCGACGAGATCGAGGAAGCGAATGCAGAAAACATCAAGATTAACAACGGCTGGGGGCCGAAACGCATCATAGTTGAGAACGGCAAGGTTACAGGCGTCGAGTTTAAAAAGTGTATTTCCGTATTCGACAACGGCAGGTTTGCGCCCAAATATGATGAGAACAATGTCATTACCATCCCCGCGGACTATGTCCTTCTCTCTGTCGGGCAGTCTATCGAATGGGGCAAACTGCTTGAGGGCAGCAAGGTTGAGCTTGGCCGGGGGAACGTGGCGTTAGCTGACGGCTTTACATACCAGACAGCACAGCCCGACGTATTTGTGGGCGGCGACGCTTATTCCGGACCTAAGTTTGCCATCGACGCGATTGCGGCCGGCAAGCAGGGGGCAATATCGCTGCACCGTTTCGTACAGCCCGGTCAGGATCTGACCTTTGGACGCGACCGCAGAGAATACCGTTCTCTCGATAAGTCAAGCCTTATCATCGGCGGCTATGACAACACTCCGCGTCAAGCTCCCGGACATAATCCGGAGAGCAGCAAGTCCTTCCGCGACAGCCGCCTGACTTTCACCGAGGAGCAGATGAAGAAGGAAACAGAGCGCTGCCTCGGCTGCGGTGCCTCAGTTGTCGATGAGTATATGTGCGTCGGATGCGGACAATGCACCACAAAATGTAAATTTGACGCCATTCACCTTGATAAAGTCTATGACGGCGAAGGGGTTTCTTTTGAAAAGATTAAGCCCGTGGTACTCAAGACGATGCTCAAGCGCGAGGGAAAGATCGCGGTAAGAAAGGTCAAGGATGCTTTTGCTAAAAAAGACTAAAATATTATTGCAAACGCTGAAGCAGACGGGTATAATTTATGCATGAGCTTGGATTTGTAATGGAGATCGTCCGCGTAGTCGATGAACTGGCCAAAGAACAGGGTATCACAAAGGTCGATACGATAGTCCTTCAGATCGGAGAGCTGTCTCCTGTTGTACCTAAATATATTGAGGAGTGTTATCCCGCGGCTGTTGACGGAACTTTTATGGAGGACACCAAGCTGGAAATTGAGATTATGCCCGGCAATGGGATATGCAAGGCCTGCAATACGGTGTTCAACGTGCTTAAATCAAACGGCGCGTGCTCAAGATGCGGGAACAGAGATTTCGATGTGCTCAGCGGCAGGGACTTTTATATCAAGGAGATAAGAGTTCCCGAAGAATAGTACTTATCATCAGGCTTTGCCTGCTGGTATAAGCAAGGATCGTTCCGGTGGTACTCTGCCATCACCGGAACGGTTCTTCGTTTTTTTACCGGAAAACAAAAATGCCTCCGTTTTTCGGAGGCATTTAAAAGTTCAGCTTATTTCTTTTTTGCTTTTTTTGCGGGTTTCTGCACCGGCTCTTTCTTCTTAATGAAGAAGACGCCAACGATCATGAATGCCACGAAAACTGCGAGGTAATAGAGAACGGTTATTTTATAAGAATCGCAGGCGGCGTAAACCATGAACAGGCAGCTGCAGATTGCAAGGATAGGCATGATAAAGCGCTTAAAAGCGCCAAGCTCCTTTTCCTTTATCATCATTGCAATGAAGATCGGGATATAGGAAGCATAAATCGTTACTATAGGAAGCTCGGATGTATCGAAGGAGAAAGGTCCGAACCAAGCCTTTTCAACAAGGTTTGCTCCATAGAAATAAAGGAGCCAGAAACCGCAGAGGAAAAGCCCGAAAATAGAAGAGTTCGTGGGCATGTTGGTTACGGGATCGACCTGCTTAAACATATCGGGTCTGGGGCCTTCGTTTCTGACGGCAAGTGAATACATTCCGCGCACATTGCCGAGCATCAGGCCGTTAAGAGTCCCAAGGCAGGAGATGATAACGAATACGAAGAGTGCGGTTCCTCCAGCCTTAGAAAAAACTGTTTCAAAAGCAATCTTTGCGCCGTTTTGGCCTCCCTGCATCATGACTTCATTTGTAACTCCGCCGGTTAGGCCAATATAGTAAAGGATGTAGATGATGATGACTGCGATTGTTCCGATAACAAGAGCGCGGGGCAGATTTTTCTTAGCGTCCTTGAGCTCGGCGTTAATGCTTGTCGCGATTATCCAGCCTTCATAGGCGAACGCCGTTGCAACGACTGCGGTGAACAGAGCGTTGCCGGTGCTCTTGGAAGGATCAACGACAGTTGTAAAGTTTTCAACTGTCAGGCCGTTTAAAAGACCGACTATCAGACCTACGATGCCCATTAGGATAAGCGGGATAACCTTGATCACTGTCGCTGTGACCTGGAACTTGCCCGCAAGGAGAGGAGAGAGCGCGTTGACTGCGTAGCTGGTGCAGAGGAAAAACGCGGCGATCGCAAGGCATGCGCCGCCGGTAATGTCCCAGCCAAGAAGAACGCAGGTGAAACGCGCGCTGACCCATGCAAGGACGCTTGTAAGAGTCGGATAGTAAATGGTCGTCATAAACCAGCCGAGCAGGTAGGCATATTTGCTTCCGCAAGTTACTTCCGCGTAGTCAACCAGACCGTTAACGTAGCTGTAACGTGTTGCCATTATTGCAAAAGTATAAGCGCAGATGACCATGATCGCGCCGCCGATGAGCCATGCGAGGATGCCGAGTTTTTGATTGCCGCCTGTGACATTAAGAATCTTTTCCGCCTTGAAGAAAACACCGCTGCCGATTACGATGCCGATTACCATTGCGATAGCCACCGGCAGACCGTATTTTTCCTTCAGTTTTGAATCCATATTTTCTCCCTCTTTCAAAGTGCTAGCTGATCTCTCCAATCAGCCGAAAAGTATAATAACACATATGTTCGACAAAATAAAGAGAAATTTGTGCAATACAGCAATTCTTTAAAGTAAACCAGCAAATTAAATGTATAATTTCACAAATTAAATCGACATAGTACTAAAGTTTACCAAAGTTTTATTTAAAAAAGTATTTTTGCCGCAGTATTGTCCGAACAAGTTAAATATGGATTTATATCCGGTTCTGTGTTAATATAAGGAAAGTACAATAAGGTGAGGTGCTGTAATGCAAGGTTTATATTTTGACGGCAGGCAGGCAATGCTAAGGGACGATTTGCCTGTGCCTGAACCGCAGGTCCATGAGAGCCTTGTCCGCATATCGCTCGCCGCGATATGCAATACGGACAGAGAAATAATGAAAGGGTACAAGCCGGATTTTACGGGTATATTGGGGCATGAATTCGTCGGCGTCGTTGAGAAGTCGAACGACCCCGCGCTCATAGGACGGCGCGTCGTTGGAGAAATAAACGAGGGCTGCGGAGAGTGTCTGTACTGCAAGACCGGCAGGGAACACCACTGCGAATCAAGAAAATGCATTGGCATCGCGCGGAAGGACGGCTGCTTTGCGCCATTTATGACGACTGCGACACGGCTTCTGCATGCCGTGCCCGACAATGTTCCTGACGAGCAAGCGGTCTTTGCCGAGCCGCTGGCTGCGGCACTCCAGATACCCGAAATGGTACAGATACGCCCGTCCGAGGAGATTTGCGTAATAGGCGACGGAAGGCTTTCGTTCCTTATCGCTCAGGTACTCGCGCTGACCGGCGCGGAAGTAACGGTTCTGGGCAAGCATGAGGATAAGCTCCGCCGCTTCCAAAGCTTTGCGAAAACCGCAACGGCCTGCGACAGGCGTTTTGAGGTGGTTGTGGATGCCGCGGGCTCGCCTTCAGGCATTGAAGCCGCTATGAAGTTGGTTCGGAGCAGGGGAACTATTGTTCTCAAGAGTACATACGCGGGTAATACGGAGACGAACCTATCCTCGATCGTAGTAAACGAAGTCTCGATAGTGGGAAGCCGGTGCGGTCCTTTCGAACCCGCAGTCAGACTTCTGTCGCGCGGGCTGCTCGAGCTTCCTCCGGTGGAGTTGCACCCTATTACAGACTGGGAAAAAGCCTTTGCCAGCCGTGCATTCAAGGCCGGCTTCGATTTCAGGGAAAAATAGAAGCTTAGCAAAATTATCTTTATATGGTGTAATTTACTTGCAAAGTATTTAAATCTATACTATAATAAAGGACGTATTTGAGGATATGGCAAAGCATACCCCAGATGCGAGTTCCAAAAACCATATTATTCTATGGATATAATGGAGGTAAAAAATGAAAAAGATTCTTGCACTGACCCTTGCAATTGTATTGGTTCTGAGCCTTGCGGCCTGCACAGCTAAGAAGCCTGCAACAGCTACCGATGTTCCGGCGTCTGCGTCTCCTGAGGCCTCGCCGACTGCGGCCGGACTTAAGATTGCCATCGTAACCAGCCCCTCAGGCGTTGATGACGGTTCCTTTAACCAGAACAACTATGACGGTATCAAGGCTTTCATCGCGACTCATCCCGATGCGACAGTTACTCCCGTTCAAGAACCCGATATGGCAAATGCCGTTAATGCAGTAGCTGATGTTGTGGCTGACTATGATGTTATTGTATGTCCGGGTTATCAGTTCGGCGGCATATCGACTGTAGCTCAGGAGAACCCCGATAAGATGTTCATCCTTGTCGATTCCTATCCCTCCGATCCCGCCGATCCCACCAAGAATGTCGAAGTCTCAAACATATACGCAATGCAGTTTGCTGAGCAGGAGAGCGGCTTCTTCGCTGGCATCGCTGCCGCTATGGAAACTAAGACCGGCAAGGTCGCCGTTGTCAACGGCATAGCATATCCCTCCAATGTAAACTATCAGTACGGCTTTGAAGCCGGCGTTAAGTACGCAAACGCAAAGCTCGGCACCAAGGCTGAGTGCGTTGAAATCGCATCCTATGCCGGAACCGACGTCACCGGCGCAAATGTTGGAGGCAACTATATCGGCAACTTCAACGATCCCGATACCGGCAAGGTTGTCGGCAAAGCGCTTATCGACAAGGGCGTTGACATCCTGTTCGTCGCGGCAGGCAACTCCGGCAACGGCGTTTTCACGGCTGCCAAGGAAGCAAAGGACGTTAAGGTCATCGGCTGCGACGTTGACCAGTACGATGATGGTGTGAACGGTACAGCCAACATAGTTCTCACATCTGTTCTGAAGAACATGGCAATCAACGTCGAGCGTCAGCTCAACGCTATCGCGGACGGCACCTTCAAGGGCGGCAACTATACCCTCTATGCAGACACCGACTCCACCGGTTATGTTTCCGAAGAAGGCCGTCAGCAGCTCAGCGAGGCTACCCTCAAGGCGCTTAAAGATGCTTACGAGCTCGTTAAGACCGGCAAGATCGTTCCTCCCTCTAACTTCAGCGAGACCACAGTCGACAATTTTGTAGGGCTTGAGTAATATCTGAGGAAAAGGGAGAAACTCAGATAAGTTCAACTGAAACCGCAAAGACCGGTACGGAGCTGAATTGTGCTCCGTACCGGTTTGTTTTACTGCTTTAATCTTGCTTGCTTTCTAAATAGCAGCTTAAAAAAACTGTGCAAATTCCTTTGACACTCCGCCTTAAAACGAGTAGAATATATACATAATCGCACGGTTATTGCCGCAGACAAAGGAGAAAGCCGTCATGGACGAATATATTGTTGAAATGCGCCATATTACAAAGCGCTTTCCTGGTATCGTCGCAAACGACGATGTATCGATCGCCATAAAAAAGGGCGAAATCTTCGCGCTTCTCGGCGAAAACGGAGCGGGAAAGTCTACTCTGATGAGTATGCTCTTCGGCATGTACGAGCCGGACGAGGGCGAGATATTGATCAGAGGGGAAAAGGTCCGCATCGCCTCGCCCGCGCACGCCACTCAATTGAGCATCGGAATGGTTCACCAGCATTTTAAGCTGGTTGAGAACTATACAATCACGGAAAACATTGTTCTCGGACAGGAACCGAAAGCAAGGCTCTTTGGTATTCTGCCGGCTGTGGACATCAAAGGTTCGGATAAAAAGATCGCCGAACTTTCAAAGCGTTACGGACTGGAGGTGGATCCCCGCAAAAAGATCGAGGATGTCAATGTCTCCACCCGCCAGCGCGTCGAGATACTGAAGATGCTTTACCGCGAGGCGGAAATATTAATTTTTGACGAACCGACCGCAGTCCTGACGCCGCAGGAAATAGAGTTCCTGCTTGATATAATCCGCGGGCTGCGCAATGCGGGAAAAACCATAATACTTATCACTCACAAGCTGGAGGAGATCAAAAAAGTTGCCGACCGCTGCGCCATCCTGTGCAGAGGAAAGCTTATAGACGTTCTGGACGTCGCGACGACGTCTACAAAGACCATGGCCAACATGATGGTCGGACGTGAGGTCGTTTTCAGCATCGATAAGAACCCCGCGAAATTCGGCGCGGAGGTTTTAAAGGTTGCAAACATCACTGTTAAAAATCAGGACGGGCTCCCGGTTGTAAAGAATGTCTCATTTTCAATCAGGAGCGGAGAAATATTTGCGATTGCCGGCGTTTCCGGCAACGGACAGACTGAAGTCGCCGATGCGATAACGGGCCTCATTCCCGTAAGCGGCGGAAAGATATTCCTAAAGGAAACAGACATAACGAATTTGAGCGTGCGGGATCGCACTCTGGCCGGTATATCCTATATCCCCGAGGACAGGCAGGAGGTTGGGTTGGTTCTTGACTTTAATCTGGCAGAGAACCTTGCGCTCAAGGAATACTTCAGGGAGCCGTTCTGCAAAAAGGGTGTTTTGCAGGAAGAAGCCTTCGACGAGCACGGAAAGAAGCTTATTGAGAATTATGATATCAGAAGCGGGCAGGGCATTGAAACGGTCGTCCGCTCGATGTCCGGCGGAAACCAGCAGAAGGCCATCATAGCGCGGGAGATTGAGCTTTCTTCCGAGCTTATGATATTTGTTCAGCCGACACGCGGCCTTGACATCGGCGCGATTGAGAATATACATAGACAGATACTTACTCAGCGCGACGCGGGAAGGGCAATCCTTCTTATTTCGCTGGAGCTTGACGAAATAATCGGTCTTGCGGACACCATCGGCGTCATGTATAACGGAGAGATGCTGAACATCGCCCCTGCCGAAACGCTGACAGCCAATCAGGTGGGTGAATTTATGATGGGGGTGAAATCGGTATGAACAAGAAACCAAGGACTTCGTTTAACCGTGCTACCCGCGGCTTCCTTAATGTACTGGGCGACGAAAAGCACCAATCGATTTCGATCCCTCTGTTTGCGATACTTCTGAGCATTATCGCGGGTGCGATTGTTCTTCTCTGTCTGGGCAAAAACCCGCTTACCGCGTTTCTCAGCTTCCTTCAGGGCAGCGGCATAGTGCCGAAGCCTGAATATGCGGCAAAAAAGAGCATCCTGACTGATCTTACGAGCATGATAAACGCTCTGACTCCAATGATTTTTGCGGCACTAGCCGTTGCCGTCGCCCTTAAAACGGGACTTTTCAACATCGGTGTATCAGGCCAGATGCTGGTTGCAGGCTTTGTGGCTACAGTTCTGGTTGGTTATTCAAAGCTGCCGGCAGTGATTGCAATGCCGCTTGTACTCATAATAGGCCTCGTATGCGGCGCGGCTGTCGGCGCGCTGATAGGCTGGCTTAAGCACAGGTTTAATATCAATGAGGTTGTCGCCTCGATCATGCTGAACTACATATTCCAATACGTTATAAGCTACTTTATCAATGTGTATTATGTAAACCCGATTTCGCGCCAGTCCCAGCCTGTCAGCACAGCCGCAAGGCTTACGCTCGTTGACGTTCCGGCTTTCGGACTAAAGATGGATATCCCGCTTGCGTTCATTCTTACTATCCCCGTAGCGATACTCGTCCTCTTCCTTCTCAACCGTACCCGTCTCGGATATGAGCTTAAAATTGTAGGTCTTAACAAAATGGCTGCAAAGTATGCGGGTATCAACGTCGGGAAAAGTACGGTTACCTCAATGGCGATTTCAGGCGCTCTTGCCGGCCTTGCGGGCGTAACGCTGTATCTCGGATACTATAACAGCATCCAGCCGCGCGTACTTACTTCGGTTGGCTTCGATTCGATAGCTGTATGTCTACTTGGAAATTCGCATCCGATAGGAATATTGTTTTCGTCGCTGCTTGTAACGGTAATTTCAAAAGGCAGCAACTATATGAGCTCTATTATGAATGTACCTCAGGAGATCGCACAGGTTATAACGGGGCTTATCCTGCTGTTCTCGGCCTGCGGAGCCTATATCAAGTACAGGGTTGCTCAGGCAAGAGAAGAAGTCACCGGCCTTAAGACGAAAACTGAAGACGAAATCGGCGGAAAGGGGGATGAGAACGCATGAATACCATCATTATTCAGGGACTGGCCTTTGCGCTGCCCTTGTTCATCATTGCAATCGGCGGAATCTACAGCGAGCGCAGCGGAATCACTAACCTCGCGTTGGAAGGCTTTCTGGGCTTCGGTGCGTTTTTCGGCGCGGCGGTCGTAATGGCGATTACGGGTGGCGACCTTTCGGGGCTTGAGAGCCAGATGTTTTTCGTCGCGCTCATATTCTCGGCAATAGGCGGCGCCATATTTGCGATGCTTCATGCGCTTCTTTGCATACCTTTCAAGGCAAATCAGGTCATAAGCGGCGTTGTCATCAACATCCTTGCCGTGGCTTTGACCGCCTTCTTCACGAGCCAGATCAATACGGTGCTTTTAGGCAAGCCCACCAACAAATTTGTTCTGGGTGTTTGCGAAAAGTTTACCGTTCCGGGAATTTCTAAGATACCTGTTCTCGGCGCGTTCTTTACCGATGTGTATATTTATGAGCCAATCATCATCGTCATCGCCCTGTTCATGGCCTACCTTATGTACAGGAGCCGCTTCGGACTTCGCCTTCGCGCCTGCGGTGACAACCCGCACGCGGTCGATGCTGCCGGTGCCGACGTATCGAAAATTCGCTTCACCGCCGTCATGATTTCCGGCGCGCTATCGGGCCTCGGCGGTATCTGCTTCGCATATTCGATTTCCGCGAGCTTTTCACCGAGCATATACGCCGGTTACGGCTTCCTTGCGATTGCGGCCCTCATCTTCGGAAACTGGAAGATCGGGCCGACGCTCGGCGCGTGCCTCCTGTTCGGCTTCGCGCGTTCAGCGGGGTATCAGCTTGCACAGGTACTGGGGCTTTCCAGCGCCTTCTCGGATATCATAATGATTTTGCCCTATGTTCTGACACTCCTGCTTTTGATGTTCTTCTCCTCGACGAACCGCGCGCCGCGGGCTCTCGGCGAGATTTACGACAAAGGCAAAAGGTAAACTATATGCAAAAAGAGAGCAGCAAAAGGGAGTTCAACTTAGGGATTTACGAAAACAAGTAAGTTTTTGACCGACTCTCTTCAAGCGCAGACTCGAAAGTAAGGACTGCACCGAAGGATAAAACCTTTAGTGCAGTCTTTTTCATACCCCAATAAGCTTGATATATTCTTATCCGCCATTGTGCGGTGTTGCCTTAAAAAAGTGGTGCCCGATAAGTCGGGCATTACTTTTTTAAAGGAGAAT
>JAJUHD010000042.1 GCA_029268085.1 Bacillota bacterium | reverse complement strand
CGCTCTGCCGCGCCCGTCATGAGAGGTGTCATTTCCGACGTACACGCCGCCGGAAATGACAGATTTGACTTTTTTCCGCCATTCGTGGCGGAAATTCTGCGAGGCTTTCTTGCTGTAAACAAATTCTTCGACAAGCTGAGCGCAGGAGAAGCCTGCTTCTCCTGCGCGTCTATGGTTTCTGTTAATTTATCATTTTCGCGATTTCGTCCGCGAAGTTTTCTTCCTTCTTCTCGATGCCCTCGCCCTTTTCAAAACGAACTGCATCCCTGAGGGCTATCGTTCCGCCTAGCTGCTTTGCAACGAAAGCGACATACTGCTCGACGCTCACCGCGGGATCCTTTACAAAATCCTGCTGCATAAGGCAGTTTTCCTTATAGTACTTGCCGATTCGGCCCGAAACCATCTTCTCGATTATCGCCTCTGGCTTGTTCGCGTTCTTCGGGTCGTTTTTCGCCTGAATCATCAGTATTTCCTTTTCCTTGTCGAGGGTGGCCTGGTCCACCTGGGATTTGTCAAGGAACAGGGGGTTGAGAGCCGCTATCTGCATCGCGAGGTCCTTGCCGAGCTCGGTTACCTTTTCCTCGATGCCGCCGCTAACCTCAAGATTCACAATTACGCCTATCTTGCCGCCCGCATGGATATAGGGCACGGAAACGCCCTTGTCGAAGCGGCGGAAGCGGCGTACTCTGATGTTCTCGCCGATGACGAGCACCATCTCCTGCTGCTGCTGGGCGACCGTCAGATCGGTGCCTGCATATTTCATGTCCATGAGCGCGTCCACGTCCGAAGGATTGCCCTTCGCGATAGTCTCGGCGACTCCTTTGACAAACGCTACGAATTTCTCGTTCTTTCCAACGAAATCGGTCTCGGAATTGACCTCGACGGCCACGCCGACGCCGTCTATTACTGCGGCGTAAGCCATTCCCTCGGCCGCTATGCGCGAAGCCTTCTTCTGCGATGCGGCGAGCCCCTTCTCGCGGAGCCACTCTATAGCTTTTTCCATATCTCCGTCGGTGGCGGTGAGGGCCTTTTTGCAGTCCATCATGCCGACTCCGGTAGTCTCTCGCAGAGTCTGAACATCTTTAGCGGTAAATGCCATATATTTTCCTTCCTTTCGGTTCGTCTGTTTATTACTCGGCAGCCGTTTCCTCTTTCGCCTCCGGCTGCTCCGCTTCTTCCGCCGCGGGAAGCGCGTCGGATCCCTGCCTGCCTTCTATAACCGCATTGGCGATGGTCTGGGAAATGAGCTTTATTGCGCGTATCGCGTCGTCGTTGCCGGGAATTATATAATCTATCTCGTCCGGATCGCAGTTAGTATCCACGATGGCTACGATGGGGATGCCGAGCTTCCTCGCTTCGGATATGGCGTTTCTCTCCTTGCGGGGATCTATTATAAAGAGCGCGCCGGGCAGCTTCTTCATTTCCTTGACGCCGCCGAGGTATTTTTCAAGCCTCTCGATCTCGTTTGTGAGCTTGATTACTTCCTTTTTGGGAAGCATATCGAAGGTACCGTCCTCCTGCATCCTGCGGAGCTGGTTGAGCCGGTCTATCCTCGTCCTCATAGTTTTGAAGTTGGTGAGCATTCCGCCGAGCCAGCGGGCGTTAACAAAGAACATCCCCACCCTTTCGGCTTCCTCTCTGATCGCGTCCTGGGCCTGCTTCTTGGTGCCCACGAAAAGAACGCTCTGGCCGTTTTCGGAAAGCGAGCGCACAAAGCTGTACGCCTCTTCGAGCTTTTTCACGGTCTTCTGAAGGTCGATAATGTAGATTCCGTTTCGCTCCATATAAATATAAGGCGCCATCTTCGGGTTCCATCTTCTTGTCTGGTGGCCGAAATGCACGCCGGCCTCCAGAAGCTGCTTCATAGAAATTACGTTTGACATGTTTTGTCCTCCTTTTTAGTTCATACCCTCTGGGGAGTTCATCCTCAAGAGCCAACCTTGCGGCACAAGGCCCCCGGTCTCCCCCCATGTGTAATGCTTTGGTATTTTAGCACAAGGTACCCCATTTTGCAAGCATTTTCTGTTATAATTACCTTATTTGTTTTATTAATTCCGCCGGGAATGCATTTTATGTATTATTTCGGCTTTTTCTCTTCAATTCCCACATGCAGCGGCCGACATAGTGACAGGATGGCAGAAAAAGCTGCCGCACTGAAATAAAATTGCTTTTGCAAACGCAAGCCGCATCCTGTCCTGATCCGCTTCGGTTATGCCGCGCCATGAATAATATTGCACCTTTAATGAATATTCAAACTTTTTATAAAGCTGAAAATTCAACATAAACAATTGTGTATTTTTATTGAAAACCACGTTTTATTTTCAGAAAAACATTAAACCGCAGTAATATATTTATATTTTTCAAAACAAATTTATATATAATTTTGACGTAAATAAAAAGCGGCTCGCGCTTTGGCGGCCGCCGTTTATCTTATCTTCTCGATTTTCTATGATCGGTTCGTACCTCCGCCAGAATAACGTCTTCACCCATTTTGACGATGCACTCCCAGGGGATTATGTAGTCCTCGTCATGCCCGAAAAGGCCGAAACACCTGCACTCTCCCGGCACTACGATTGCGCAAACATGTCCGGACGGCAGTTCCACAAGAACATCGTCCACAAAGCCGAGTCTTTCGCCGTCGCACACGTTTATAACCTCTTTGCATCTCAGATCGGCAATCCTGCACTGCATATTGACACCTCCCGCCAAAAAAACACTGTCCCTAGTCATTATATTTATTTCTTTTGAAAATAATGCCTCAGCGGCTGAAATTATCTCAAAAACCGGAGGATGATGCAGCGCAATTTTTTGGTTAATCGGATATTTTTTTATCGATAAAAACGCCGCCCATTAGGTAAAATGTTATCGATTGGAAGCTTCTTGCAAAATGATGTATTTTTTTTGATTTTATTCAATCATTTTATCATATAATTCTTAAAATAGTTCTAGATGTACTGATTGGCTTATATTAAAATGTATACTTGAATAGTGATGTCATGAACGCAAAAAATGACGGAGCTATGGAAGGTTATCATAAACATACTGCCCATATTAAGAGAGGAGAAGTATATCGGCATCTGACCGATAGACAACAATTCTATGAGCATCTTTACTTCAATCGAAACCATGGAAAACAACAATCAGATCCTCAGAGAACTCGCGATCAAGGCCGGCGCCGAAACATGGGAGGACAGGAAAAAGAACCAGACTCCCCAGTGCAAATTCGGTGAGGACGGCATCTGCTGCCGCATCTGCTCTATGGGACCCTGCCGCATAACGCCGAAGGCCTCAAGGGGTATTTGCGGAGCCGACGCTCATGCAATAGCCGGCAGAAACTACGTCCGCTTCATAGCGGGCGGCGCCGCAGCGCACTCCGACCACGGCCGCGAGATTGCGCACGTCCTTCACGTTTCCTCAAAGGACGGGAACTATGTCGTAAAGGACGAGGAAAAGCTCCTTAAGCTCGCAAACGAATGGGGCGTAAAAACCGAAGGCAGAGATATTTATGAGATCGCTCACGAGGTAGCCGAGATCGGTCTTATGGAGTACGGCAAGCCCTTCGGAGAGCTTCGTTTCCTGAGCCGCGCCACGGAAGAGCGTCAGAAGCTCTGGGAAAAGCTTGAGATTGCCCCCCGCGCTATCGACCGCGAAATAGCTACCATCATGCACATGACGCATATGGGCTGCACCTCCGACGCGGAAGCCCTCGTCATGCAGGGCATGCGCACCGGTCTTTCCGACGGCTGGGGCGGTTCAATGATGGGCACCGAGTTTTCGGACATCCTGTTCGGAACTCCCACCCCCAAGGTTACGGAGGCTGACCTCGGCGTTATCGACAAGAACATGGTAAACATCATCATCCACGGTCACGACCCCGCCATGTCCGAAATGATCGTCGCCGCTTCAAATCAGGCCGACCTCATCGACTACGCAAAGAGCAAGGGCGCGCACGGCATAAACATAGCGGGCCTCTGCTGCACCGCAAACGAGATCACGATGCGCCACGGCGTCAAGATGGCGGGCAACTTCCTCCAGCAGGAGGGCGCCATCCTTACCGGAGCCGTCGAGCTTATAGTGGTCGACGTTCAGTGCATCTTCCCCGCTCTCGGACCTCTCACGAAGTGCTTCCACACCAAGTTCATTACGACATCCGAAAAAGCGCGCATACCCGACTCTGAATTTATACGCTTCGATCCGATAAGGGCTCTTGACCAGGCTCGCGAAATAGTGAAAATGGCTATCGACAACTTTGCCAACAGGGGCAGCAACGTTTGCATACCCTCGAATAAGCAGAAGGCTGTCGTAGGCTATTCCTGCGAAGCCATCATAAAGAGGCTCGACACCGTTACGAACTCCCACGTCGACGTAACCGGAACATACAGGCCGCTTGTCGAGTGCCTTGAATCCGGCGTTCTCCGCGGAGCCGTCGGCATTGTCGGCTGCAACAACCCGAAGGTAAGACAGGATCTCTCTCATATCGGAATAATGAAGGAGCTTTTGAAGAACGATATTATCATAGTTGCGACAGGCTGCTCGGCTCAGGCGGCCGCAAAGGCGGGTCTCCTGCAGAAGGAAGCCAAGGAGCTTTGCGGCGAGGGCCTCAGAAGGGTCTGCGAGCTTGCCGATATACCGCCTGTTCTGCACATGGGCTCCTGCGTCGACATCAGCCGCATCCTCCTTCTCGTCACGGGTATAGCGAAGGAATGGAACGTAGATGTTGCCAAGCTTCCGATAGTTGGCTGCGCTCCCGAATGGATGAGCGAGAAGGCGGTTTCAATCGCAAACTACGTCATAGCCTCAGGCATCGATACATACCTCGGCATCGAGCCGCAGGTCAAGGGCTCCTCGCAGATGATGGAGCTTATCACCGAGGGCACGAGAAAGATGGTAGGCGCGGGCTTTATAATCAATATGGATCCCTCGAAGCTTGCGGCCAGCATTATAGAGGGCATTGAGGCCAAGAGAACCGCTCTCGGCATCTAAGAAAGGTACGAAAATGAAAATTGCGGTAACGGGCAAGGGCGGAGTCGGCAAGACTACCTTTTCCGCGGTGCTTGCAAGGCTTTACGCCGAGGAAGGACGAAACGTTCTCGCGGCGGACGTTGACCCAGACGCCAATCTCGGGCTCGCTCTCGGGTTTACCGAGGATGAGCTTTCGGAGATAACGCCGATTTCAAAAATGCGCGAGCTTATAAACGAGCGCACCGGCGCGTCCGAAGACAACATGGGCAAGTTTTTCAGGCTGAACCCCAGGGTGGACGACATTCCGGCACAGTACGCCAAGGCAAAAAACGGCGTAAGGCTCCTGATTCTCGGCACGGTCGAAACAGGCGGAACGGGCTGCGTATGCCCGGAGCATGTCATGCTTAAGGCTATTATCTCCAACCTTATAATAGGCAAAGAGGACGTCGTGATAATGGACATGGAGGCAGGACTGGAGCATCTCGGCCGGGGTACCGCGGGCTGCATGGACAACTTTATAGTAGTCGTGGAGCCGGGCGCAAGGAGCATACAGACCTACCGCAATGTAAAAAAGCTTGCTTCCGACCTCTTTGTACCAAGCGTCAGGGTGGTCGCAAACAAGATAAGAAATCCGGATGACGAGAAGTTCATCATGGAAAACGTACCTGAGGAAGATTTTTTAGGTTTTATACATTATAACGCGGAAATAGCCGATGCCGACAGGCAGGGCAAATCGCCATATGATATTTCTCCTTCCGCCGTGGAGGAAATAAGGGTTATCAAGCGGAAAATCGACTTATCGGTTAAATGACCGCAGACGGGGCCGAAACAGCGCCGTCAGCAAAAATAGGCGAGCCGCTCGCCGGCAAGCGGCAGACGCGCCACATGCCGTACGCTCTGTTTGAGGCATACGGTATTATGTGAGGAGCTAATGGAGGTTTATATGACACTTATAGATAGAGTATTCAACGGCTCGGACGAAATGTATGCGCTGGCGGTAAAATCCGTCGACGAGGCGCTTTCAAAGTTCGGAGCGGACAAAAAAGTTTCCTTCCCTGATACAGCTTACAGTCTTCCCTGCCTTTACGCCTTCACCGCGAAGAAAATCGGCACGCTGGGAGAGCTTAAGGAAGCGCTCGGCACCATAAAGTCCATGATGACCCGCGAGCGCCGCGTCAAGGACGTGTTTTCCACGGGCATAGCGACCGCGCTTTCCGCAGAAGTCATAGAAGCTGTGAAATATGTATTTGAAGAAAACCCCTACACCGGAGACTATCACGGTCATCTTTCGGACGCCGAAATCCGCGAGCTGGGCGTTCCCCTCGTAACAAAGGACATACCCGGCGTTGCGGTGCTTATCGGCCCCGCCCCCTCGGACGAGGAAGCGGCCAGCATAATAAAGGACTATCAGTCCAAGGGCATCATAGTATTTCTCGTCGGAGGCATAATCCAGCAGGCCGTTAGAGCCGGAGTCAACATGAACTTCAAGGTTCGCATACTAACGCTGGGCGACGACCTTTCCTCCGTGGCGCACGTCATTTCGGTCGCGCTGCGCGCAGCCATGATCTTCGGCAACATCCCCGCCGGGGACTATTACGGAATGTGCAAGTACACCTTTGAGCGCATATTCGCTTTCGTAAACGCCTATGCCCCCCTCAGCGACATGACGGTCGCATGCGGCGGCGGCGCCATAGCGCTTGGCTTCCCCGTCATCACCAATGAAACCAACAACATCTGGCGCATACCGAAGAGCCTTATCGTTCAGGAAAACACGAAGGATTTCGTCGATACTTCTCTCGAGGCCAGAGACATCAAGATCAAGATCACCAAGGTCGACGTTCCGCTCTGCCTTGCTCCCGCTTTTGAAGGCGAGATTATCAGGCGCGGCGACATGCGCGTACAGATAGACGGCTCCAGGAACGACTGCTTTGAGCTTTGCCGCGCAGTCGAGCTTTCCGAGGTTGAGGATCATAAGATTGTACTCGACGGCCCGGATTTCGACGCCATCCCTGTCGGCGGAGAAATGAACATGGGCATTATAGTCGACGTCGCGGGCAAAAATATGCAGTCCGACTTCGAGCCTGTTTTCGAGCGCAAATTCCACCACTACCTCAACTACCTCGAGGGTGTTATGCACACAGGCCAGAGGGACATGATCCGTATCCGTATCAGCAAGAACGCCTTTGACGCCGGCTTCAGGGCTGCTCACATCGGCGAGGTGCTTTACGCAAAGCTCAAGAACGATTTCGAAAATGTCATAGACAAGTGCCAGGTAACCATAGTGACGGAGCCCTCCAAGGTCAAGGCGCTGAGAAAGGATCTGGCGACGCCCATTTACGACAAGCGCGACGAGCGTCTCAAGTCCCTCACCGACGAGAACGTCGACAAGTTCTACTCCTGCATACTCTGCCAGTCCTTCTCCCCCTCGCACGTCTGCGTCGTTACCCCCGAGCGCCTCGGCCTCTGTGGAGCCGTTTCCTGGCTCGACGCCAAAGCCTCCAACGAGCTTGATCCGAACGGTCCTTGCCGCGTCATCGGCAAAGGCGGCCTGATCGACGAGCGCATAGGAAAGTGGAAGGACGTCGACGACGCCGTAAAGACCTATTCCAACGGCGCTCTGGAGAGCGTTGCGCTGTACTCCATAATGATAGACCCGATGACCAGCTGCGGCTGCTTCGAGTGCATCTGCGGAATCGAGCCCTGCTCGAACGGTGTCGTAATAGTCAACCGCGAGCATGCCGGAATGACTCCCCTCGGAATGACCTTCGCCGAAATGGCTTCCATGACCGGCGGCGGCGTACAGACCCCCGGCTTCATGGGCCACGGGAAGCACTTCATCGGCTCGAAGAAATTTATGAAAGCCGACGGCGGCGTGGCGCGCATTGTCTGGATGCCGAAGGCTCTCAAGGAGATGGTGGCAGCCAGGCTCAACGCGACGGCAAAGGAGCTTTACGATATAGATAATTTCACAGATATGATAGGCGACGAAACCATATGCGAGGATCCGGAGACCCTGATGAACTTCCTCGCCGAAAAGGGACATCCCGCCCTCGGCATGGAACCCATGATGTAAGCGCTTATCAGGCGAAAGCCTTACATATATATTGTTCCCCTCCGTGTATATGCCACGGAGGGGAACTTTTTTGACTTTGTTAAGCATTATATGCACTTTTTTATCTGATTTATCGCGTTTTTTTCCAGTCTTGATACCTGAGCCTGGCTTATTCCCACTTCGGACGCGACTTCCATCTGTGTTTTGCCCTCATAAAATCTCAGCGCCAGAATTCTTTTTTCACGCTCGCTGAGTCTTTCTATCGCCTCGGAAAGGGCCAGGCGCTCGAGCCAGCTCGCGTCGGTGTTTTTATTGTCGCTCACCTGGTCCATCACGCAGACCGTGTCGCCTCCGTCGTTGTACATTGGTTCGTAAAGAGAAATCGGATCCATTATAGCATCCATCGAAAAGACGACTTCCTCCCTTTTTATTCCCAGTTCCTTTGCTATCTCCTCTACGGTCGGGTCGCGCTGAAGATCGTTCGTGAGCTTTTCCTTGACCTGCAGGACCCTGTACGCAAGGTCCCGCATGCTTCGGCTGACGCGGATGGAGCTGTTGTCGCGCAGGTATCTTCGTATCTCCCCGATTATCATAGGTACTCCGTAGGTTGAAAAACGCACATTCTGCGACATATCGAAATTATCTATCGCTTTTATGAGTCCGATGCAACCCACCTGGAACAGGTCGTCAGCATTTTCCCCCCGCCCGGCAAACTTTTGTATAACTGATAGCACGAGTCTGAGGTTTCCCGCTATGAG
Source organism: Bacillota bacterium (assembly GCA_029268085.1). Classification (GTDB taxonomy): domain Bacteria; phylum Bacillota; class Clostridia; order Oscillospirales; family Oscillospiraceae; genus UBA2658. The sequence goes on along the minus strand of JAJUHD010000042.1, from coordinate 6,462 downwards.
CTCTTCCCTTGCCTTTTTGTCGCCTTCCTTGCTTCTCCTGAGAAGCTCCATTATTTCGCCGTTTTTCAGAACTTTAAGTTTTGCAGTGCTTATCCCGCTGATCTCTACCTTACTCTGCATCGCGCAAAACCCCCTCGTTATCTGACTGTCTGACTGTTTGTCAGTATTTCCCGAGGCGGATTATTTAATACATGGGTTTTGGCTTCCGTCAAACGGCATTAAAGAACAAGCCGCGCCAATCAAGGCGCGGCTTAAGCTTGTCGAAAAACTTGTTTACAGCAAAAAAGCTTCGCAGAATTTCCGCTGCGAATGGCGGAAACAAAGTTAAATCTGTCATTTCCGGCGGCGTGTACGTCGGAAATGACACCTCTCATGACGGGCGCGTCAGAGCGCCGTCATGCAACCCCCTTGTCAAAAAAGCCCTTTGGGCTTTTTGACAGTCTGAAGCCGCGCCAATCAAGGCGCGGCTTGTTCTTTATTAATTCATTAATTGAAGCCGAACTTAGCGGCAATTTTTTCGTACGCAGGCACCGGAACCTTAAGCTCCCTTGCCATGCGCACTACATGGAATATCTGTCCGTCTATCTCCGCCTGGTGGCCAGACTGCACGTCCCGCAAAAGCGACACCGTTGACGTCGGGGCCATATTGTCCACCATCCTGAGATTCGCCTCTACAAGGTCGTTTTCAAATTTGATGCCCAGAGCGGCGGAAACCGCCGTCAGTTCCCTGATAAGCGACACATAGCAGTCCCGAATCTCGCCGGGCTTTTGAATTTCCCCTATCGGACAGCCGTAATAAATGGCGGTCGCGCCTACCGGAGAGATAAACGAATACTTAATCATCGTATCCCTTTGGATATTGTCTGAATTAACGGCATTTATTCCGCACGCCTTCAGATCGTCCTCTATATCCCCGAGCACCGGGCGGTACTCCTCCCTTGTTCTCGCTCCGAAGTATATCTTTACCGAGTCGTTGTACATTTCTATCACGCCTGGTTCCTTAATCGTGGCGGATACATATATGCATGCGTCGGTGACGAGTATCCCCGGCAGCTTTTTTTGCATCTCGCCTCCCGTGCCGTAAATATTGAGTATGGGTATCACTACCGTGGACTCCTTGGAGATTTTCTTTATAAAGGGTATCGTGCCGTCAAGCGAATAGCCCTTTACGCATACGAAAATGACATCCGGCCTTTCACCGTAGCTTTCCATGTCGTACGCCCGGGGGTGTACGGTGAACCTGGCTCCGGTGTTTGAGTTTTCCACGACGAGCCCCTTGCTTTTTATCATCTCGAGATGCCCGCCTCTCGCGATAACGGTCACATCCCTGCCTGCTTTTTCGAGCAGGGAGCCTATGCTCCCCCCTGTACCGCCCGTGCCTATCACCAGATACTTCATTTGTATCCTCCTTTATGTAATTCTTTCTTGTTTTTTGATGTAAAATATCACATTATTTGAAAAATGTAAAGCCCGCGGCCGCCGCATAGGAAAAAGATTCGTTTTACATGCGCGGGTCGGAGGCCAAATCTTATATTATCGTACAAGTTTCTGCGCATCTGCGTTTATCATAAAATGTGGTGTAGCGCACATCGCTTTATAATATTTGGAGGAAATAGCGTGGAAAACAGAAATTTAAGCGATATTTACGGCGAAAACATGACAACGCCGTCTATATTGAATTCCGGATACAAAACACAAAACAGCGTACGCCCGCAATCTGAGCCCATACAGCAGCAGCCCATGCCTGTCCATCAGCAGTCTATGCCCGTACAGCAGCAGACCATGCCTATACAGCAGCAGGTCGCACCTCCTCGTCAATCTCCTTCCGCTGCGGATGCAAAACAGGCGGAAATCATCTCGGTGCCTATTAAAATCCAGCCGATGCCGCTCGAACCGATAGAGATGCCGTTCAAAATCCTGCCGATGCCGGTAGAGCCCGTTCAGATGCAGCTTGCACAGCAGCCCTCGCCCCCCCAGCCTCAGCCTACATATAATGCGGAACAGATGCGGCAGGCAGAAATCAGCTTTCAACTGGTTTACCCCGATATATTTTATAAGCTTCAGCCGCATATCATTAAAGCCTGCGACCGTATGGACGCGCAGGGTTTGGGGCCGCCCGCCGGAGACACTTTAGAGAAGCTTTCATCAGATGTCTACAACGAGGCATGCCGTATGTACCCGGAAATCGCCGAGGACAGGAACTGTTCAGGCGCTTCGGCAGATGACGCAGCGGAACAGTCGGCCTCGCGCCGCCGCTGCAATTGCTGCCGGAATCCATGCTGCAGGCCCTCGCCATACAGGCGCGCAGCTTTTGACGAAACGGATCAGGGGCCGAGACGGTATCCGCAGCCTCAGCCTTACTGGCAGCGCGACAGATATTACGATTACGGATGCTGCGGCCGCAGAGGCATACTCGGAGACCTGATAAGGATTATGCTGATTAATGAATTATACAGACGCAGAGGGAGATTTTACTGAAATTAAGTTTTCGAGCAGATAATCAATAAGCGTTTTGGGGTTTTTACAATCGCTTCCGGTATTTTCCGAAAATCGCAGATGATGAAAATGTGCTGCGGCAATTCCCGCAGCACATTTTCATCATATTGCATCGTATTTCATTATTTCGCGCTTGAGCCTCAGTATAATGCGTTTTTCCAGCCTTGAAATATAGGACTGCGATATGCCCATCATGTCCGCGACTTCTTTCTGGGTGCGTTCTCTTGTTCCGTCGAGTCCGAAGCGCATTACGATTATGCTTTTTTCCCTCTCCGAAAGCTTTGACAGCGCTCGGAGAAGCAGCATCCTGTCCACATCGTCCTCCATCGGCCTCATGATCATGTCGTTTTCCGTACCGAGTATGTCGGACAACAGCAGCTCATTCCCGTCCCAGTCGGTGTTGAGAGGCTCGTCGAAAGAGACTTCGGTTTTCTGGTTGTTTATTTTTCGCAGGTACATTAAAATCTCGTTTTCTATACATCTGGACGCATATGTCGCGAGCTTGATATTTTTGTCGTGATTATATGTATTTATGGATTTGATAAGCCCTATTGTGCCGATAGAAATCAGATCCTCTATATTTATTCCCGTGTTTTCAAACCTCCTTGATATATATACGACAAGGCGGAGGTTTCGTTCGATAAGTATCTGCTTTGCTTCGGCGCTTCCGTTCGACAGCTCGTCGAGGAGCCTTGCTTCCTCTTCCTTTTCAAGCGGCGGAGGCAGCGTATCGCTTCCGCCTATATATAGTATAAGATCAGGCAGATTAATGCCTAGCTTAAGAAGTACTGATTCCAGCCATTTTTTTATATCAAAACTCATGCTTTCGCCTCCACTAATCCGCTTCCGACTATCGCCGAGTAAATGCCGCCTTCCGAAAGCCTTGTGGAAGACAGCGCAACAAGAGTGCCGGTTTTGTCCCTTCCGTTTACAATTATTTTGTCGGGCCTGAAGGCTATGAGCATTCCCCTTTTTGTCCCTACGGAGCTGAAAGGCAGTAGTCTGAACATCAGCCCGCATTCGGAGAGCTTCTCAAGCATATGCGAGACGTTTTCTTCGTCTGAAAGGAGTATCCCTGCGGCTTTTGCGTCGAAAAGCCCGAGCACGGCTTTTGTTTCCGCTATTATTACCGGTTTCCCGCTCAGAGGATCGGTCAGAGAATTGCCCGTATCGACAAGCGCGTTAATCTCCGTCCTGCGCCCCGAGTACTCTATTACCGTATGCGCAAACCCGCCCTCCCTTCTCCTGCCAAGCTTTCTGAAGACAAGCGTCAGCAGCGCGTATGAAACGGCAAATGATAAAAGAAGCACCTTCAGCGAAACCGGGACCAGAGCATCCATTACGCCCCCTCCCCCTGCCAGCGACGCCGCAAGAACTACTCCCCCGAAAGCGGCGGATACGGCGAAAAATATGAGCGTTATCCTGAGAAGCCCCCGCTCTCTTCCAAAACAGGTAAGGAGCATTATGAGCGCCGCGCCTATTTTGAACCATATGCTCTGCATGACAGTCTGCGCCATTAGTACCGCGGCGAGGGCGTATGCCGCTCCAAGCAGCGCCCCTAAAGAAATTTTAACGCGGCTTACATACGCGGCGGAAATTTTTGCGGTCGCAAGAAGCAGGAGATAATTGACGGCAAAGTTCAGCAAAAACAGAATATCCGCATAAATTACGCGCAAAAGACCACCCCCTCGGCAAAGCGACACGGAGTGCTCCTCCGTCTCGTCCGCTATTATTATATTTTTTGCCGCAAATCGAATACCGTCATAATATAGAGCGCATTAAATAAATAATCCACGCGCCGCGGCGTGGATTACCGATTGAAAGTATATTTGATTTTACACAGGCTGCCCGTCTCTCACTATCTTCTTTATCTTTTTTTCAACCTTGGAACGCGGCAGCATAACCTCATGGCCGCAGCCCAGGCAGCGGATCTTGAAATCCATCCCTATTCGGAGCACCTGCCACTCGAAAGATCCGCAGGGATGCTGATTTTTCAGCGTCAGTCTGTCGTTAATTCTTATATCCATATCTTCCTCGCTTATATTTCGTGTTATTTGGGGGATAATAATATAAAAATCATACTGGAGGGCGTATAATGGGCGTTCAGCTTGAGGCGCGTTTTGACAGTGAGGGAAAAGCGAAACTTGCGGTGGAGCAGCTTCGTCAAAGCGGCATAATATTTGAACTGATAGAGCTTAAGCCGGCACGGTCGAGATGGCGCGAGACAGGAGAAAATGAAAACCGCGCGATAAATGCGGTATTTCCGCAGGTGCCGGACGGCTGCTCGGCGACTTACCCCTCCGGCATGCCGTTCGAGCATATGTGCGCGAGGGCTTACATGGCGTCGAATTCGCTGAGGGAGAGCGCCGATAAGAGCGATACGGACATGCAGCTCAGGATAAACGTAACAGAAAGAAGTCTCGGCAAGGCGGAAAAGATAATAAGGGAAGCGAAAGGCTACGGAATCAGGATAGTGCGCTGAGGACTACCTTTCCTTTATCGCGTCCCAGTAGGCTTTGGCGAGCTGTTCGGTTTTGTTGTCGCCGTATTCATAATATTTTACACCCTTGAGAACGTCCGGCAGGTACTGCTGCTTAATATAATGGTTCGGATAATCGTGTGCGTATTTGTATTTTTCCACCGATTTGACATCTGCGCCGTCGGCGTGCACGTTTTTAAGATGCCTGGGGATATCGCCGCTTTTGCCCGCCTTCACGTCGGCAATAGCGGCTTTTATCGCGCTGTTGGCAGAGTTGGACTTCGGGGCGGTCGAAAGCAGTACGGCGGCCTCGGCAAGCGGTATGGACGCCTCCGGAAGCCCAAGCTGAATCGCGCTGTCCACGCATGCTTTTGTAATGGATATCGCCGCAGGGTAAGCAAGACCTATATCCTCCGCGGCTATCACAAGCAGCCGCCGGCAGGCCGAGATCAGGTCTCCGGCCTCGAGCAGGCAGGCAAGGTAATGCAGGGCCGCGTCCGGATCGGAGCCTCTTATCGACTTCTGGAAGGCCGAGAGTATATCGTAGTGCCCGTCGCCGTCCCTGTCGTAGCGCATAGAGCTTTTCTGCGAAGCCTGAACCGCGTCGTCAAGAGTTATTCTGATTATTCCCGCCGTCTTTTCCGATACGGAAAAAAGCAGCTCCACAGCGTTAACCGCCTTGCGCACATCGCCGCCGCAGGCCCTTGCTATATGAATTGCGACCCCGTCCTGAATCTCGGCTTTAAGATTGGTTCTGCTCTCCATGATTTTTACGGCCCTTTCGACTGCGGGTATAATATCCTCGGCTGCGACGGGCTTGAATTCAAAAACCGTGGAACGGCTGAGTATGGCGTTGAATACATAAAAGTAAGGATTTTCGGTCGTTGCGGAGATGAGCGTAATCTTTCCGTTCTCTATGAATTCAAGGAGAGACTGCTGCTGCTTCTTGTTGAAGTACTGTATCTCGTCGAGATACAGCAGGGCGCCGTTGGGCGTGACAAAAGTGTCAAGCTCGTCTATTATCTCACGGATGTCGGAAATCCCGGCCGTAGTCGCGTTCAGCTTGTAGAGCTTCCTGTTTGTCGCCGCCGCTATTATGTTCGCGACGGTGGTCTTTCCGGTTCCGGAGGGACCGTAAAAGACAAGGTTGGGGATATTGCCGCTTAAAATTATGCGGCGCAGTATCCCGTTCGGGCCGAGTATATGCCTCTGCCCGACGATATCGTCCAGATTTTCCGGTCTTATCTCGTCCGCAAGCGGTCTGTACATTCCGTCGCCCCCTATCATGAGAAATATTGACGTTTACGGCTGTTTAAGCTATTATAACGCATTTTTATGCGCAAAAAAAGGCGGAATTATTCCGCCTCAGCTTGTCAAAGAACTTGTTTACAGCAAAAAAGCTTCGCAGAATTTCCGCCGCGAATGGCGGAAAAAAGTCAAATCTGTCATTTCCGGCGGCGTGTACGTCGTAAATGACACCTCTCATG
>JAJUHD010000041.1 GCA_029268085.1 Bacillota bacterium | reverse complement strand
TGTATAATCGTTGGGTTTGCCTTCAATAACGCCGATCTCGGACTTGTTCATGGCATCGCACATACGCTCAGCGCGCGTCACGGCCTGCCCCACGGCGTTGCAAACGCTCTGGTGCTGCCCTATGTAATGGCGTACAATGCCGAGGTCTATCCAGAAAAATACAAGGAACTTGGTGAGGCCATGGGTTGCTGCTCTTCCTATGAATCCGCACAGGTCGGCGCGCGCAAGACCTGCGAAGCGGTTCTCGGGCTTGTCCGCCGTGTGGGTATTAAAACAGTCCGCGATTATGGCATCTCAGAGACAGATTTGGACGCTATCGCCGCCGATGCCGTAAAAGAAAGCGCTCTTATGTTTAATCCCCGTAAGCCTATAACCAAAGAGGATATTCTGGGCATACTCAAAAAAGCGTTCTGAATTATCGCGCTGTTTTTAAGGCAATGTACTGTCTTTAACAATAATTTTTTTATTTCAAAGGAGATTTTTATTATGGGTAAGATGAAATTAGTTGACCTGTCACATCCCTTTGGCCGGGGCAATCCCCTGTGGCCCTCGAATGGCGACTTTCACATCGACCGCGTGCAGCATATGCCCATGCATTACCGCCTGCTGCAGACCTTCAACGATTTCCACATGCACAACTCTACCCACGCTGATTCACCCTCCCACGTTATTCCAGAGGGTGCCTTTACCCACGAGCTGCCCCTGGAGAACTACTACGGTGACGCAGTCTGCCTGGACATTCCCAAGAAGCATTGGGAATTAATTACCGTAGAGGATATTGAGCAAGCCGCCGCCAAGGTGGAAGGCGGAATCCGCGAGGGAGATTGGGTTCTTATATGTACCGGTATGAACAAGCGCTGGGGTGAGAACGATGACTACTTTGCGTACAGCCCCGGTATGTCAATCCAGGGTGCCCACTGGCTGGTGGACCATAAGGTAAAGGGCGTCGGCTTCGACCTTCAGGCCCTGGATCACATTCTTTACACTTACGCCGCCGAGCATGGCCCCGGTCCCTATGTCCCGCGCATCGTGGAGCAGTACATCAAGGAGTTCGGCCACTCTCCTCTGGAGGACTTCCCCGAGTGGGAGCCGGTGCATGAAATACTGCTTAGCAACAACGTAATGGGCATTGAGAACCTGGGCGGCGACATCGAAAAGGTCAAGGGGCAGCGCTTCACTTTTTGTGCATTTCCTTTGCGCTGGTACATGGGCGACGGCACCATTGTCCGCGCGGTGGCCATGATTGACGAGGATAAGATCAATAAGGACGTGCCTGATCGCGTATATCCCTACGGCGTATATTAACAGGCGGAGAAGAAAACATTTATGCCTGAATTTAAAAACATAGCTATATTGGGTGCGGGAACCATGGGTGTCGGCATTGCACAGATGTTTGCCACTGCCGGGCATGAGGTCATGCTGATTTACGTCTATGACGACAAGGTAAGAAGCCGCCCTGTAGAAACCATGACCTCCAACCTGAACATACTTGTCAGCGAGGGAGTCATCAAACAGAGCGATATCGCCCCTATTATCTCCCGCGTCCGTTTTACAGAAAGCCTTGAGGAGGCCGCCTCCTTTGCGGACGTAATAATTGAATGCATAGTAGAAAACCTGACGGTCAAGCAGAATTACTTTCAGGAGTTGGACGCCCTTTGCCCTGAAACAACGATTCTTGCCACGAACACATCTGCCATCAGCGTGACGGAGATCGCCGAGAAGTCGGTGCATAGGGAGCGTATCATCGGCACACATTTCTGGAATCCGGCATATCTTATTCCTTTGGTGGAAGTCATTAACACAAAGTATGCCGCCCCTGCCGTCATAGACGAGATGTGCAGCCTTCTGCGCGCGGCAAATAAAATGCCCGTAATCGTCAAAAAAGACGTCCCCGGCTTTCTTGCAAACCGTATGCAGCACGCGCTGTTCCGCGAGGCTATCTCCATAGTTGAAAACGGTATTGCAGATGCGGCCGATGTGGACAATGCCATTAAGTACGGTTTCGGTATGCGTCTCGGCGTCTCTGGCCCAATGGAGGTCATTGACCGAGGCGGAACAGACCTCACTTATTCCATTCACAAATATCTTTTCCCCCATATTGAAAACTCCACCGAACCATCCAAAATGCTCACCGAGCTTATGGAAAACGGAAAGCTCGGTTTCAAGAGCGGCGAGGGTTTCCAAACTTGGAGCGAAGAGGACATTAAGGCGTCCGGCGAAAATTTGACCAAGGGTCTTATCGCCGTGATTCGTTCGCTGGGGCGTCTTTAACGTAAACTTTATTTACATAAGCAAAGGAGGCATCAACAATGCCCGACAAAAAAACTGTGGTCGCGTTGGCCAAAGAGCCCAGCGTGCAGGAGAGCGTCACCAAGGTATTTGACCTTATGGGCGGCGTTACCAATATGATTGAAAAAGGCTCAGTTGTTTTCCTCAAGCCGAACGCGGGACACGCAGCTCCGGCCGATACTTCCGTATGCACCAATCCCGAAGTCGTCCGTGCTGTCATCCGCGAGGTTAAAAAGGCCTCTCCCCGTCAGATAGTCATCGCCGAAGCGGCTGCTATCGGCTGCGATACCATGGAATGCTACGAGGTGTCAGGTATCAAGGCTGTTGCCGATGAAGAGGGCGTGGAGCTTTACGACATCAAGTCTGATAAGGATCTGGTAAATGTGGCGGTTCGAGGCTATCGCTCCAACCTTAGTCACGTTAAACTGCCCCGCCGCTTGCTGGAGGCCGATCACCTGATAAATCTTCCTATTTTGAAGGCTCATGCCAGTATGGTGTTCAGCTGCGCGCTTAAAAACATCAAGGGCGTAGTGCAGGACGCTGTTCATCTCCAGATGCACCAGCAGAACCTGACCATGGCTATGATGGATGTCTGGTCCGTATGCCGGGCCGATATTAACATCGTAGACGCAATTCGTCCCGCCAGCGGTTATAGTCCTCATACACCCGTACCTATAGAAGTCAATTGTGTCCTTGGCTCGTTTGATCCTGTGGCAGTTGACTTGATTGCCTGCGATCTTGTCGGCATTGACGCCGAAGCGGTGGACTACTTCCGCGTAGCCGCCGAGACGGGTCTTGGCACCACAAAACGCGAAGACATTGACGTTATTGGCGCAAAGATAGAAGACTGCTACAAGAAGATGTGGGTTCCCTACATAGGCGATATGAGCTCACGCTGGCCCGAATATCGGGTTCTCTGCAACGGAGCCTGCTCAAGCTGTCAGGCGCTGCTTGCCATCAATATGGAGACTTTGAAGGCCATCGGCGATTACGAGCGCCGTTCCGATTTTACCGTTGTAGCCGGCGGCAAAAACGAGATTCCCGACGATGTGGATGATAAAAAACTCGTTCTTCACGGAAACTGCACCCGAAAATACCTCAAAAATCATCCCAACGCAATTCATATTGAGGGCTGTCCCCCTTCCGAACCTTTGCTGTATATGAGTATCAGCAACGGCGAACTGGTTCACGGCAAGGACGGACAAATGTCAGAATATATCCGTCCGCGTATGGCCTCCGACCAGCCTGTCTGGAAAAAGTATGTGGTTGAGCAGGCGGAAAAGTTCTACGGAGCTCAGGGGAAATAATTATGGCATTTGTTTATGCGGACTGCCCGCCGGAATTTAAAGCCCTAATGAACCAAATATTCAGCGAGGACTTTATGCGTGAAAACACACGTTTTTCCTCATTTGAAGGTTTTCGGTATTCCAGCGCCGTCTTTGTGAATTGGAACGCAGACAAAATGATCTATGACGAGGCTGTGTTCAATAATTTTGTTAACGAAAGCACACGTTTTTCCAGCTGGGACGAAATGGTCCGCACCGCCGCCGACCTTCGTTTCAAACAGGCGGACAATCAAATATAAATCTTGCCGGCAAAGGAAAGCGGCACATGTCACATTTGGCTGCTGTGCCGCTCTCCTATGCGAAAGGAATGAATTTATCCATGAGCAATGTCGTAATTGTGGCAGGGTGTCGTACTGCCATCGGAACTATCAACGGTCAATATAAGGATCTGACCGCGCTGGACTTAAGTATTCCTGTAATGCAAGCGCTGGTCAAGCGCTCAGGCATTGACCCCGTCATACTGGACGACGTCGTCTGGGGCTGCAACTACCAGCGCACTTATCTTGAAAACAATCTGGCACGTGTGGCTCTGGTAAAGGCCGGACTGCCCGAAACCGTGCCCGGAATCACTATACACCGCAACTGCACATCCTCCATGTCTTCCATCCAAATGGCCTATTATCAAATCAAGGCGGGAGAAGCCGTCTGCATAATGGCAGGCGGCGCGGACAGCATGACAAACGCTCCGCACATGGTTTTCGGAGTACGAGGCGGTAAAAAATACGGCAATCTGGAGCTTCGTGACTCTATGTGGGACTCTCTCACCAATCTGGGAGTCGGTCCTGCTATGGGCATAACCGCAGAGAATGTAGCAGAAAAATACAACATTACGCGTGAGGAAATGGATCGCTACGCTCTTTTAAGTCAAGAGCGCGCGGCAAAAGCTATAGCAGAGAATCGTTTTAAAGAAGAAATCATCCCTGTCGTGATCAAAAGCCGCAAGGGCGAGGAGGTCATCGACATCGATGAATACCCCCGCCAGACCAGTCTTGAAAAGCTGGCTTCACTCAAGGCGACCTTCAAGGAAAACGGAAAAGTGACAGCAGGGAACGCATCCGGCATGAACGATGCCGCTTCAGGAGTAATTGTGATGGATGAAGATATGGCTAAAAAATCGGGTTGCTCAGTCCTTTGCCGCATCGTCTCTGTTGGAACAACAGGCGTGGCTCCCGAGTTAATGGGCATAGGTCCTATCAGCGCCAGCCGCGCTGCGCTGGACAAAGCGGGATTAACGATAGCCGATATGGATCTTGTTGAAATCAACGAAGCCTTCGCCGCCCAGACGCTGGCATGCCAGCGTGAACTGGGGATCGACTCGGAAAAGCTGAACGTTAACGGCGGCGGTATTTCCCTTGGACATCCTGTAGGCGCCACCGGTTCCCGTATCGTAATTACGCTGATGTACGAGCTGATAAAGCGCCGCGCCCGCTATGGACTGGCTACCCTTTGTGCCGGAGGCGGCATGGGAACCAGCATAATCATTGAGAATATGCAGCTTTAAGGGCTGTGAGAATAAGTGAAGGAGTATATCCATGTATCCGACCAAAAGACTTAACAGCACCGATAAGGTGATTATAACCGCTGCCCTTACAGGCGCGGTCACCACGAAGCATGACAATCCCGCGCTTCCTACACAGCCAAAGGAGATTGCCGACGCCGCTATCCGCTGCTGGGAGGCGGGCGCCGCTGTTGTACATATTCATGTCCGCGACGACGATGATAGCGCCAGTATGCGCTTTGATAAGTTTGAGGAAACCGTAAACCTTATCCGTCAGAGCAAATGCCCCGTAATACTAAATCTCACTTCCTCCGGCGGTCAGGGCTTCTCTTGGGAAGAACGCATAAGACCCTTTAAGGAGCTGAAACCCGAATTGGCTTCCTTCGACGCCGGCACCATGAACTGGCTTAACAGCGTGGTTTTTATGAACGAGCCTAAGTTTTTGGAGCTGTGCGGTACCGAAATGATTGCTGCAGGAGTCAAACCAGAGATTGAAATATTTGATATTGGTATGCTCAACACCGCCAAATATTATATAAAGAAAGGCATTCTTCAGGAGCCTGCACACTTCCAACTGTGTCTGGGTGCCCCCGGCGGTATGGAAGCCACAGCGGAAAATTTGCTCTTTCTTGTAAATCATTTGCCTGAGAACTGCACCTGGGGCGCATTTGGTATCGGCAGAGGCTCCAACGAAATTGCTCTCGCCGCGCTTGCTCTGGGCGGCAACGTCCGTGTAGGGCTAGAGGACAATGTCTACTACAACGCCGGACAGAAAGCCGAATCCAACGAACAGTTCGTGGCGCGCATCAAACGTGTGGCAGCCGAATTTGGCCGGCGCGCGGCTACCTCTGACGAGGCCCGCGAAATTCTTGGCCTAAAAAAGTAGAAAGGGGCGTTTGCAATGGCTCTAATGACAGGTGAGCAATACATTGAAAGTATTCGTAAAATTTCCATGGAAATTTATATGTTTGGCAAACGAGTCGAAAATCCGGTGGACGACCCCATTCTGCGTCCTTCCCTCAACTCGGTGCGTATGACCTATGATCTTGCGCAGAAACCGGAGTATCAGGACTTAATGACCGTCATTTCTCCAGAAACGGGAGAGCGCATTAACCGCTTTACTCATATCCACCGAAGCACAGAGGATTTACGAAACAAGGTAAAGATGCAGCGCCTGCTTGGCCAGCAGACCGCAGCCTGTTTCCAGCGCTGCGTAGGTATGGATGCCTTTAACGCCGTATACTCCACCACATTTGAAATTGATAAAAAATACGGCTCTTGCTACCATGATAACTTTAAAAAATTTATGTTCTACTGTCAAAAAAATGACCTTACGGTGGATGGAGCCATGACCGATCCCAAAGGCGACCGCTCCAAAGCCCCACACGAGCAGTCCGACCCCGATATGTTCCTGCGCGTAGTCGAGCGCCGCGCAGACGGCATTGTAGTCTGCGGCGCCAAGGCGCACCAGACCGGCATCATTAACAGCCATGAGGTCATTGTCATGCCCACCATCGCAATGGGGCCGGAGGACAAAGATTACGCCGTTTCCTTTGCTGTTCCTTCAGACGCAAGCGGCCTGTTTATGATTATAGGCCGTCAATCCTGCGATACCCGCAAGCTGGAGGGTAGCGAAATAGACGTTGGCAACTCCGAGTTTGGCGGCGTGGAGGCACTTATCGTCTTTGACCATGTTTTTGTGCCAAATGACCGCATTTTTCTCAACGGAGAAACCGAGTTTGCCGGTATGCTGGTTGAACGTTTCGCGGGCTATCACCGCCAAAGCTACGGGGGCTGCAAGGTAGGCGTCGGCGATGTGCTGATCGGCGCCGCAGCCGTGGCCGCCGACTACAACGGCGTGGCCAAAGCCAGTCATATTAAAGACAAGCTTATCGAGATGACACATCTCAACGAAACTTTGTACTGCTGCGGCATCGCATGCTCGGCCGAGGGACATCAGACTGCCTCCGGAAATTACATGATAGACCTTTTGCTTGCAAACGTCTGCAAGCAGAACGTAACCCGCTTCCCCTATGAAATCGTAAGGCTTGCGGAGGATATTGCCGGCGGCCTTGTCGTCACCGCACCGTCCGAGGCGGATCTGCGTGATCCTAAGCTAGGACCTGTCATAAACAAGTATTTTAGAGGCATCAACAATGTTTCCACAGAAAACCGTATGCGCATACTGCGCCTTATCGAAAATCTCGCTCTTGGCTCTGCCGCCGTGGGGTACCGCACTGAAAGCATGCACGGAGCTGGCTCGCCTCAGGCTCAGCGCATCATGATTGCCCGTCAATGCAACCTTGAACACAAAAAAACATTGGCAAAAAACATTGCGCATATTAAAGAGTAATTTTTCTTCCCCCCAACGTCCCGGAAAGTGCAGAGAAATATCTTGCTCTTTCCGGGACAACCAGAGATAAGTAAGGAGGGTGCAGCTATGCTTGAAAAAATTGAATCGGTCCTGAACAAGTATGTGCGTCCTCTCCTGCTCACGCACGGCGGAGATATTCAAGTGCTTGATTTTAAGAACGGAGTAGTGCGCTTCAGATTTCTGGGCAAATGTTCCGGCTGCCCGGCCTCTGACCTTACCGCCGAGGAACTGGTTCAGTCCGAGCTTAGGGAACGGATTCCTGAAGTCCGCAAAGCCGTGCTGGTACAGGATGTAAGCGAGGATCTTATAAACTATGCGAGAAGCCTGCTCCGGCAGCGCCATAAATGATAAGAATATAGCCGCTGTCTGCGGGTGCTGTGCCGGCCGTGTGTCAATACTACGGCCTTGTCGGCTTCGAGGAAAATCTTTCCTCCTCCGAGGAACGTATGTATCCGGCACTGAATTAATGACACAAAAAACAAACATACCCTCCGACCAAAATCAATCGAGCCGAGAGGGCATTTTTATACACAATACTAAGATTGGAGGAAATTGCATATGCCGAAAATCATATCCGTGGAAGAAGCGGTTAAGCTCATTCCAGACGGAGCCAGTATCATGTTCGGCGGTTTTATGGGCTGTGGCAACGCTCACAAATTCATTGACGCGCTTTCAAAATGCGGCGTAAAAGACTTGACCATGATTGGAAATGACGCCTCTATGCCCGGAGGACCTATGGGAGAAGATTACTACGGAGTAGCCAAACTGATCCACAATAGACAGGTTAAAAAGCTTATCACTTCTCATGTGGGCCTTAACCCCGAGGTAGCTTCGCAGTCCATGCAGGAAGGCACTTTGGATGTCGTTCTTGTACCTCAAGGGTCATTGGTTGAGATGATCCGCGCGGGCGGCGCAGGTCTCGGCGGTGTACTTACCCCCACCGGAGTAGGCACAATCGTTGAGGAAAATCCCTTATGTCTGGGTAAGCAAAGCATAGACGGGCGTGATTATCTGCTGATGGCGCCTCTCCGTGCGGATTTTGCCATAATCAGCGGTTATCAGATCGATAAATCCGGAAATGTATGGTATAAGGGAACTACTAGCAACTTTAATGTCGTAATGGCGACTGCTGCGGACGTGGTAATTGCCGAAGCCGAGCAGATTGTAGAAATAGGAGCAATCGCGCCGGAAAACGTCAGAACCCCCGGAGTATTGGTTGATTACATCGTCGAAGGAGGCCCGTATTAATGGAACAGAGTGAAATCAAAGGCTTTATTGCCGCTCGAGTAGCAAAGGAACTTAAAGACGGTGACGTTGTTAATCTCGGTATCGGCCTTCCTACGCTGGTTCCCAATTATCTGCCCGAAAATATACGCGTTACCTTACAGTCCGAAAACGGAATTATCGGGACCGGCCCTGTTACCGACGACAATCACGATCCTATTCACACAGTTAATGCAGGCGGAGCTGCCGCGGCTGTCGCTCCCGGGGGCAGTTTCATTGATTCCTCCGTTTCCTTTGGTCTGATTCGCGGCGGCCATGTGGACGCTACTGTGCTTGGCGGTCTTGAGGTAGACGAAGAGGGCTCTCTATCCAACTGGATTATACCGGGCAAAAAAATGCCCGGTATGGGAGGCGCGATGGATTTGCTCGTCGGAGCTAAAAAAGTCATTGTTGCCATGGAGCACACTGCCAAGGGCTCCCCTAAAATTTTAAAAAAGTGCAGACTCCCCTATACCGCCGTCAAATGTGTCTCCAAAATCATAACCGAGATGGGCGTTATAGAGGTCACTCCCGAAGGGCTGGTACTTACGGAGTACAATCCGGAATTTACTCTGGAGCAGATTCAGAGCGGAACCGAGGCCTCCCTTATCATAAGTCCGGAACTTAAAAGCATGGTATAAGCAATAATACTATTACATGCTGTTCTGATTATATTCTCCTCGAAGATGCCATATGCTCTGCGGCAGCTAAAGGATTTTGATTGGAGATTTCTATGGACAAAGACAATATTGCTGAAATTTTGCGTCAGGTTGAAAACGGCTGTCTGAGTGCGGAAAATGCTATTCTAAAACTTAAGCTGGAACCGTTTGAGGACCTGGGTTATGCCAAGGTCGATCATCACCGGGCAATACGCCAGGGAATATCCGAGGTGATATACGGCGCAGGAAAAACACCTGAACAGATATGCGGAATAATTTCCTCCATGCAATCGTCGGGGCAGGAACGTATCCTTATAACCCGCCTTGATGGAAACGCGGCTGAGTTTATATCAAAAACTTTTGCCTTGGATTACCGCCGTGATGCAAAGGTTGGGATCGTTGGCAGTATGCCGATTCCCAATGGCAACGGCAAAATAATTATTGCTACGGGCGGTACCAGTGATATCCCCGTTGCCGAGGAAGCCGCGCTGACTGCCGAAGTGCTGGGCAACGAGGTTTTCAGGCTATACGATGTCGGCGTTTCCGGCGTTCACCGTCTTCTGTCGTTTGCAAAAGAAATCATGGATGCAAACGTGATTGTCGCTGTTGCCGGAATGGAAGGCGCTCTTGCGAGCGTCATAGGCGGTCTGGCTGATTGTCCGGTAATAGCCGTTCCGACCAGTGTCGGATATGGAGCTTCCTTCGGCGGTGTCGCCGCGCTGCTTTCGATGCTCAACTCCTGTGCCAGCGGCGTTAGTGTTGTCAACATCGATAACGGTTTCGGTGCAGGGTATCTGGCAAGCATGATAAATCATATGAGGACAACAAAATGAAAACACTTTACTTTGACTGCAGCATGGGCGCTGCGGGTGATATGCTCAACGCCGCTCTGTTGGACTGTCTGGGAAAGCCTGAGAGCTTTGTCGATAAATTTAACAGCCTTGGTATTCCCGGCGTTGAGATGATACTGGAGAATACCGAAAGCTCCGGTATCGGCGGTCGTCGCGTCCATGTTCTAGTACACGGGCAAGAGGAAGGCCACTGTGACAATGAAAGCTCTGAGCATCGGCACGGACATAATCACGGGCACAGTCACAACTTCTCGCATATTCATCAGCATAGAGGACTTGAAGAAGTTCTCTTAATAATAAGCAGTTTGCCGATTTCCGAGACAGTTCGCAAGGATGCCGTCAGCATATACTGCTCAATCGCCGAGGCCGAGGCAAAGGTTCATAACAGGCCGCTTGATGAAGTCCATTTCCATGAGCTTGGTTCACTTGACGCGGTTGCCGATATCGTTGCTTTCTGTATGCTGATAGAGCAGCTTTCACCTGATGAGATTTACGCCTCGCCGATCCATGTCGGAAGCGGACAGGTCAGATGTGCTCATGGGCTTATGCCTGTGCCTGCCCCCGCGACCGCCGAATTGCTTAAAGGCATCCCAACTTACGGCGGTAAAATTGACGGTGAACTCTGCACTCCGACAGGCGCGGCTCTTCTAAAGCATTTTGTAAAAAAATTTGTTTCTCAGCCGGAAATGTCAGTGAGCGCTGTTGGATACGGTGTAGGAACCAAGGTCTTTTCGGCCCCGAATTTTATCAGGGCCTTTATCGGGGAGTCACAGGCTCCGCGGGAAACAGTCGAGGAAATCTGCTGCAATTTGGACGATATGACCGGCGAAGCCATCGCCTTTGCCATGGACAGACTTTTGGAAAACGGGGCTCTGGACGCTTATTATATTCCGATCGGCATGAAAAAATCACGCCCAGGAGTGATGCTCTGTTGTCTTTGCAGGAGCGAAGATACGGAAAGACTTGCGGAAATTATGCTCCGTCATACAACCAGTCTGGGTGTGCGGATCAGCAGTTGCCGCCGAATCACCTTGCCAAGAATAATAGAAACGGTAGAAACTCCCTACGGAGCTGTTCATGTAAAAATCTCCGGGGATATTTCCAAGCCGGAATATGATGATCTAGCCAAAATTGCAAAAGAAAACGATTTGACGCTCTGTCAGGCTGCGAAGCTTATTAAGCGGTGATTTTCAGTCCTCTGAAAGGACGGCATATGCAAACTTTAGAAAAAAAATACGAAATTCTCAAAAAGATTGTACGGGACTACGGTACGGTAGGAATTGCTTTCTCCGGCGGTGTCGATTCCACCCTTCTGCTAAAGGTCGCACATGATATACTCAGAGAAAACGCGGTGGCGTTTACCGCCGCGCTGCGCTCCGTTCCCGCTTTTGAGCTGAAGGACGCTGAAGCTTTTTGTAAAGCTGAGGGAATACGCTGGATTGTATGCGAAATAAATGAGCTTGAAATACCCGAATTTTCGGCAAATCCAGCCGAACGCTGCTATTACTGTAAGCGAAACATACTTTCAAAGCTCCGTGAAACCGCCGAAGGTCTCGGCATAACGAATATTGCCGAAGGCTCGAATGCTGACGATTTGGATGATTTCCGGCCGGGCCGCAAGGCTGTTATAGAACAAGGAGTTACAAGCCCTCTCCTTGAGGCCGAACTTTCTAAGGACGATATCCGCAACCTGTCTAAGCAGCTTAATCTTCCGACATGGGACAAGCCTGCTTATGCATGTCTCTCCTCCCGCATCGCCCGTGGTGAGTCAATAACCGAGGAAAAGCTGCGAATGATTGAAAAAGCTGAGGGCTTCCTAATGGAAAACGGCTTCCGTCAGATGCGAGTCCGTATGCACGGAGATTTGGCGCGTATTGAAGTACCACCGGAAGACATCGAAGCGCTTGCTCACTCAGATTTAAGAAAAGCTCTTGTCGAAAGCTTTAGAAAGCTGGGGTTTAAGTACATTTCACTTGATCTCGAAGGATATAAAATGGGGAGCATGAACCCGACAGGTGGTTAGTATCCGCATGGCTTATAGCAGTAATAAAGTTACGGCAAGAGAGACGGCGTGACATGCCAAAGCACATCACGCCGTTTCTCCCAAGATTATTAACTTCTTTATCCGCCCTGTAGCCTTGAGACTACAGGGCTTTTTCTCTGGTGGAGACTATTGGGCTCGAACCAACGACCTCGTGCGTGTGAAGCACGCGCTCTAACCAGCTGAGCTAAGCCTCCGGATTACAGAAATAGGGAGCGCGCGCTCCCCAAAACTGTGGTGACCCGTACGGGATTCGAACCCATGTTACCGCCGTGAAAGGGCGGTGTCTTAACCACTTGACCAACGGGCCATATTACTGGGAGCACACTAGGTGCTCCCATTTTGGTAGCGGCGACTGGATTTGAACCGGTGACACTCCGGGTATGAACCGAATGCTCTAGCCAACTGAGCTACGCCGCCATATTCGTTCTGTCGAACAGGCAAGAGCTATTATACTAAACAAGTTTGACTGTGTCAATACTAAATTTGAACTTTTAGAAGATGTTCGATTTGCAAAGAAAAAAGCGGCATTTTATCGAAAAAATGCCGCCCTTTCTTTTTCATTTTATTTCTTGCGCGCCAGCACTTTTTCGATACCTGCAATAACTCCGTTAGCGTCAACGCCGTATTTAGCAAGAAGCTGCGAATATGGTCCGCTCTCAGTAAAGGTATCCTGAATACCAACGAACTCCGTCGGGACTCCCGCTCCGCCCCATGCAAGGACTTCGGAAACCGCTCCGCCGAGACCGCCGTAAATGTTGTGTTCCTCAGCTGTCACGATTGCGCCTGTTTCCTCCGCGCATTTGAGAATAAGCTCCTTGTCGATCGGCTTGATACTGTACATATCGACCACTCGAACCGAAATGCCTTTGTCCTTGAGTATTTCGGCCGCTTCCATAGCCTTGTGGACAAGAAGACCGCAGGCGATGACCGTAACATCCTTGCCGTCGCGGACAATGGCTCCCCTGCCGCATTTAAACTCCATATCCTCGTTATAGAGGTCGGGATAAACGTCACGCGAAAGGCGCAGGTATACAGGACCCTTATGCTCAACTGCAAAATTAGTTGCCCAGCGCGTGCTTCTCTCATCAGACGGTACAATGACCGTCATATTCGGCAAACTGCGCATGACTGCGATATCCTCTGTAGCATGGTGAGTGCTGCCGTCGAAAGCATCAGACATTCCGCAGTAGGCGCCGCCGAATTTTACATTGAGCTCACCGTAACAGACCTGCGCGCGTGTCGCGATCAGGCCCAGTGTCGTAAGGAACACCGTAAATGTGTTCACAAACGGAATTTTGCCGGTTGTGGAAAGTCCTGCCGCCGTCGCAACCATATTGCTCTCGGCAATGCCCATGTTGAAGAAGCGCTCCGGATATGCTTTTCCGAATACGCCGCTCTTTGTCGAACCCGAAAGGTCTGCGTCGAGAACGACGATGTCTTTATTCTTTTCGCCCAGCTCCGCGAGAACTGAACCATAAACTTCTCTTATAGCCTTTGCCATCAGTTTTCACCTCCGAGTTCTGCTATTGCTTTTGCTAAGTCGTCATCTGAAACCGGCTTGCCGTGCCATGCAGCCTTTCCTTCCATGAACGAAACGCCCTTGCCCTTTACCGTATCAGCTATAATGACAGTCGGGCCTTCGGTATACTCTCTGGCGGCTTTGAACGCGCCGTCCAGCGCTTTCAGATCATGTCCGTCACAACGGATGACGTTCCAGCCGAAGGAGCGCCACTTGCCCTCAATATCGATCATCGGCATAATCTCGTCAGTCGTACCGTCGAGCTGTACCTTGTTGTAATCGACAACCGCGGTAAGATTGCTGAGCTTGAACTTTGGAGCGGACTGCGCCGCTTCCCAAACGGCGCCCTCATTCAGCTCGCCGTCGCCCAGAACAGCGTATACTCTTGCGGGACTATTGTTCAGCTTTAAGCCGATAGCCATGCCCTGAGCAGCTGAAAGCCCGATACCGAGCGGTCCTGAGGGCATTTCCACACCGGGGGTGTGTATAGATGGATGGCCCTGAAGCAGACTGTCGATGCGCCTAAGCGTTCCCATGCTGTCCTTCTGCATAAAGCCTTTTTCGATAAGGTTGCGGTAAAGCATCGGCGCTGCGTGTCCCTTGCACAGCACCAGACGGTCTCTGTTCGGGTCATCGGGTTTAGCGGAGTCGATGTTCATCAGTTCCTGATATAGCAGGGTCAGTATCTCGCATACGGAAAGCGACCCGCCGGGATGTCCCGACTGTATACTATGGATTGCTTTCAGCACATCGATACGAAATGTCCGGCAAAGCTCGTTCAGCTCCGCAATGCGCTTTTCGTCAAGTGGCATTTTCTTATCCTCCGTTATTAATTTACTTTATTCTGCGGATGTCCTTCGATAAACGAACGGACATTTTCAGTTGCTATGCTTATCAGCCTCTTCCTGCTCTCAACAGGCGCCCACGCGATGTGCGGCGTTATGACGCAGTTTGGGCAGCCAAAAAGCGGACTACCGTCAACAGGCGGTTCCTTTGCAAGCACATCGGCCGCAAAGCCTCCAAGCTTTCCCGACCTCAGAGCGTCCGCAGTGTCCTGCTCGTTTACAAGCCCTCCGCGTGCGGTGTTGATAATTATCGCTCCGTTTCGCATCTTAGCAATCGTTTCTTTACAAATAAGCCCGCTGTTTTCAGCCGTCAGAGGACAGTGCAGACTTATTACGTCAGATCCGCTGAGCACTTCCCCGATCGTCGCCATAGTCACGCCTTCGATACCCGATTCATTTCTGGGATGTGCGGCGCAGGCGATAACCTCCATTCCCAGACAGACTGCCGTTCTCGCGACCGCTTTCCCGATCTGTCCATAGCCTATTATGCCCAGCGTTTTACCTGAAAGCTCCATAAGCGGCGTTTCCCAGTAACAGAAATCACGGCAGGTATTCCATTTGCCTGCCATTACGCCCTCACTGTGCCGCCCAGCATGCATACAAAGCTCAAGAAGCAACGCAAAGGTATGCTGAACGACGGAAGGCGTGCTGTAAGCCGGTATGTTGCAGACGGTTATACCGCGCTGCGACGCAGCTGTCAAGTCGATGTTATTGTAGCCT
>JAJUHD010000040.1 GCA_029268085.1 Bacillota bacterium | reverse complement strand
CCGTTTTTTACAAAGCGTTCGTCGTCAAGGCTTATGCCAAGCTCGCATAGTGCAATAATGACCTGAGCGCAGCTCTCGGAATTTGCGGCATTGCCGCTTGAATAACCGCCGTCGCTGTTCTGAAGCGCGGACAAAAGCGTTACTGCCCGTTTGGTAGCTTCAGACACGCCGTCCAGCGCCGTATATTTTGACAGCGCGCACAGCGCCATTGCCGTCATGTCCGGATCGGCGGATGTGCCGGAAAATGCCCAGCCGCCTCCTGCAAGCTCATGGGAAAGGATATATTTTACATACATTTCCCTTGTGGCTCGCGTTCCTGCGCCAGCATTCTCCGCTATTTCATATCGGCCGCTGTCGAGCGCGATAAGCGCCCAGACAGGTCCGTTCAGCCCCTGAGAGGCCGTCTTGCTGTAGTCTCCGAGCGGGAGTGTAAGGTCGTAGCCGCCCACATCGGCGGCATTGTAACCGGCCGCGGTAAGCCCCGTAATGACGCGGGAGTATTCTGTGTATCTTCGGTTGCTTAATATACCGCCGCAGGCTTTTACGATGTCGGAAACGGAAGTATAATAGTTTTTCAGCCAAGCATCCGGCAGTTCGGCGCCCCCGCGGCGAAGGCCGATCACTATCCACTCATTGCCATAAACTGGCTGTTCCGACGCTTTCATGCAATATTCCGCGACGCTGTTGTATGCGTCCTGCAGCTTTGTATCTGTTCCGGCTAAGGCGCCGGTGCTCAAATTTAAGGCCAGAACGAGCGCCAGAATTGCGCTTGCGGTTTTTTTCATGTCTTTGACAAACTCCTTTTAACAGTCCTGTTGCGGCTGCCGTTATGACTTGATATTCTCTTTGAACCGAGTAATGACAGCCGCTGCCTCGCACCTTGTCGCGGTTCCGGCGGGAGAAAGCCTATCGGAACTTGTACCGGTTATAATGCCCTCTCCAATAGCCCATTGAAGCGCAGGATATGCCCACTCGCTGATTTGCAGGGAGTCGTCGTAACTAAGAATGTTTATATCGTCTCCTGCGCTCACATCATATCCTTTATACTTCGCGTAGCGATAAAAAATAGCCGCCATCTGCTCTCGTGTGATATTGTCGTCTATTCCGAAGCTTTCATCGCCATATCCGTTGATAATTCCGTTTTCCGAGGCCCAGGCAACCGCGTTATAGTACCATTTAGAACTGTCTTTCACATCCTTAAAACTGCTTTTCGCGGTTGAAGAAGGGCTGCCTGCCATGCGGTATAGCACCGTCACAAGCATGGCGCGGGACAGGCTGGCGCTTGGCGCGAAAGTAGTATCGGAGCTTCCGGTCATTAGTCCGTTTCCATATACATATTGAACGTATTTTGTGTACCATTCGCCTGCTTTGATATCGGCAAAGCGGTATTCCACAGGAATATCGGACGCCAGCATAACAACGAATGTGGAAAGCGACGCCGTGCTGAAGCTCAGTACCCCGCCTGCGTCGACAGAGCCAGTAAGCAGCTCGTGGCTTCCATCCTCCTTTAGATGGAGGATGGACAAATTCCTGTTCTTGTATGCAGCACCGACTTTAATGCTGATGGTCATCGAGCCGAAGCCGCTTTTTATCTCAGTGCTGCCTGCCGTGATCGAGACGTCAAGGGCGGCAATTGTCTTGCTGCTTGAAACCACGGCAAATTTGCTTGCCGAAGCGTCGGTTTTCGCCACCTCGACCTTTAACTCTTCGTTCAAGCCGAGTTTCTCGGACAAAGCCCTCGTACCTTCGGGACTTAGGGATATGTCACCCTCCGCGGCATTGACGGAAAAGCCCTTGCCGATCTGTGCTATTGCCGAGAGCTTGTCCCGAGCAAAAAACGCCGTGCCCGTGTCGTCGGCGGTGAAGGTAGTTTGCTGTGCTGAAGTATCAGAAGAAGGCTGAGAGTACATAGCGGAATAGCCGTTTTTAGTGTAAAACCAAAGAACGTTGTCTCCCGCGGAAAGAGTATAGCTAGAAGCGCTGACGTTCGGTACGGTACCGTTGACAGAGTACATCCAGCCGGACATGCTGCCATAATCCAATTCAGAATATCCGGAAACTGAAGAGACATAGTATCCGCCGTAGGAGTTGCTCCACGAAGATGCGACGCTTAACCCTGAATAGTTTTTCAAAATGGTGTAGGCAGACATGCCGTTGACATAGCTTATCTGTTTACCGCTGAGCAGCACAGAGTCCGGCCCGTATACCGAAAGGTATACATATTGTGCCGACGGGCTGCCTCCGCTTGAAGCTGACAGCTTAAATGTGCAGCTAGCCATGTTGGACCCGGCGCCGACGACCACGGTATAAGTGCCTGCTGCCCAGTCCGTTCCGGTCTTGAAGCTGTAAGCTTTATTGGAGGTTGCGCTTGAAATCAGCTTGGTACCTGTTGCAGCGTCTCCTCGAAACACCTCAATCATCAGATCGCTGCTTGACGAAAGAAGCACGTTTACCGTGTTTCCTGCCGTGTATGAGGCCTGATCGGTGTCAACCGCCGGGCTTGCCGCAAAAACTGCCGCCGGAAGCAGCGTAAATGTCAGCAAGAGGATAAGCAGAAAGCTTATAATTCT
Organism: Bacillota bacterium; assembly: GCA_029268085.1. Lineage (GTDB taxonomy): Bacteria > Bacillota > Clostridia > Oscillospirales > Oscillospiraceae > UBA2658. The sequence continues at coordinate 13,345 of JAJUHD010000040.1, read as the reverse complement.
TTTTTTCATGTCGCTTCACTCCTATTCCCGTCAGGAGACCGTAAGCGTATCAATAACGGAGCCGTCTGATATTTTGACGAGACTTATTTCGATTTTCGCGGCGCCTGACAGTTCGGCACTGCCGGAAGCGGGGATTGCGTCTTTCGCGTATGACGCTGTGAAGAAATAAAGACCTCGGTTAGAGGAATCCTTTGCCTGATATTTCAAACAGTAGCTGCCGCTGTCAAGGCTGTTTGTATCCGCCGTAATATATTTTGCGCTCATCACGCCGCCTGAGGCCGAGGCCCATGCGTAGAGACGCCCTACCTTGACAACGGCTTGACTGCTTATACTGCTAATCGTGTTATTGTTTTCGGTGTCTTTAATAACCACATAGTAGTAATATGTGCCGGGCGTCGTGGTATCGGGATAGAACATAAAATTGTAGTATGTCCCGTAGGAATTCACATAGGAGTTATAATAGCTGATATTGCCAACCGTTCCGCTGGCGCTTGAAGTGGGTATGACGACTGAGGTATACCCGCTGCCAGTTTCGCTGTAAGTGCTGCTGTAGTACAGGGTAACGGAAAGCTTGCTCATATCGCTGACGGTTACGTTCGTGCAGGCGCTAAGATACCTAAACTTGGTAGCTGATACATCGTCGTAGCCGTAGCGCAGATTCGACGCAGTCTCGCCCTTTGCGCAGGTCAGCGGATTAGCGCTTGTCCAGTTTTTGCCGAGCATGGAATAGTCATAGCCGCCCGAGGAATAAAAAGCAAGACCGGAGGATGAGGTTTTGCTTACCGTAAAGTAATATTCATATTCCTCCGCGCCTTCAACTATGCAGAAAATATCGCCGTCCGAGAAGCTTATTGCCGTGTTCAGACCGCCGAGATAGGAGCCCATATAATATCCGTATGAATTGTGCCCTGCCGAATAGATTTTAACGGTTTTAGATGAGCTGTGAGGTGTTGCGGTAACTCGAAAAGTGCTTGCGTCAGCAAGTGCGGACAGTTTGTATGCGCCCGCGCCGCTGTCATAGCTAAAGCTTGATCCGTCGCTTGAAAAAGCAAATCCCGTTACCGAGGTGGATGAATCGGGTGTTTTTGCATTGCTTACGCCATCGATCCCATCTGCGCTCTGATAGGCAACGCAGATTGTTTCCCCGTTGTCCGCTATGTAAGATTCCAGACCGAGATTGGAGTAATAATACGAGCTTCCGACCTTGTGATAGAAAGACCAGTAGTTATAGCCGTTGGAATAATCGCTCGACAGTCCGTTAATGATGTTCAGCATACCGGATGAATAGTCATAGGATACACCGCCGCCGTCCAGTACGGCTTTTACAGCCGTCCACGCATTGCTGCCCGCCGGAACAACGACGCCGACTGTGCCCGTATTATAATCGACGCTGCAAATATCGCCGCTCTCAAGCACCGGATCCGAGGATACGGATATTGATTTGGTCGTGCCGTTGAACAGATATCCGTTCCATGCCGAAGATGCGTAGTTTGAGTTGTTTTGGATAGTCACGTTGACAACGATTGCTCCGTCAGCTATTGTCGCCGCGCTTGCGTTGACAGTAAGCCCTGCGAACAGGCATACCAGCACTGCCAGAGTCATAATAATAGATAATGCTCGCTTTTTCATTAGTTCTCCCTCCAATAAGTTCAGTTTAAAAAGGAACGCCGCCGCCGGTCTATGAATTCGCTTTGTTCCTGCGAATCCGATTTTGACCATGCGGCAGCGCGCGCTGTAGCTTTGTCTTACGGGCAAACAAAAAACGCCCGCAAGACAAAGCTGCAGCGGACGATATTCGTACCGGTGTCTTCTTGGTCTTGGCAAGAACACTTCACCCGCCCCCACGTATCTGACTTGGCGCTGTTTGCGCCGCACAGTGACCGACTCGTGGGTTCTTACCCCTTTCCGTGTTCCGCATTTAAGCGGCAGGGCGAGCACTTATTCATTTTTTCTAATTCTAGCATCTTTAAAAATATTTGTAAACAAAATTACAGCACGCGATAGAGATAATAAATTGTAGTAAATCTATATTCCAGATTCACTTTTCTTTGCTCTTGCATTTTCTCCTTCTCTATCATCCATAAAGATTGAAAATGAGGTAGTAATATCCAAGTATTCGCCGTCACTGCTTTGAATAACCATTTTTCCTATCAGGCAGTACATTCCCGCCATATACGGCGAAAAAAACACATTGCCGGAGCTGTCTGTACTCAGCTTTTTTTCCAGGCTGCCGCTTCTGTTCCGGAAAAGCAGCACAACCGGCATGTTCGGAACTGTTTTCCTGTTATTTACAAGGAACAAGCTTATCAGCTTAAAATAATCAGGGTCTTCCCATATCTCAGGAACAAACAGAAGCGGTACTGCCGGAATCTTTGGGATCGCGGCCTCGCAGTCGCCAACAAAAAAGCAAGTTGAGCATATATATTGAGCCGCAGTATTGCTATCAATAGCGCAGACCAGAGTATATGCGCCCGAAGCATCCGTTTCTATATAAAAATGACGTGAATCATGCTCAGTTCCGATAGCCTCCAGTACCGTTGTTTTGCCGTCGGAGTCCGTCAGCATAGCCATTATGTTTGTTCCGGGAAAGAGCCCTTCCTTGTGCAGGGTCGCAACGATACGTTCTCCCGAACAATATCTGTTTTTACTTGTCGTAATCCACGCTTCGGTGCTCAAAACGTTCCCTTTTAGAAGATCGTGTCCAATCATTTTCTGCTCCTAGCGCCTTCATTCTGCTCATCTTAATCGACAATTTTTGATATATAAGGCTATTTTTATTACGATAGCATATTTTTTCTCGGCCGATAAGCTTCCCCGGGGGATATGAAATTGTCAATGTTTAGCTTCTATATGATAAGTGATGCTGCGCCGGCCTCAATTAAGTCGGGTGGTTCCCCGGGTTTATTGTGACGAAACCTCCAGCATTATATTCTGCATACGGCCTTTACCCCGCTTTCTTCCGAAAGGAAATCACCGATGACAAATGGTTGTGGCTCATATCTGCCGTGGTAGTCGCTTCCGCCCGTCAGAAACAGGCCGTAATCCAGCGCATACTCACGTATAATTTTTCTGTCCTTTTCGCTGTTTGCGTGATGATTGATTTCCAGCCCGTCAAGACCTTCTGAGGCAAGAATCGGAATTAGATAAAAATTCTGCTGTTGCCCGCTATGTGCGAGAACTGCCTGCCCGCCTGCACATTTGATTGTTTTTACCGCTTCAATGACATCCAGATACTCGATATCAAAAGCGCAGATGCCGTTATTTTTAAAAACAGACCTATAGAATAATCCAAACATTTCAGCGACTTGTTTTGTTGAAACAAGATAGTCCATGATGTGTTGCTTGTATAAATACTTCCCGTCCGCTCTTGCGAGCTTGTCCATATCTATGTGAAAACCATAACTTTTGAGTATCTCAGCCTGTTTTTCCGAGTTGCGGTTTCGGGCCTCCAGAATATGTTGGGTGAACTCCGATATGATTTCGGGTCTTTCAATGTTATAGCCAAGGATATGAGCACGCAGACCGTTATTTTTATCGACAGCCGACAACTCTACCCCGCGTATCACCTTCACCTTAGCATTCCGCGGGATCTGAGAAAAGTGGGATACCGTATCGTGATCCGTAATTGAAATATAATCAAGCCCTTTTTCTTCAGCCGTTTTTAATATTTCTTCTATACTGTCGCTTCCATCTGATACCGTAGAATGTATATGAAAATCCGCTCTAATCACACTAATACCCCCTCCGAGATATTAAACACCATGTCGCAGACGCCCTCCATAAATTCGAGATCATGAAATATGCCGATCATACTCGTATCCTTGGCTTTCAAATTGATAAGCATCTCCTTAACAAGTATTTTTGTTTTATTGTCAAGCGATGCCGTCGGCTCGTCGAGAAGCAGGAGTCTTGGATGCTTGACCATCGCATGCGCGAGATTCAGCCGCAGCCGTTCCCCTCCCGAAAACGTATTAGGGTAGATGTCCCAGAGGCTTTCCGGCAATCTGAAATATGAAAGCATCTCCATCGCGCTCTGCTCGGCTCGTTCTTCCTCCTCCCCCATTTCCAGAAGTGCGTTCATCACATGTTCCTTTGCTGTCGTGCGAGGCATGACGTTTAAAAACTGGGATACATAGCCGATCTCATACTTTCTGAGAAAAAGTATTTCACGCTCCGAGGCAGCCGCAAGATTTATTCTTCCGAACTCCTTACTGTTATACCAAATGCTGCCCTGAACCGGCAAATATGTGTGGTTTATGCATTTCAATATCGTGGATTTTCCCGCGCCGGACAGGCCTACGATACCTATGAACTGTCCCTCTTCCAAAGAAAAGCTAATATTTTGGCAGGATTTTATTTCTCTTCCAACATTGTGTAAGTAGAAGCTTTTGCAGAGATTATCAAGCTCAAGGATACTCATAGCTACCTCCTGTATTCGACTCTTGACGTGGTTCTTCCATCCACGAGTACATGTGTGATAACCGGATAACCGTCAAGCACATCAATAATCAAAAGATCCGCCTTTTTCCCAGCCTCGATCGAGCCGTAATCTGCATCTATCATCATCGCTTTCGCCGGAACGAGCGTCGCTTTATTAACCATCTCCCAGAGCGGAATGTCATATTTCTCGCTCATTACAAAAATACTATGAAGAATTGCCGGCGGGTAGTAATCCGAGCAGAGGATATCTGCGCAGCCCTCACATATTGCTTCCGCAGCGGACATATTGCCGGAGTGAGAGCCACCCAGTAGAATGTTGGGGGCACCAACGACCGTATAGAACCCCTCGCGCTGTGCGGCTTTCGCTGTATCGATCAGAATAGGAAACTCACTTATATCAACACCGATTGCTTTATTAATTTTCAGTTTTTCCTTCGTGTCATCATCGTGAGACGCCACTGGAATTCCGTTTTGATGCGCAAGCTCCGTAAGATCTCTCATTTGTGCGGTCGAAAGCATCTCCTTGTTTTGGTGATATTCTAGAATTCCCGCCATCCCGACCGATTCGATCTCCTTACCGTGGTAAGGGGTAATTGCTCGTTCATATATTTCAAGATTCCTATACTGTCCTTGTCCGGGCGAGTGGTCCATAAAAGATATTTCATGGACCTTTCTGCTTTTTATCATCTCCATTGCTATTTCCATAGCATCGGGATTATCAATCTCAATACGGAGATGGAATCGATGATGGATAAGGTGATAGCGGTTATGTATGTTTTCGATGAGATCGGATATTTTTTTAACGTTTTCTTTTGTGCGCAGCGGCGCTTTTCCAAAGAACTCATCTTTTTGCAGAGAGAGCGAATGATATATTGTCGTAATACCCATGTGCAACAATTCACGCTCACATTCCTTCAGTGCAAGCTCGAAATCCATTTCAGAAGTCGGACGCGGCTGAATGAACTGCTCGATTTTGTCGGAATGTACATCTATGAAGCCTGGCATTATATAACGCCCATGAGCGTCAATTATTTTTTCGGCTCCAATGCAATCATCAGCGAAATCCAAAATATATCCGTCCTCGATAAGAAGCACTTTGTTATCAATAATGCTTTCGGGAGTTACAATTCTCCCATTTTTTATTGCTATCATTATTTTCCTCCGTCAAATCAGCGAATGTACAAGCTGCTGTGTGTAGGCGTGCTGCGGATCCTCAAGTATCTGGTCAGTGAGTCCCGACTCGACTATTTTCCCATCAAGCATCACTACAGTACGGTCGGCAAGCATACGGATGACCGCAAGGTCATGAGACACAAGCAGTATCGAAATACCGTATTTTGCCTTGATCTTCCTTATCAGGTCCAGCACCTTAGCCTGAACCGAAAGATCCAGTCCTGTTGTGACCTCATCAAGAAGTAGCAGAGATGGATTGTTGGCAAGAGCCTTGGATATCTGCACACGCTGCTGCATGCCCCCGGAAAAATTTTTTGGGGCTTCTTTCATTCGTGATGGTAAAATCTCAACAGCATCCAAAAGCTCAGTCGCGCGAGCAGTCATCTGTGAAGCATTCCGGCTTCCCGCAGCGATGATTTTTTCCGCTATATTTGAGGCAGACGAGCATTTCATCCGCAAACCCATTATGGGGTTTTGATAGACCATGCCCATTAGATTGTTTTTTATCATGCGTTTTTCCGCAGCACTCGCGTCCCAGATGTTTTTCTCACCGCCCTTGTATTCCCGAAGATAAGCGTTTCCTGCTGTCGGCTCTATATCAAAATAAAGACTTCTCATTAGTGTTGATTTTCCCGAACCGCTCTCACCCACTATGCCAAGCACCTCTCCGGGATAGACTTCGAGCGAAATATCGTTTGCAGCCCATATACTGCCGCAGACAGTACAGCGGTTTTTTTCAAGATTTTCGCGACAATGCGGGCAGCCTTCGCCATAGCGCACCACAAGATTTTCAACCTTAAGAACAGGTGTTTCGTTCAGATACATCCGCGCACCTCCTGACAATGTGAGGTATCGGAACACTGATAGAATTTTTCTCCGGTAACGCTGTCGTACATTTCGTCTAGGTATGTATTCTCGCTGCCGCAAAGTCTGCACTTTTTACCTTTGAAGCTCTCTTTTTCGAACGGCACATCATCAAACGCGAGTGAAATGACCTCTGTATGTGGCAGAATGGCGTAAATCTTTTTTTCCCGTCCTGCTCCGAAAAGATAGAGACATTCAGCCTCGTGCAGCTTAGGGTTATCAAACTTCGGAATAGGACTCGGGTTCATGATGTAACGTCCTTCGACCATACAGGGGTATTCGGAGGCTATGGTAACCTTTCCATACCTAATAAGGCTTTCATAAAGCAGAAGCCACATCGGGGCATAGTCCTTTTCCGCGTGCATTTTCTTTGTGACTTCCTCCCTCGCTTCCACAATTCGGAGAGGCTCCGGAGTTGGCACCTGCAGAACGAGAATCTGGTCGTTCCTCAACGGTACCTCCGGTATCCTGTGGCGGGTCTGAATGATTGTTGCTTCGCTAGTTTTGACAGTCGTCTCAACATCCGTGCAAAACCCAACAAATTTCTTTATATTTACAGCGTTGACACTCTCGTCGCTTCCCTGATCGATGACCTTGAGCACGTCGTCGGGCCCGATCAGCGAGAGTGTGAGTTGAATTCCGCCCGTTCCCCAACCACGCCCGATGGGCAGTTCTCTCGAACCGAACGGAACCTGATACCCGGGAATTGCGACTGCCTTGAGCGTAGCACGTCTTATTTCTCTTTTAGAGCCTTCATCAAGAAAAGCGTAATTATAGTTTTTATCCATTATCACAAGCCCGAAATCGATTCAGGCGTTTCCTCCTCTTGTTTTTCTGACAGCGTCAAGCTTTGACTGGAAGGTAACATAGTGCGGCAGCTTTAAATGAGAAAGGAAACCGTTCATCTCCAGACTGTCGCCATGCACCAGAACAAATTCTTCATTTTGAGTAGGGTTAGGGCCTTCGCCTTCAAGCTCCCGGTCTATTATCGACATTGCAATCGCTTTGTTTTCATTCCTTCCGAACACCGCGCCGTAGCCTACGGCAAGCTTAAGCTTGTCCTTGTCATCCGCCTCAGTAAAAGACTCAACCTCGGTAATAAGTATCTCACCTATAAAAATGCTCTGTGTATCGTCGAACAAATAAGGCACGCAAAGTTCAACGTATCCGGTACGCAGCTCGCCGACTGTCGGGTGTGCGAGGCCATATCCGCGCAGAGCGGAATAAGCAAGGCCCGAGATAAAGCCTGTATCCGCTCTAGAGAGTGTCTGAAGCCTCGAACTTCTGACTGCGGGGAATTCAAGTAGGTTTTCAGTAATGTCAAACGGCTTAGTATCGTCTGGGGAGTAAATGTCTATAAGCCCGTCTTTTTTCAGCTCATCAGACACTCTCGGGCAAGAGGCTAGTTCTTCAGGAGTCTGCTCATTGAGCAAAACTCTGGCCTCATTATGCAGTTGCGCGGAGCTTTCATTGTTTATATCAAAGTTTAGAAGCCGGTGTGTGTAGTCATATGTCGCGCCTAAGATCTGTCCTCCTTTTATGTCCTTGAAGGCTGACGAGATTCTGCGTACTATACGCATGTCGTCTGTATCCACAACATTTGTGTAATATTTTCTTGTCAAAGTCGAGCGATAGGCCCGTAGCAGGAATACCGCCTCCTCCACACAGCCCTCACACTGTTTTAGAGCAAGTGCAGCATAAGATTTTGAATAAAACCCTGCCTCGCTCATAACTCTGTCAACAAGCAATGCAAGCTTGTTTTCGATAGCTTCAAGCTCTATGTCCTTTTCGGTACCGCTTCTATAATAATCAAGCAGCCTGATACTTGCTTCTATGGCCTCCTTGCCTCCTGACACAGCAACGTATCCCATTACACTACCTCCTTCAGTGTAAGGCGAGGGATTGACAGCAACTCAGCCTTATCTGATACAAAAATAAAATCGACACCCTGCGGATACTCATAGAATTGCTTATCACGGGTATCAAGTGCAATTTTCATGATTTCCGTAGCTTCAAGCTCTGCTTCTCCTTTTATCCCAGCTCCGCGCAGGCGGATACGGCATGCAAGCTGCCCGGGGTTAACGGTTATAATAGTCGCTGATTTATGCGGGTCTTGAAGCGTTCCGCATTTGGCTCTCATTATAATGTCAGCAAGCTTTGAAGGATCGGTGACGAATATGTAATCGGCATCTTCAACAGCATCTTTTTTCGCCAGAGTCAAAGAAACGATCTCTTCTGCAAGTTCATCGTTTCCGCTTACGTTAAAGCTGACCTCGTTGTCAAGAAGTGTCATAGCAATTGCAAGCATTGCTGGAAATTCACCATAAAGCTTATCTGCATACTGCTTTATATCAACCGTTCTCGTAGGGTTCGACATTGCCGTTAATATTCGGCGATACATCGCCTGCGAATCGAACACCTCGTCAAATTCGTATTTCTTTGTCATTGCGGTCATTCCTTAGGTACCTCCTGATCCATCGAGGAAAAGCTCACCATAGTTTTTAGGTGCATCGCATTTTCCTTCTGCTCAAGTTCGATCTGTGTCATTTCAATTTTTAGAAGGTTTGCTTCATCCTCAAAAACGCCCTTGTTGCATGCAGCGTCGATGATTGCCATATCAAGAGTTTTATTTAGGTCATCGCCCATTGTCACTGCGATGCCTTTGACGTTGTCAAGCTCTACTATGGCCTCGCAAACCAACACCTCTCCGATATAGAAAAGACTTTCTTTAACCGGTTCGCGCATTTTTATCATTGCAAGTGTTTTATTGGGTTCTTTAATAATAACGATGCTGTATCGATTCTTGATTTTCTCGGCCATAGCAGAAATATCCTCGGCATCCGCTTTCGCCAGAATTTTAAAGAGTCTTTTTTTATCCATTTCTTTGTTTCCTTATTTGACTTTTGCCTTAATTTTTGTAGCAATAGCTTCGAGAATAATTACAGAAAATACGATCAAATATGTAATAAAGCCCATTTCATGTAGGTCAAGGTAAAATGAGCCTGACATCCACAGGCTGTATCCGATGCCACCTGAACCGGCAGCCGCGCCCACTGCGACTGCGTTAATAAAATTAATCTCGAAACGCATAAAGGTCCACGCGAGCATATAGCTGACTGACGACGGCCAAATTGCTTGAAAAACGATCTGCCAGTAGCTGGCTCCACAGGCCTTCAGCGCCTCGATGGTTCCATAATCCATTTCCTCGATGGACTCGGCGTAAGCCTTGATAAGGTAACCAGCGCTGTGGAAGGTAAGTCCAGCAACCGCAGCTACGCTTCCTAGTCCGGCTGAAACTGCAAAAATTAATGCCCATAGAATCGTAGGGATTGCGCGAATCAGCGCAACGATACCCTTTACAAATACAGAAACCCCCGGTTTCGAGATATTCTTCGCGCATAGCAATGAAGCGAACAATGCTATAAGAGCACCAAAAAATGTCGATAGCAAACCAAGACAGAAGGTGATGAGCAGGTCCCAAAGCGCTTTTTCCACTGTGCTGTGATTTAATTTAGGTTCAAAAAAAACAGTTTTTATGTTATGGAGAGTACTGCTGATTGCCTGAGCGAAATCAACATTTTTATAGTCAAACGTGAGAAACCCGAAAACGGTCAGAACAAGTAGCATAATCATTGTGTATTTGACCATACGCGAGCTCTTGTTGCCAGCACTAATCCTTATCTTCCCGGACGGTGTTTTCTTCATATGTATCTTTATATCAATTTCCTTATGGGGCAAGGAAAGAGCGGCGGAATCATTCATTATAAAATCACCTTCCTTATACTGTTTGATATGGTCTCAATTATGATTACAAGTAAGACTATGGCGATGACGACAAGCCCCGCAGAAGCATAATCGAGGCGCTTAAAATATAAGTCAAAAAGATAGCCGATGCCTGTTGCTGTGAGGATGCCGATAAGCGTCGAAGAACGGATATTCGTCTCAATCATATAAAGAATCCAAGTGATGATTTCGGCCATCGCCGATGGGATTATTCCTTGAAAAACGACCTGCATAAAGCTTGCGCCCGTAGCTGTCAGAGCCTCAACGCACGAGGCGCTCACCTCGTCGATTGTTTCAATAAATGCTCTGGTCAGCAAACCAAATGTATAAAAAAACAGCGCTAAAAAACCCGTCAGAATATTTTGTCCGAACGAAAAAAGGAGGAGCATTGCCCAGACCACATCTGGAACATTTCTAAAAAACGCTGCGATGATACGGACAATGCGTCCGACTATAGGATTAAGTTTTGTTGTTTTGGAACCTAACAATGAAAAAAAGAAAGCGAAGATTCCTGAGGTAAAAGTGACAGCGATTGAAAGAAGCGCAGTTTCATAGAGTTTTGCCAAAATATTCGGCAGCCGGCTCATTGCTTTGGCGTTAGGTATCAGTTTTTCAGCCATCCACGCAAAGGCCTTTGGAAATGCAGTGATGCCGGCAACTGGATCAAACTCAGCAACAATTGACGCGCCGATAAAAAGCAACACTACACAAAGAAATACTGTCGTCATTGTTGCCTTGCGCTTTTTAAATATATCCAGTCTTTTTTCCATAATCACACCATAACATCCGAAATCAGATCACCTTCACATGATTGATAAATTTCATGGATTGTTCTTTTATCAAGCTGATTTGCAGGCCCGTCGTAGACAATATGCCCGGCTGTGATACCGATAATTCTTTGGGCGTATTTTATTGCAACATCAACCTGGTGCAGATTTAAAATGACTGTAATGTGCATATTTTTATTAATATCCTGTAGATGATCCATAATAACCTTTGCCGAGCTGGGATCAAGAGACGCAATCGGCTCATCGCATAATAAAAGTTTCGGCTCCTGCATAAGCGCCCGGGCAATACCTACGCGCTGTTTCTGCCCCCCGGAAAGTGCATTGCACGGTTTATAGGCCTGCTCCGTCAATCCCAGAGCATCGATAATTTTGAACGCATCCTCTTTTTCTCTCTCTGTATAATGACCAACGGCACCGCTAAGTGTTGATTTGTGGCCTAGCCGCCCATGAAGGACATTTGCAACGACACTTAGCCTGTCAACTAGGTTATAGTGCTGAAAAATCATACCTGTTTTGGTTCGCACACGTCGCAGATTCTTTTTAGAGATATCAGTTATATTTTCGCCGTCAAAAACGACGCTGCCTTCTGTTGTATCGACAAGCCTGTTAATACAGCGCATCAATGTGGACTTACCTGCGCCAGAGGGACCAATAATCGCCACAATTTCGCCTTCCTCGATTGAAAACGAAACGTCTTGTAACGCCTTTGTCCCTCCGCTGTATGTTTTGCTGACATTTTTAAGCTCTAATAAAGGCAATAAGCTCGCCTCCTATAAGTTTGTGTTAACAGTATTAGCATTTGGATACAAACTTTTATGTCTAGAAAATTTGTATCCGTACATGGCACCGTTTTAGCGCCATGTACGGTGGAATTACTTCAGGTGTATGTTTTTACTTGAGCATATCGCGAATTGCATCGTACCAGGAATTGTCGACCGCTACAAAGCACTCTTTATCGGTTTTCTTAAAGCTGCCTTTAAAGGATGAGTCCTTTGGAACAAAGACCTGCGGGTCGTTAGATACAGTGTCAGATGTAAAAAGAGCTTGGATGGCTTTTACGTCCTCGGGGCTGAGCGTATCGGCGTTGTAAGCAGTCGGACCGTTCAGAACAGGCAGGGCCTGAATGAGGACGAACTCTTTGCCGGCGACGGTATCGAAGGGAGCTGTTGCGTCAGCGTTGATCTTCCAGACAGAGCCAGCTGTCTTATTATCGCCTGATTCAGCTGTGGCATAGTTAATTATCTCTGTATCGCAAAAAGCAGCAATATCCGCCTTGCCGGCAAGGAGGTTGACTGCTGAACCCTGATGCGAGCCGCCGAACAGGACTTCGGAGAAGAACTTGCCGTCTCCGCCTTCAGCTAAATCGTCCTGTGTAAGCTTATCGCTTGCAAAATGTGCGATAATACTTGTTGAAGGGAACAGGAAGCCGGATGTAGAGCTGTTGGAAACAAAAGAAATCTTTTTACCCTTGATGTTGTCTATCGAGTACTTACCATCTTTCATGTAGTTGTCAGCGTCAGCCTTGTTGACGGCAAGCCAACTATAGTAGACAGCGTCTTCAAGCGTGCCGGAGGCACCGGTATTGACGAAGAGAGGCAGAACATTGGCATTCTCATCCTGAGCCTGCAGGAAACCTAGTGCTCCCATAACGGCTCCGATCTGAGCCTGGCCGCTGGCAAGAGACTCTATAGCTATGTTATAGTCGGTTGTAAGTTTCTCTTCGACCTTTTTCCCGGTAGCCTGAGCAATGAGATCCTCAAAGTGCTTACGGGACTCATCGTAGTCGGATGCCGATTCGTTTGGATACCAGACAACGGTGATTGTGTCCGCATACTTGCTTTCAGTTGCACTTGGAACTGCGCTTGCCGCCGGTGTGCTACTTTTTGAAGCGTTGCCTGAAGATGTGATACCGCAGGCTGTCAAAGATAGCGCCATGGTGGCAATTAGCATAAAACCCGCTGCTGCTTTCATAGTTTTGCAGATCTTCATACGTTTTCTCCTTATGTTTGAATATTAGTCATTTGGGTTTCTTTTTTTATTTTACATATTAAATGTAAAAGTAAATATCACTCATTACCAAAATCTAGTTTAGCTTTAAGTAAATTAATCTGTTGAGTTAGGGTAACTAGAGGCCGACACGTTCCGGAGAATCAGGTTGAGACAAAACCTCTTCTGGACGCTTATTGGTCGTGGCTTGAGACTGTAGATGCCCTTGAAGGCTCAGCATTGGGCAAAGCCGTCAGGTATTCCGGAGATTTGCGTGATGGGCTCAGCACTTTTATTGAGGACAGCCGGAT
>JAJUHD010000039.1 GCA_029268085.1 Bacillota bacterium | reverse complement strand
GGCTATGATACGGGAGTTTATTTTTACCGCTCTCTCGGCTATTATGATTACGAGCTGAACAGGCTGACGAACCTGGTCTTTTGGGTAGGAGCTCCCGGGAATGTTCCTGACTTTTATTACAAGCACGCTATGTGGCAATACTCCTTTACGGGAGCCGTTAATGGTATCGAAGGCGGAACGGATTTGAATTTGTACTTTGAAGAAACATCGGCAAACTCGTCATCAAGCCCCTTGCCGAGCACCAATCCGGTAGATGTTGTGCCTCCCGAAGTGACTCTGCCTTCGCCAAACGCATAATTCTGTAAAATAAAATGGAGCCATCAAATTGATGGCTCCATTTTTGCCCAGAGATCATTATTCCATGGGCTTTTCGGGGATATCCTCTCCGTCAGAGCCCTCTTTTGCGAAGTCCTCCTCGCTCGGGCTTTCTTTTGCAAAGTCCTCCTCAGTCACTGTTGTGTCATCTGTCTTATCGCAGGTCACTTCCGTGAATTCAACTTCAATGTCGCCGCCCTTTGCGCCGAGGCTTGACTTCAGTTCATCAAGCTCCGAAAGGATTCTGGCGATATTTTCGTTTGCAAGCGTAATCTCGTCGCAGAGCTGAACGAAGAAGCCGTCCGGAGCATTTTTACGCGTTTCGTAATAGAGCTTGCCGATCTCAAGATATGCTTTTTCTATGGTATCCTTTTCGGCGCTCAGTTCCATGTTGAGTTTTGCGATGCGAGCGACGTCTTTTGCCTTATCGGCTGCTTTCTCCGCATAATCGCGGGTCTTTCCCGCAACGGTTCCGAGAGTATTCAAAAACTTGCCCTTTAGTTCATTGAAATCTGCCATGATAATACCTCCTTAATATTCTCATTATGTAGTATATGTTGTTTATTTGTTTTCGTCTGATCCATTATCTTCTGTTTTTTCCAATGGCTTTTCATTTTCCTCCGCTTTTGCCGATTCTGTTGCCGCCAGAATGTTTACGAGCATTTTGTTTTTGTCATGTAAAATAGATCCGTTTATCGCAAGGAATACGAGCGCTATGACGACGCTGGCTCCGGCGAGAACCTGCGAGACGCGCAAACCGGTATCGAACAGATAGAGACTATCCGTGCGAAGGCCCTCAATCAGCATACGTCCAAAGCCATACCATGCTACATACATTGCGAAAAGCTGGCCGTCATAACGGCGTTTTCCGGATTTCGAGAAAAGGTGAAGCAACAGAAGGCCGAGAAGGTTCCAGACGGATTCATAAAGAAAGGTGGGGTGAACATAGATAGTTTTACCGGATGCATCTGTAAGCCCCATGCGGCAAAAAATGTCCGTTTCGCGGCCGAAAGCCTCGCGATTGATGAAGTTGCCCCAGCGCCCGACTGTCTGTCCGATCAGAAGGCCGAGACCGCCGAGATCAAAATAAGCGCCGACAGACGTCTTTTTTACTTTACAGTAGATGATAACCGCAATTACTGCGCCGATTATTCCGCCGTATATCGCAAGTCCGCCGCCTCTGATGTTGAAGACGCCCCAGAAGTTGTCTTTAAACTCAGAATAATTGAATATGACATAGTACAGTCTCGCGCCGACGACGGCTGAGGGTACGGCGCAGAGCAGCATATCAATTAGATTATCCTGTGTCAAACCGAATTGCTTAGAGCGGCGGCTGCAGTAGAGATACGCGAGCAGGAAACCGACTGCTATAATAAAGCCGTACCAGTAGAGGGGAATACCAAAGAGCTGAAATGATGATGGCGGGTCTATTGCGAATTTGTCACCGAACATGGGGAAAGTTATAGTACCGTCCGGTACGCTTTGCACAGTTGTCATTTTTATGTGTCCTTTCGTTCAGTGTTCCAGAGGCGTGATTACCGAAAGCGCCAGTTTTTCTGAAGTGAGGTTCTCTATAACGAAGCTCTGAATGTCTGAGAGTCCTATTTTGTTTATCTCTTCAAAGGCGTCAAGCGGGCGGTAATCCGCGAAAGCCCCGTCAGCAAGCGCCTGGGCCAGAGAGGGAAATGAGCTCAGCATGCGAAGTTGGGTGCCAAAATAGGATTTCTTTGCATTTTCGAACAGAGTTTTATCGAGACCATCAGATTTGATCTTTGCAATCTCGGAATTGAGCTCGCTCAATACGGCATCGACGTTCCGGCTCTCGCCTCCCGCGAGTATCATTGCCGTACCTGCGGTGTAGTCGAGTTCGTAGTCGAAGCTGCCGTTCAGGAGCCCGTCGGCATAGAGACGGGTATAAAACGGAGAAGAGAGTCCGAAGAGCAGCCGCAGCGAGATTTCGCCGATAAGCATCTGGCGGAGCCTCGCGGGGCCTCTCTTTTCCGGAGCAAGCTTCGAGCCGAAAAGAAACTGCGGCGCCGAAACCTCCATAGATTCAGAAATTCGACTCTTGTGCGGAGTTGCGATTTCAGCTCCGCCGTAATCTCGCTCCGGTACTTCGCCGGGCTCGGACGGCAGGATCTCGCGGGCCATCGAAATGACGGCTTCCGGATCGACGTTTCCGACGACCGCAAGCGCCATGTTCGATGGGTTATAGAAGACCTTGTGGCAATGGTAAAGGGTATCGCTCGTTATCTCCGCGATACTCTCAATAGTTCCGGCGACGGAATCGCGCACAGGGTTCGCCGAATAGAGGCTTTTCAGGAGATTGTAATAGAGGACGTAACCCGGAGTATCCTCAACCATCCGGATCTCCTGACCGATTATACCCTGTTCCTTCTGAACACTCTCAGGAGTGAAATACGGAGTGGACACGAAGGTAAGCAAAGTGCGCAGGTTTTCATCAAATTGGCTCGTCGATTCAAAGTGATAAGCTGTCATCCCGGAGCTCGTGAACGCATTTGGCGAGGCGCCTCTCGCTGAAAGCACGTTTAAAGCGTTCCCTTCCGGCATATCAAACATCTTATGCTCAAGGAAATGGGCAACTCCGGCAGGAGTATCCAGCCATTCGCCGGAAAGCTTGAAACGCCGGTCCGCGCCGCCGTAATTGGTTGCGAACATAGCGAAGCTCTTTGAAAAACCCGGTTTAGGGACAATGCTTATTTTGAGACCGTTGGGCAGGACTTCGGAAATGAGCGTCTCATCGATGTTTTTGAAGTATTCCTTCCGCATCAGGCTTCCTCCTTTTGTCCGCGCAGGAAATAAATGGCGTCGCATTCGACTCCTTTTGCTATCTCCACGACCTCTTTGGCGGTTATTTCTTCGGTCAGCGCCGCAAGCTCTGAGGGAGAACAGTCGGGGCCGATAAGCGCCTGATTGAGGTAGAAATCTTCAAGAGCGGGCGGGCTGTCCTCGATTGTACGGTAATCGCTCGCGACAGAGCTTTTTGCGGCGGAAAGCTCGTAATCGGTGACCTCGCCGTGCTTTATTGCGTCGAGCTGCGAGAGTATTTCGGTCAGCGCCGCGTCGTATTTGTCAAATTCGATACCGGATGAAACGGCAAGAATGCCCTTATGCAGATCTATCAGGGAGCTTGCGAAATAGCACAGTGAGAGCCTTTCCCTGACGTTCATGAAAAGCTTAGACGTGGCGCAGCCGCCGTATACGGCGTTGAAGACCCTGATTGCCGCGGCATTCGGCGCTTCCATGCAGTCGCCGAGGCGGAAGCCGATGGCGAGTTTACCTTGTGTGACCTGAAGCCGATCCTCAAAATATCGGGGCTTTTCCTCAAGAGAGTTCATGCGTATATCTGTCCCAAGCTCTGGTTCCTCGCATGAACGAGGAAGGCTGGCGAGTGCCGTCTTGACCGATGCTTTGACGCGCCCCGGCTCCGCGCTGCCGCAGTAGAATATCTCGATAGGGGAAGCTGCGAGAGTTGCGTGATAGTGGCGGGTGAGCTCGTTTGGCGTGATGCTTTCCGCTTCCTGTTCACTTCCGAGCTTATCAGTCGCATATTCCTCCATCGCGCACATGTTTTCAAAAAGACGCTGCAGCGAATAACCGCGCTTGTCGTTTATGCGTCCGCGTATCTGCTCAAGCAACTGTTCCTTTTCGCTCTCAACATAGTCGCGCATGAGAAGCCCGCCGCGGGTCTTGGGCATGAGCAGCATTTCGCCCATAATACCGGTGATCTGTTCGAGAATATCGGTCTTTTCCGGAATAAAGGCATCATCGGCAAAATCGGCATAAAGGCCGATCACCTGTATCTCGCCCTTCTTCCGGACGAGGGGTTTTATGCGAGCCCCGTAAAGCGAATCAAGCTTAGAGGAGATTGCAGCCATATCTGGCAGCGTTGCGGTTCCGCGGCAGAGCACCGCCGGAATAAGAGCGTTTTTTGACGCGGTTTCACGATTCAGCGGCGTCAGCAGATTAATGCTGAGGCAGTTGGTTTTAAATTTGTCCGTCTGAAGACAAGTCAGTACTACATTGGACATTATGAGTTCGGTCGATGAATTCAATTGCCGCCCTCCGTTCCGGTAAAGAAAATTGATTACAGCTTTAAAGAATTGCTAATAACTGCTAAGCTACTATACCACAATTGCCCTATTTTGAAAATGATATTTTTGTGAATTCTTAAGTTATTGCGATTCGGCTCCGTCAGCTATAACTGAGGTTCCCTCATTCGATACTTTATAAGTCCGCTCCATCCCGTTTTCGTCGCGGAGCGTAAGCTCATAGCCTAGCCAGCCTTTCGGAATCTTTGGTTCAAAGAAGAGCTCGCCGTTTCGCAGCCTGATGCCGAGCAGATCTTCCGTAACTGTTCTGAAAAACCAGCCCGCTGAACCGGTATACCAGCTCCAGCCTGCCTTTCCGATGCAGTCGGGATTACTGTAAATATCCGCCGCCAAAACATAGGGCTCCGTTTCGTAGTTCGCAAGGTCGCGGTTTTCTGGAAGCAGGGCCTCAATCAGATCCAAGGCTTCATCGGAGCGGTTTTCCCTCAGGAGCGCCATAGCCAGCCAGACCGCTCCGTGGGTATACTGTCCTCCGTTTTCTCGGAAGCCCGGGCCGTAGCTTTCAATATAACCGGGACTGAGGTCGGCATCCTCAAAGGGCGGATCGAACAGGCGGATAATATGGTTTTCGCGGTCGAACAGCCGCTCGACGGCGGAGGTAAGTGCTTCGCTTACGCGGGCCTTGTCCGCATCGGGGCAGAGCGAGGAAAAGCTCTGTGCGATCGAGTCGATTTGGCAGCAGGGCTGGGCTTTTCCGCCAAGCGGCTCTCCGCTGTCATAATATCCGCGCAGAAACCATTGTCCGTCCCACGCTCCGTTCGCGGCCTTTCCGAGCTCGGAAGCAGCCTTTTCATATTTATCCGCATCCTGTCCGAGGAGATGCAGAAGCGAAGAGAAGCGATGTGCGATGTGTGAGAAAAACCATGTCAGCCAGACGCTTTCGCCCCTTCCCTTGACGCCGATCTTGTCCATGCCGTCGTTCCAGTCACCGCTGCCTATTTTCAGCAGGCCGTGTTCGCCTGTGCCGCGCTCAAGAACTAGGTCGAGCGCCTTTTGCGCATGGAGGATGACTTCGCTGACGGTATCCGAGAACACAGCCTTCTCATAGCGGTCGCGTTCGTCCTCCGGAAGAGGCGGAGAACTCAGCCACTGGACGGGAATGCCGCAAATATCGTAATCGCCGGTTTTTTCGGTATATTCGCAGAGAGCCCACGGCAGCCACAGAAGGTCGTCGCTGCAGTGTGTCCTGACGCCTTTTGCTTCATTATCGAGCGTGTGCCACCAGTGCATAACGTCGCCCTCCTCGTACTGATGTTTGCAGCAGTCGATGATCTGGGCCTTTGCCAAGGCAGCATCGAGTAGTATGAGATTAACGGCGTCCTGAAGCTGGTCGCGGAAGCCCGTTGCACCGCCGCTTTGGTAGATCGAGCAGCGCCCCATAAGCCGGCAGGCGAGCGTCTGATAAGGTATCCAGCCGTTGATAAGACGGTCGAGCGTCGGGAGGGGCGTTTTGATCTGTACGGCGGAAACGATGTTTTGCCAGTGCCGAACAGTGTTTTTGAGAGAAGCCGCGGCAGCATCGAGGGAACAAAGTTCCCTGATCTTTTCCTCATCGTCGCAGCCGCAGACAAGAACAAAGGGAGACTCCGCCTCAAAGCTTATGCCGATAAAGCCGCGTGCATCACAGCTGCCGTCCGTTTTCTCCTGAAGCCACAGTCCGCGGTTTGAGGTAAAGCCTGTGACCGAGGCGTTGGAGCAAATTCGGAACTTTGAATCGGGGAAGGGACTTTCTGGGCTATCGGTGGTAAAAAGATCGTTTGTCTGTTTAAAGCTTGCCCGAAATGACGCGCTGTCATCCCCGCCGAGTACAAGGTCTGTACTCCAACGGAAGGGGAGAGCGCCGCCTTCCCATTCGACGAGAAGTATGCGCACGTCCGCATCCGGCGGTACAAAGGCTGTCGTTTTTAATACGATGCCGCCTATATCCTTTTCCCATTCGGCAAATCCAAAACCGAATCGGACCTTGCAGTCCGTATCGTCGGGCGAGGCAAAAAGGCTGCGACGCGACGTCTCTAAAATTTCTGTCCCGCGAGTTGCAACGCTGTCGCAAAGCCAGCGGTTTATGCGGTACTCGCGGGCGTTTTTATACCACATATGACCTGTTCCGCAGTCGGTCGCAAAGAAGCCAAAACGCCCGTTTGTAAGAATGTTGCTCCATGCGCGAGGAGGGAGCGAACGGTTTACATAAAATGTCACAGAGCCATCCGCAGCCCAATTAAAAACAGGATAGTTTTGTGACGATGAATAATAATTGGTTGGAATAAAATAACGACGATTTTCCGGTCCCGTACTTCTGGAGCGCGGACTGACCGAGCTTTCGGCAAGGCCTTCGACGTTAACGGCGCGGTCGATAATGTGAATGTGCTCACTCTCTGAGCCTACGGTACGTTTGAGCTCTGCCAGAGCTGTTGCGGCAGGGCGCATATAGTCTCCACCCTCGTCGGTGAGGAAAACCAAGTCAAAGGGGCAGGAGAGAGAACGCAGAAACGCGTGCTGTTTAATCATGACCTCCGCCGCTTCCATATCATCTGCGGATGATACAGACATGGTTACTATCGGAAGAGTTCCTGAAATGCCGAAGCGCCAGAGCTTGTGCCGCGCGGGGACATTTTCCGATGTGAGCGGTGCAGGGTAACACAGAGCGCTTAAAAGCTCCATCGCACCTTCCGCCTGCACATCGGTAAGCCGAAGTTCACAGGCATGTTCGGCGGGAAAATCTGACGTATCGTCCTCCCCGCCCGTCAGCATACGGTGAGCAGCGGTATATGCCTCGTCCTCGCTCTCGCTGACAGCAAGCGCGAAGGTTACGGTAGCCGCCGTTTCCTTTGTGAGCCGCAACGGGAGCTTTGCGCAGACAAGAGGATCGTTCAGCCATCCAAGAGGCGAGGGAACATTGCTTTCGATCGCTTTCATAAGGCCGCCTCTGCCCGGAACAAGAATGCGTTTTGCGGATACATCCATCGGAGCGGAGGCGGCAAGGCAAAGGAAGCATTCGGGCACATTTTCCCTCTCTACCCGTTTTAATATAAGTGCATCACCGCGCATCTTTGCGTGGAGGCCAAGTTTATAAAAAGCGGGATGGTTTACATAATCAGAATAACTCGCGAGCACCGGCTCAAAAAGCAGACAGAGCTCGCAGTTCTGCGTCTCACCGTTTTCGGTGCTAACGGAGATGACCCGTTTTTCACCGTTCGACGATGCAGACACGCCAAAAAGCACTTGCGTGCGCAGGTCTCCTTGAACAGTGCAGATACGTGCGCCGGAAAAATTGAATTCCCAGTCGGTTTTTACGCCTTCGCCGAGCTCGGGCGAGGGCAGCAGCGGTATGATCTCATCGCCGCGCTTAAGAAAAAGCTCTATACCATGTGAAAACGCAGGTACCTCATTTGGAGTAAAGTACGGCGTAAGCCTGCCCCAGCGGGCGTTTGAAACTCCACCTTCGGTTAACATAACATCATACTCGCCGTTCGACAGCACACAGCAGACAGGGGCTTCGAAATCGACAAAGCTGCCGCGTTTTTCCCAGTAAACGCTCGATACCCTCGGCGGCTTTTCAGGCAGCTTGTTTTCCGTACGTCGGAGCAGGACGCCGCCCAACGGCAGTTTTTCGTCGAGCAGGCAGGAGTGTGCGGACATGGAAGGATCGCGCATTAGCCTGTGCGGCATGATGTTTCCGCGCAGCGCATTATTTATTGCGACAAGGCTCATTCCCAGATGGTGCGCCATAACGCAGCGGACAACCTCGCCGCATTTTCCTACCGTTCTGCTGCTCGTAAAGTCGATTGCCTCCCAGAAGCCGTATTTCCCCGTTGCGCAGTATTTTTCAAGCTTGCGCAGGTTTTTAACCGCGGCTTTCGTACCGCAGCAGAGAGCAAGGAAGGTGCTGTAGGGCGAAACGACGTATTCGCTGTTCATATTGCGTTTAAGGGCGAGCGCCCCGCAGCCGTGCGCCTTGTAGCGGTAGTTTAGCGCGGGGTCAAGCGCGTAAAAGGCGCTCTCGGAGATGCCCCACGGAAGATTTTTAATTTTTCCTCGTTTTTTCTGGACTTCAACTGCAAACCTGATGCTTTCGTACATGAGCGAGCCCTCTTCGCTTTCGAAAAACAGGCGCGGCATAAGGTATTCGAACATACTGCCCGTCCACGACACCATACCGCGGTAGCCGTCCTTTTCGACCTGTGCGCGGCTGAGACTGCGCCAGTGACGGCGTGAGACGTCGCCCCGCGCGATTGCAATAAAGCCGGTGGTGCGGGCCTCGCTCGCCATCAGGTCATAGAAACTGTTGGTCACGATTTGCCTGTCGGTGTCGATGCCTATGGTAAAGAGCCTGTGGGCCTTGTCGTAAAGCGGTTTGAACGACATGGGAAGGAGAAGTTCATCGCATTGGCGGGCAAGGTCAGGGATTTCGTATTCCAGAAGCGCCTCGCGAAGAATGATAAGGCACGCTGCGAGATTTCCGCTGTCTACCGTTGAGACATAGGCAGGGTGGAGAGGGCGGAGCGTCCTCGTGTCGTACCAGTTATAGAGATGCCCGTTCCATTTAGGCATTCGTCTGAGCGTCGCGAGAATGTTCTGGATTATCCCGAGCGCGGCCTGCGGCCTTGCAATTCCGAGATCAATTGCCGAAACGCAGCTTAAAAGGCAGAGCCCGATATTTGTTGGAGAGGTTCTGTGCGCTACGCCGAGAGGCGGGCGCTCCTGCCAGTTGTCGGGCGGCAGGAAATGATCGCCCGGGGTGCAGAAATCCTCGAAAAATGACCAAATCCTCTTTGCACAGTTAAGAAGGTAGCCTTTATCGTCCTCTGAAAGGGGTATCTGACGGACGATCGTTTTCGAAAGGGAAAAGGCGAGGTACGGCGAAAAAAACCAGACGATACCGCATGCCTTTCCGATTATGGAGGGGGCAAAAATAGCTATAACGAATCCTGCGAGCAGTGAGAACCACATGCTGCGGAAATATTTCTGTGCTCCCTGCGCTTTGCCCTCGAACGCCGAAGCAGGAGTCCAATTCAGAAGTCCCGAGTGGCTGACAAGCATCCGCCAGAGAGCCGTGACCGCGGCTGTAAAGCAGATGTACGCTTCATACGGAAGAAAAATGAGCTTGAGCCCTGTTTGGAGAAACGCTTCGCGGACACCGTGGATGACAGCGCTGTGACAGCGTATCTTAACCTCTCTTTCATCGCGGAAGAGATCCCTGACGGCGCTCATTATAAGTCTGAGCGCGTAGCAGAAAAGCGCGATTAGCGCGGCTGCAGTAAGCCCTCGCGCGGGTAAAAAAAACGCCAGCGCAAATGTTATAAAGATAAACGGCGCAACAAGACTCCTGCGGGCACTGTCAAAAAGCCTGAAGCGGTCGATATCTGAAAGAGATCTTCCCCTGCGAAAGAGCCAAGGAAGGTTTTGCCAGTCGCCGCGTGTCCAGCGGTGAAGCCTTCGGTAGTAGGAAAGAATATCCGAAGGGAATTTATCGGTAAGCTCGGCGTCGCCCATGTAGCCGCCGCGGAGAAAAGCACCCTCGAGAGCGTCGTGGGAGAGCACATGGTTTTCTGGTATCTTGCCGCGCATGCACTCCGTAAAGACCCGGGCATCGATAATGCCCTTTCCTGCAAAGCCGCCGCTTTCGAACACGTCCATATACAGCTCGGAGCTGTCGCTGCCGTAAGGATCGGTACCGCCGTGACCGGCAAAGATTCTTGAAAAACGGCTTTTATTACATGATGAGAGCTCCACTGAGATACGCGGATGGATTACGGCGTGCCCCGAAGAGACTGTTTTCGCGGCTTCGTCGATGACGGGCGCGTTGAGAGGATGGAGCATAGCGCCGATGAGCTCCTTTGCCGTGCCGGGTGTTAGGCGTGTGTCCTCATCGAGCGTCAGGATATAGCTCACACCACGTAGTGAGAGGTGATTGCCCGAAACACAAAGCAGGGAGCTGTCGTTACCGCAGAGCAGCTTCGCGAGCTCGGTGATTGCGCCGCGCTTGCGTTCCCATGCAGAATAACAGTTGTCTGCCTTGTTGAAAGCCCTTTCACGGATGAAAAAGAAAAAGCCTCCGCCGTACTTTTCATTAAGCTGATCGACCGCATCTTTGGCGGCGGCAATGTATTTCTCGTCCTCGGGTCGGGTTTTGTCCTTCGAATCCGGCAGGTCGGCAAGTATACCGAAGAGCAGATTCTCTCCGCAGTCCCGATTGGCAAGTCGAAATTCCTCAAGCCTTCTGCTGAGCACTGCGCCGCTCTTTTCGCTTGCGAGAAGCGCCGAGATGACACAGACGGTACGCCCTGCCGGAGGTATGCCGTTTTCGAGCTCCATGCGCGGTACATGCGCCGGAGGAGTAAATGAAAGGATAATGTAGTCCAAGGCAGTCTTAACAAGCTCCGAAAGGGGTATGATAAGCAGTATTCCGATAAGAACATTACTCCAGGTAAAGACGGCGGCCAGCGCGAGAAGCAGAGTTATCAAAATGTTTGCTGCAATGTACAGCGCTCCGGTACGGGACTGCTTGCTTTCGCCCATTGGGCGCGTGAAAAGCCAGTAGCCTACATGACGGGAACTGCCCTCGGCGTTCTGTGCGAGCCCCAGCACATGCTGCGCGATTCGATGCTCGCTCACCCTATAGGTCCGCGAAAGCTCCTCGATGCGTCTTTTATAGTAAGTGCGTGTTTTTTCGGCCATATCGGGATAGATGCCGGCAGGATCCTGTTTTAAAATCTGCTCGGTTTTGTCGACTCTTTCGAGAATATCGGAGAAATCGAGCGTCGAAAGGGCGCGCAGAGTCGAAAATAGCTTTTCAGCTGCGCGAGAGGCAAGATCAGCATCGATATCCGAGCTATAAAGTTCGGCAAGCTCCGAAACAGCGGCAGCCTTGAGGCAGGGGATGAAATGCGTAAGCTCACGCCTTGACAGAACATAGACCTGCTGGCAGCCCTGAAGAAACAGCTCTGTGCGCTCGGGCGTGACCTTACCGTCACCAGAACGTATAAGCGCTACACAGAGAGTGAAAACAGCGGCAATTTTGCGAGCTGAGGGGATTCTTCCGCAGCCTTTGAGATCAAGCGCAGCCTGCAGACCTTCTCGCTGGGCGAGATAAAAATTGTCAAGAAGCCATTCAATATACGGAGGAACCGCCTCTCCGCAAGGATATTTGACCTCCAGAGCATTATGGCGCTCGCGTAGGAAGCGGATGTTCTTATAAAGAGTATTTGAAACGGAGGCTCCGCGGACAAAGCCCGTGATGCTTAAAGTTCTGGCGATGTTTTCTCCGTATTGGGGAAGACCCGCGTCGTCAATTTGCGGCATTGTGCCGTCGTAAGTCATCTGATCGACCTCTTTTCCTACGTTTTCGTGCTTCATAAGCAAAAGTTTTCCACGATACGTTGAAAATATTCTTAGGGTGTAAAGTAATAATACTTGACAACAATAGAGCTTTGGTGTAATATATGCGATATCGAATGCTTTCTTCCAGAAGTTTTTACACGGGAGGCAGTCAGACTATGGGCGACAAAACTCTTATGATGACCATGCTCCTCGATTTTTACGGCGATTTGCTCACACCTAAGCAGCGCAGCTGTTTCAGCATGCATTACAACGAGGACCTCTCGCTTGCGGAGATCGCAGAGATAATGGACATTTCCCGTCAGGGCGTGCGCGACCTCATTATCCGCGCAGAAGCGACACTTACTGAAACGGAAGAAAAGATCGAGTTTGTTAAAAAGTTTTCTGAGCAGAAGATCGTGCTGGACAGAATGGAGACCGAGCTTAAAGAGCTTATCCAATTTACTGACGGAAAAGCCCGCGGACTCGCGGAGAAGCTCCTGACGGAGCTTGATAGTATAAGAGACTAGTATAAGAGACTGATCGTGTTTTTTTAACAAGGAGCAGTTATGGCATTTGAAAGCCTTTCCGAAAAATTAACAGCCGCCTTTAAGAAGCTTCGCGGCAAAGGACGCCTTACCGAGGCGGATGTCAAGGAAGCCATGCGCGAAGTGCGGCTTGCTCTTCTTGAAGCCGACGTCAGCTATAAGGTTGTCAAGGACTTCGTAAAGAAGGTCAGCGAAAGAGCAGAGGGCAGGGACGTTCTCGAGAGCCTGACTCCCGCGCAGATGGTCATTAAGATCGTCAACGAAGAGCTGACCGAGCTGATGGGCAGCGAAAATGTAAAACTGAATATCTCGTCCCAGTCGCCGAGCGTCGTGATGCTCGTCGGGCTTCAGGGCGCGGGCAAGACCACGAATGGAGCAAAGCTTGCGGGGCTTATGAAAAAGAGCGGAAAGCGTCCGCTTCTCGTCGCGTGCGACGTATACCGTCCCGCTGCAATAAAGCAGCTCGAAACAGTCGGAGCGCAGCTTGAGATCCCGGTGTTCCAGATGGGACAGGGCGACCCCGTAGCGATTGCAAAGGCCGGTATCGAGCATGCGAAGCGCCACGGCAACGACCTCGTTTTCCTTGATACCGCAGGCCGTCTGCACATCGACGAGGCACTGATGGACGAACTCAAAAAAATACGCGAGGCGGTGAGTCCCTTCGAAATTCTTCTGGTAGTCGATGCGATGACCGGACAGGACGCAGTAAACGCTGCCTCGGCCTTTGACGAGGCGCTGGGCATTACGGGAATAATGCTCACAAAGCTCGACGGCGACGCAAGAGGAGGCGCGGCGCTTTCGGTTCGCGCGGTGACGGGCAAACCCATCAAATATGTCGGCGTTGGCGAAAAGCTCGACAATATCGAGCCCTTCCATCCTGACCGCATGGCCTCCCGAATCCTCGGCATGGGCGATGTTCTGACGCTTATCGAAAAGGCGGAGCAGAGCTTCGACGAAAAAAAAGCCATGCAGATGGCCGAGCGCCTCAAGAAGAACCAGTTTACGTTTACCGATTATCTTGAGCAGCTCCAGCAGCTCAAATCTATGGGAAATCTCAAGGACATCGCCGCGATGCTTCCCGGCATGGACGCGAAGGCGCTCAAGGGTGCAAAGCTCGACGAAAAGGAATTCTCGCGTACGGAAGCCATAATAAAATCTATGACGCCGAAAGAGCGCGAGAACCCGCAGCTTCTCAACGGCAGCAGGAAAAAGCGCATCGCCGCTGGCAGCGGGACGACAGTTGTAGATGTAAACCGGCTTATAAAGCAGCTTGAAATGATGAAAACTGTAACAAAACAGTTTTCGGCCGGCGGCAAAAAGGGCAAGCATATGGGCATGGGAATACCGGGCAGAGGACTGCCGTTTAAGTTTTAATTAGCTGCGCCGCCCTTTCAGGGCGTTTGCACATAAAGATAAAGAATTTGGAGGTGAATATAAATGGTCAAGATCAGACTCCGCAGAATGGGTGCAAAGAAAAATCCCTACTACAGAATCATCGTTGCAGATTCTCATTCTCCCCGCGACGGAAAGTTTATTGAGGAGATCGGCACCTATGATCCCCTTACTGCTCCTTCGGGTATCAAGGTAGACGGCGAACGTGCAAAGTATTGGATCGCTAACGGCGCTCAGCCCACAGAAACCGTTAGGGCTCTGCTGAAAAAGGCGGAAGTGCTTTAAGGAGATTACGCAAGCATGAAAGAACTCTTAACCTACATCGCAAGGAACCTTGTCGATAATCCCGACGAGGTCACAGTGACCGAGAGGGATACCGATGCGGAAACTGTATTTGAGGTCCGCGTCGCGGACGGCGACATGGGGAAAATCATCGGCCGTCAGGGGCGGATCGTTAAGGAGATCCGTATACTCATGCGTGCCGTTGCTCAAAGACAGGGGAAAAACGTGTCCGTGGAAATCATGGACTGATATGTGCTAAGGGGGACCAAATCAAGTCCCCCTTAGCGCGTTTTCCTTTAAGTTTTCAGATTGCAGTATGATATCTTAAACGGAGAATGATACATGAAAAAATATCTTGAAGCGGGACTTATCGTAAACACACACGGCGTAAAGGGCGAGGTTAAGATCCAGCCGTGGGCGGACAGCGCCGAATTTTTAAAGAGCTTCAAACGCCTGTATATTGACGAAAGACCCTTTGAGCTTGTCTCCGCAAGAGTTCATAAGGACTTCCTAATAGCTCAGTTTAAAGAAGTTACCGACATTAATACCGCGATGGTTTTAAAGAACAAGATCGTATCGATCGACAGGGACGACGCAAGGCTGCCGAAAGGCTCATTCTTTATTCAGGACATCATCGGAGCGTCGGTCCGAGACGA
The DNA here is from genome assembly GCA_029268085.1 of Bacillota bacterium. GTDB lineage: Bacteria > Bacillota > Clostridia > Oscillospirales > Oscillospiraceae > UBA2658. The sequence continues at coordinate 1,610 of JAJUHD010000039.1, read as the reverse complement.
GAGCGGCAATGAGCTCGGCCGGCTTACCGATGTCCTTGAGCTGCCCGCTTCAAATGTATATGTGGTCACGGGTGAAAGAGAGATCCTGATCCCCGCCGTACCGCAGTTTATCATAAAAACCGATGTGGACGCAGGCGTCATTACAGTCCGGCTGATTGACGGCATGTAAACGCTCTTGCGCTGAACAGGAGTTTGTATGAAAGAAAACTTTGATTTAGAAAATAATGAAAGCAAAGAGGAGATCAAAAGGCCTCTGATGCGCATTGATATAATGACGCTGTTCCCTGATTCGATGAGAGCGGTACTGGGAGAGAGTATTCTGGGAAGGGCGGCGGCAAAGGATATAATTGAAATAAATTGTATCCAGATAAGAGATTTTACGGAGAATAAACAGGGACAGGTTGATGACTACCCCTATGGCGGCGGCTGGGGCTGCGTGATGATGGCTCAGCCCCTGAAATCCTGCCTCGACTTTGTGCGTGAGTGTGCGGGAGAGCGCAAGACGCGCGTTATCTATTTGTCTCCTCAGGGTACGAGGTTCGATCAAGCCAAGGCACGCCAGCTCAAGGAAGATTATGACCATCTTGTCTTAGTCTGCGGCCACTATGAGGGGATCGATGAGCGTTTTATCGAGGAATGTGTCGACGAAGAGATATCGATCGGAGATTTCGTGCTGACAGGCGGAGAGATACCAGCGATGGCGCTTGCCGACTGTGTCTGCCGTATGGTTCCGGGCGTCCTGTCAAACGAGGAATGCTTTACAGGAGAAAGCCACTGGGACGGGCTGTTGGAGTATCCCCAGTATACTCGTCCGGAGATTTGGGAAGGCCGTAGCGTTCCAGATATTCTGCGGAGCGGACACCACGCAAATGTTGCCAAATGGCGGCGTAAGCAGTCGATCATCCGAACAAAGAAACGTAGACCCGATATGTATGAAAAGCTGGTTTTCACCGAGAAATCGGATAAAAAGCTCTTGGCTGAGATAGAAGCTGAAGAAGCGCGGGAGCAAGAGCGAGACATGGAGGGGCAGAAATGATACTGGGATATGATAATGGTGCTTCAGCTGTAAAGATAGTTCTGCTGGACGGCGACTTAGTAAAGGCGTCAAAATGCATCATCGGAAGCGAGAAGACCGCAGGGGAACTGATACTTGAATTTCTTGAGGAGAATAATATATCAGCCGATAGCATTGAGACTGCGGCAGTTACGGGCGTAGGCGCTGAGAAATGCCGCTTCGATGGCTTTGGCGTAAAAGTCGTGTTTGTACCTGAGATTGAGGCAACAGGTGAAGGCGGCTCATGGCTGTCCGGCCTTGACGAAACTATCGTCGTAAGTATAGGTACTGGTACATCAATTGTTCTTTCAAAAAACGGCAGGCATACGCATATAGGCGGTACGGGAGTAGGCAGCGGGACACTTCGCGGCATTTCAAAAAAAATGTTCGGCACAACCGACCTGCACAAGCTGTTTGAACTGGCTGAACAGGGCAACAGGTTGACTGTTGATATAACTATCAACGATCTATTCTCCGGAACGGATACTCTTCCGCCTGATCTGACGGCTTCAAACCTTGCAAAAGCCGGTGACGACGCAACAACTGCCGATTGGGC
>JAJUHD010000038.1 GCA_029268085.1 Bacillota bacterium | reverse complement strand
GCAACTTGCATAATGGTAAATACATGTGTATAATGAACGTTATTATATTATACCACATCGGCAAATAGGAAAAGGAGGGCTGTATTTGGAGATTTCCAACGACGTTCTGAAGGGTTATGTTGCCGATCTCTGCGGCGATATCCGAAACGCATACACGATCGACAGTGACCAGTACAAGAACCACGCAATTAAAAGAGGACTCAGAAACGATGACGGAACCGGCGTTATGGCAGGCGTTACGCGCATCGGAAGCGTTCAAGGCTACTACATGCAGGACGGCGGACGCGTTCCTATTCCAGGGAAGCTTTATTACCGTGGGATCGATGTTGAAGACATTATAGCCCAGCACACTCTGGAAGGGACCTTCGGCTTTGAAGAGGTTGCGTATCTGCTTCTGCTCGGAAGCCTTCCGAACAGGGAACAGTTCGAGCATTTCGATGCAATCCTTTCCCGTGCGAGGATGCTGCCCCCAAACTTTACGGAGGATATGATTCTGAAAGCGCCCAGCAAGAATGTTATGAATAAGCTGGCAAGAAGCGTGCTTGCTCTTTACTCATACGATGAGAATCCGGACGACGTTTCCATTGAGAATATCGTGCGCCAGTCCATTGAACTGATCGGGCGTTTTCCCGTCATCGTCGCAAATGCGTATGCGGTGAAGCGCCACCATTTCGACGGAAAGTCGCTGTATCTGCATGTGCCGAGAGAAAACCTTTCAGTATCTGAAAACTTCCTGCGCATGATGCGTAAGGACAAGTCCTACACGCCGGAAGAGGCGCATCTTTTGGATCTTATGCTCATTCTCCACGCCGAGCACGGCGGCGGCAATAACTCCGCTTTCGCGTGCCGCGTCCTTTCGTCCAGCGGAACCGACACATACAGTGCGATAGCGTCGGCAGTATGTTCCTTAAAGGGGCCTCTGCACGGCGGTGCCAACGCTAAGGTTCTGGAAATGTTCAGAGACATAAGCGAGAACGTACGCGACTATAAGGACGATGACGAGATCAGGGCGTATCTTGAAAAGATTATGGACGGTACGGCGGGCGACGGGCTGAAGAAGATTTACGGTCTCGGGCACGCGGTCTATACGCTGTCAGACCCCAGAGCGGAGATAATCAAGAAGTATGCGGCGGATATAGCTGAAAAGAAAGGCTACTCGGACCAATTTGAACTGATGGAGAGCATTGAGCGTGTCGGCATCCCGATTATTATGGAGCGGAAAAAGCTCGCTACGCCGATTTGCGCCAACGTCGATATGTATTCCGGACTTGTATACAAAATGCTGGGTATTCCAGAGGATCTGTTTACCCCGCTTTTTGCGATTGCGCGCATTGCGGGCTGGTGCTCGCACCGCATAGAGGAAGTTGTCACCTGCAACAAAATTATACGTCCGGCATATCGCGCGGCATTTGAGCAGATCGACTACATACCCATGGATAAGCGTTAAAAAAGTACTATGAATAAAGCAGACCGGCGGTGAAGCTTCACCGCCGGTCTGCTGATTATAGCGCGCTATATGGAGCAGCCCAAGCCTGTTATATAAGGTTGAGACTCAGAGTGAGAAGTACGAATACAAGCCCGACCCACTTGGTCATTTTGGCAAACTTTGCATCCCAGGTAACGGCCTTAGTCTTCGACAGAAAGGTCTCGGCACCGCCGGCGATCGCGCCGGAAAGACCGGAACGCTTGCCCGACTGGAGAAGAACGACACAGGTCAGAAATACGCAGGTGAGGAGCTGGATAATCGTGAGGACGAGTTTTAAAGTTTCCATTGTCTTCGATCCTTTCAATGCAAAAGAGGACACCCTCTATAATGTTACAGTTGCAAAGAGGATAATAACACAAACTTTCGGTTATTTCAAGATATTTTTAATATTTCGGTAAAATACGCAAAAAACGGGGCCTTCATATCAGAAATGAAGGCCCCGTTAAGTAAAACGCCCTATTTGTGCAAAATCGGCGAAAGCGCTTTGTAGATCAGGAAGGTTAGGGCAACGTCGACAAGGCCCTTGACGAAGGTAAAGGGCACGTTGAAGACCCACAGACAGTCCGAAAGAGTCTTGACACTCGGAAGTATCGCCTGATACATTCCGATAATTCCTTCCATTGGTATGAAGTTAGCGTAAATGGGATAGGTGATGTAGTAGTTAATGGGATAGCTGAGCAAAGCCATTGCTGCCGCGCCGACAAGAGAGCCGATCAGCGCGCCCTTGCGCGTCTTCATCTTCTGATAAACAAGGCCGGCTGTGAACACAAACACCGCGCCGAGCAGGAAATTGCAGAATTCGCCTACACCGGAGGTTGAGGAGCGGGCTAGGTTTATCAAATTTTTGATGAGGCAGACGACGATGCCATAGACCGGGCCGAGGCTGAAGGATGCGAGCAGGGCGGGAAGTTCGGAAACATCGAGCTTGATGAACGACGGCATTATCGGAATGGGGAAATCGATGAACATAAGCACCGCCGCCGCGGCAGAGAGCATTGCCGTGACCGTCATCTTATGGGTCAGCGGCTGAGAGACCTGCGAGACTTTTTCTTTAGGTTTTCTTTCTTCCATGGAACAACACTCCTAAAATAATGTAACACCTGAAAGACCTCTGTCCTTCAGGTGTTAAAATCATAATAGGTGCGTAGGATCAGAGCATAAAGCTCTGTATTTTAACACATCTTCTTTCATCCAGACTATAACTGTTGGTTTTGGAGTTTCACCAAATCTGCGCTTTCACGCTCGCGGACTTTACCGCCAATCGGGAATTTCACCCTGCCCTGAAGACATTGCCGTATTCAAATGTTCAAACAAATTGTAACGCCGCTTATGCGCTATGTCAATACCTGAAACTCACTTTTGTATCGCAATAAAGCCATATGGTAGCCATTGGGGTTACCCTGTCTTTTTTTATGCGCCGAAAATTACATTTTCCGGTGGCAATATGCTGCCAATAATACGCTTTGAGAGGCAAAATTGGATGCCGAAGAGGGGGGATCTGCTGACTTTTTTTCAAACTTCGCATATTTTACGTATTCTGTGAAATAATAGATTTCGTAAAAGTCCATAAAACGGACCAAAATAAGCCTGTTATAAGGTAAAGCAGAAGATGCGAAAAGAAAGGAATGTCAATATCAATGGCAAAAGAAGCCGAAAATCGAAAAGACCGTAAGGAGACCGGCAGGGAACAGCTGGCCAACAGAAGAAACGAACAAGCTCAGCAGCAATGCTGCCAGAATAAGAAAAACGACAGAGAAGACCGCGTAAAACCTCTGTAAATACGGGACAGCGCCTGTCGGGTATCCGGCAGGCGCTTCTTGAATCCAAAATAAAAATGGTTTACAATACAGGTATAATTTGTTAAAGACATGGGAGATACATATGATTACCAAAGCTTACGAATATTTGAACAAGGACAGGCTGCACCATATAGATATGCTGGAAACACTGAACCGCGGCATCGGCGAAGTGGTTTACGCGGACGACGGGGGCGTAGTTCTCCTCAACACCGGATATACATATATGATAAGCACGGAAAGCGAAGAAACCCTTGAAAAAATATGTGCGATGATAAAAAGGCCTGAGCTTATCGCGATGCACCAAGCGCGGCTCGTACCGTTGCTTCAGGAAAAATACAGGTACAGGCATACGATGGAATGCCTTCAGTGCGCATATCTGCCTGACGAAAAACTTGACGAAAAGCTGCCCGAAGGGCTTGAGCTGCGGGAACTGACGCCTGATAATACTGAATTTGTTATCAAGAATTACGATCATTTATCGGATGAGAAATACATAATCGAGCGCATTGAGGCCGGCATGATCGGCGCATTCTGCGGGGATGAGATTGCTGGGTTTATCGGCACGCATGCGGAAGGGACTATTGGCATGCTTCAGGTTGTGCCGGAATTTCGCCGCCGCGGGATCGCATATACGCTTGAAGCGGCGATGATAAACCGAATGCTCGAAAAGAACTGGGTGCCTCATGCACATATAGTAACAACTAACAGCGCGTCAGTTCGGCTTCAGGAGAAGGTCGGCATGGTCTTTTCCGGAGAAACGGTAACATGGATGTATGATGAATAAAATGGCTGTTTACCGTTATTTTGAACCAATGATTATTTCACCGTCCGACTTGAATATACGGCTCATGCGGCTCTCTGTCGTAAATTGCTGGGTTTTCGTACCAATGGTTACAGTGAGCGGGGGGTATATCTGATTTGCAACAATCTGGCAGGAACCTTCCTTAAGTTCCTCTTCCAGAAAGTTTATTCTGGCCGATTTTTTGGAAAGACTCATTTTCATAACAGAGGAATCGAGCCTGAGCTTATTTAAAAGCTGCTGATATTCTTCGCTGAGCTTTTCGGCCGGCTTTGATTTTAGATATTGTATATTTTTTTCATATTCATCGATCTTGCGGGTCAAATCCACGACTTCTCTTTTCAGCTCGACCAGTTCTCCGGATAGCTTGGGATCTGAGCCCACAGTGATTTTCGTCGGAAGATTTCTTTCATTTCCAATAACTTTTGCTTCAACGCCTTTACGGCCGATAACAGTACTGCCGATGATCACGCCCTTACCGGTGTTTATAATAACCATATCGCTGCTTATTACAGTGCTGTTAATAATACTGTCGGATTTTACTGTTCCGGATGCGGAGACGTAACAATTTTCAAGATACTTGCTCGAAACGTTACCCCCTGCAATAAGCTTGCCCTTGAAATTACCGTTCATTCCGCCTACTACTTTTATATTTCCGCCGGCTTCCAGCAATGCCCCCTCTACTCTTCCCGATACCAGTATATCTCCTGTTGCTTTGATCGAAAATCCTTCAATTACACTGCCTTTTACATTGACAGAGCCGATGACATCGAGATTTCCTACCGAGCTGTCCACATCTTCTTCTATCTGAAGCAGCTGCTCGACTTTGAAAATGCCGCCGCAATACGTCAGATATCCGTCGACTTCGGCGATAAGAGCGGTTTGAGTCTCATTTTCAACAATATTCTTGCCCATGGGCAATTTAGGGGCTCGACCTTCCCGGCCTTTAATAGCATTGCCCCGGACATCGATGCCGTCCTGTGCCGGAACAGGAGGGATTATATTGCAGATTACATCCCCTTTATGTACTGTTTGCAGCCAGTTAAGATTTTTATAGTCGACATTTTCCTTGTCATCTACAGTAAGACTGATTCGTTTATCCCTTGAATACAGTTCTATTATCTGACCGTCTTTACCATCCTGTGCCGTTTTTCCTTCGGCCAAAGTAAATATCTTCAGAAAAGTGCCGTTTTCGGCATACGTCCTGAGCAGTTCCTCATTTATCCCATAGACAACACCGTCATTTTGGGCGGAGGTTTTGAGCTGTTCAAAACTTTTGCCGCTTCCGCCTCCGATGGGAGGAAATATAAAGCCATAAGCTTTTAAACCATCCGAGGATATATATGTTTCCAAATGCATATCGAAAGAAAAGGAAGAAGCTTCAGAGCCGGGAGCTTCTTTCTCTGACGTCTCCATTTCATCAAGAAGGGATTGGGCCTTTTCCGTAAGAATGCTCAGAAATATGCTTTCATTCCGACTCTCACCGCCGCCGGTAACATAATCGTCCAAATCCCTGCACTCAGAGTCCGGAAAGCCAAGCTTATGCGCCAAAACGGCCAGAGGTGTCTGCAAGCTGGAAGCCTCGAATATCGTTGAAGATAAATTGCTCTGAAATTCTAACGACGCGTCGGTGCCGACACTCTGCTCGTTTTCCTCTGGAGGCGCAGCAATAGCCGGAGACTGATCAGTTTTTTTATCACTGTTGTCTATGCGCTTCTGTTTAGAGAAAAACTTCATATATTACCCACCTCAAATTAGTTATAACACGAAAATTGGTTATACCAAGTGATTGTTAATAATTTTGGTAAAATTAACATATTCTTAATTATAAATATTAACAAAATGACAGCAAAAAACGGATCGATTTAATCGGTCCGTTTTTTACTGATTAATTTATTTATCTCCCGCTGGCGCCATAATTCGACAGAACGCGAGCGGAGGGGTCACTGACATTGCAGCCTTCCCAGCTCTTGTTAGGCATCCAGAAGTCCGCGACCATCCCGGCCTGACCGGGATAATATTTCTCGAACAGCTCGCGGTACAGGAGAGATTCTTTTGTAAAGGGTGTTGCGAAGCTGTACTTTTTGCATTTTTCGGCAAAATCCGTGTCGGAGTAAATGTTTTCGGCATATTCCTTTAGATCGTCAACAAGTGAATGCCCAACGGCGTCCGAGAACGCGGCCTTTTCACGCCAGAGTATTGCATCCGGCAAATAACTGCCGCCCTCAAAAGCATGGCGGAGCAGATACTTGCCCATGTTGTAGGTATTCATCTTCATTTCCGCGGGAACGCTCATGACGTATTTGACGAAGTCAAGGTCGCCGAAGGGCACGCGCGCTTCGAGAGAGTTCGCAGAAATGCAGCGGTCGGCTCGGAGCACGTCATACATATGCAGCTCACGCAGACGCTTTTCGGCCTCAAGCTGGAAAGCCTCGGCATTGGGTGCGAAATCAGTGTACTTGTAGCCGAAAAGCTCGTCGGAGATCTCGCCGGTGAGCAAGACGCGGATATCGGTCTGTTCATGTATAGCCTTGCAGATGAGGTACATTCCCATGCTTGCACGGATAGTCGTTATATCATAGGTTCCTAAGACGGAAACGACCGTCTCAAGCGACGAGATGACGTCGTCGCGGGTTATGATTATCTCCTGATGGTCGCTGCCGATATAGTCGGCGACCATCTTTGCATACTTTAAATCGATCGCGTCCGTTTCCATGCCGATCGCGAATGTGCGGATGGGATGGGTCAGCAGCTTCGTGGCTATTGCACAAACGAGTGAGCTGTCAAGACCGCCGGAGAGAAGGAAGCCGACCGGCACGTCTGCATCGAGGCGTTTTGCAACGCCCATAGACAGCTTATGGCGTATATTGGTGCAGACCGTCTCAAGATCGTCCGTGACGGGAGCGCGGCGCTCAGCGATGTCGCAGTAGCATACGAATTTCCCGTCTGCGTAATAGTGTCCGGGGGGGAAGGGCTTAATATCGTCTGAAAGCCCGACAATGTTTTTCGGTTCGGAAGCGAAGATCATCTCGCCGTGCCTGCCCTTCCCGTAATAGAGCGGCCTTATGCCGATGGGGTCGCGCGCGGCGATAAACTGGTTTTTCTTGCAGTCGTATATGATGAGCGCGTATTCCGCATCCAGCATTCCGAACATGTTAAGCCCGTATTTTTCATACATGGGAAGCAGTATTTCGCAGTCGGATCTGCTGTTAAAGTTATACTCGGAGGAAAGCATATTCTTTAAATTTCGAAATCCGTAGATTTCGCCGTTGCACACGACGAAATTGCCGTTTAGGGCAAAGGGCTGCATGCCGCTCTCATTGGTATCCATGATGGCAAGCCTGTGAAAGCCGAGCCTGCCTGCGGGAGTATCAATGATTCTGGTCATGTCTGGTCCGCGAGTTTTTGTCTTAAAGAAACCTTCAACAAACTCGCCCTGCGGGATTTCGAAATCCTCAGCACCGATAATAGAGCACATATTTTTTCCTCCAAAAAAATAAATTTAGGGGGCGGATATCAATCCGCCCCCGGATCGATTAAGTTGTATTCAGTTGCAGTACGGCCTCCGCTCTCAAAGGACATCCCGCAACATCGCTTCAGACGTTTATTTTACGCTGAAGAGAAGATCGCCGTAAGAGGGATAGGGCCAATACGCTTTTGCCGTGATGGTTTCGAGCTCGTCTGCAGCGATACGCATATCGTTCATTGCGGGAATTACATGGTCCTTGTAATAAACCGCAAGTTCGGTAACGTCCGAATGCTCCTTCGCGTCGATGAGAGCCTTTTCGAGTTCAGCCGTCTTATTATACAGATTGGCCGCTCCGCGGGCAAGGTTCTTGAGCGTCTCAGTTTCATAGGTGCTGCAATCGACGCTGGCAACAACGGCTTTTTTTGCGATTGCGGTATCCGCGAGAGCTTTGGAATAGGCGGAAACTGCGGGCATGATGTCCTTCTTCGCCATATCGAGCATCGTGAGTGCTTCGATATTGAGAACCTTGACATAGTTTTCCATTACGATCTCGTAACGGGACTTCATCTCGGTTTCAGTCAGAACATTGTGTGAGGTGAAGAGCTTTATGCTCTTTTCGGATATGAAGCTGGGCATGCAGTCCGGGGTCGTCTTGAGATTGGGCAGGCCTCTCTTGAGAGCCTCCATGATCCATGCGTCGTCATAACCGTTGCCGTTAAAGATAATGCGCTTATGCTCACTTATCGTTCTCTTAATGAGATTATTCAGGGACGCAGTGAAGTCTTCCGCGTTCTCGAGCTCGTCGGCGAACTGCTTGAGCACTTCTGCAACCGCGGTATTTATAACGAAATTGGGGCCGGCGATGGAGAGAGAGGAGCCCGGCATACGGAACTCAAACTTATTGCCGGTGAAAGCGAAAGGAGAAGTCCTGTTTCTGTCGGTTGTATCCTTGGGGAAATGGGGCAGGACGTCGACACCGATCTTCATCTGCTCCTTCTCGCGGCCGTCGTAAGCCTTGCCGGACTCAATGGCGTTGAGGATCTCGGTCAGCTCATCGCCGAGGAAAATAGAGATGACTGCCGGAGGGGCCTCGTTAGCGCCGAGACGATGGTCGTTGCCTGCGCTCGCAACGGATACACGGAGAATCTCCTGATAATCGTCCACAGCCTTGATGACCGCGCAAAGGAACAGCAGGAACTGGGCATTTTCATATGGCGTCTCGCCCGGCTCAAGAAGGTTGACGCCGGTGTTGGTGGAAATTGACCAGTTATTGTGCTTGCCGCTGCCGTTAACGCCTGCGAAGGGCTTTTCATGGAGCAGGCAGACGAGATTGTGACGCTTTGCGACCTTCTGCATCATTTCCATGGTAAGCTGATTGTGATCGGTCGCGATGTTTGTGGTCGAAAAAATGGGGGCAAGTTCGTGCTGCGCGGGCGCAACCTCATTATGCTCGGTTTTTGCAAGAATACCGAGCTTCCATAATTCGTTGTTTAAATCGTCCATGAACTCCTGCACGCGGGGCTTTATTATGCCGAAGTAATGGTCGTCAAGCTCCTGGCCTTTGGGAGGTCTGGAGCCGAAAAGAGTACGGCCGGTATAGATCAGGTCGGGGCGCTTCTCATAGAAATCCTTGTCTATGAGAAAATACTCCTGCTCGGGGCCGACGGTAGTTTTTACGGAGGTAACGTCTTCGTTGCCGAAGAGCTTGAGAACGCGCAGAGCCTGTATATTAATTGCCTGCATTGAGCGGAGAAGGGGGGTTTTTTTATCCAAAGCTTCGCCGCCGTAAGAGCAAAAGGCGGTGGGAATGCAGAGAATTTTATCCTTGATGAAGGCATAGCTCGTCGGATCCCACGCGGTGTAGCCTCTCGCCTCAAAGGTTGCGCGGAGTCCGCCGGAGGGGAAGCTGGATGCGTCGGGTTCGCCGCGTACGAGCTCCTTGCCGGAGAATTCCATAATGATCTTTCCTTCACTGGTGGGAGAGATAAAGCTGTCGTGTTTTTCAGCTGTGACGCCGGTCATCGGCTGGAACCAGTGCGTAAAGTGGGTAGCGCCCTTTTCGATTGCCCAGTCCTTCATCGCATTGGCGACTACGGTTGCCACTTCAATATCAAGAAGCTTACCGTCTTTAATGGTTTTCTGCAGGGCGGTATATGTCCCCTTGGGGAGCCTTTCTTTCATGACCGAGTCATTGAAAACCATTGAGCCGAATATCTCTGTTACTGAACTCATATTTAATTCTCCTTTACGGTTTAATTAACTATACAAAAACAAAAAACCGACAAAAGCACGCAGAAATCCCTTCTGCGGCGCCTTTGCCGTTACATGGCGTTACTTTAACATCATATTGATATGTTGTCAAGTCCCTTTCTATACATCATAATATACGAAATTCTGATATTTGGTCAAAAATGAATATTAAAAATAACAAAATTGCAAAAATCGAAACGGACGGCCAAAAATCATATTGACAGCGATATTAATGTACTGTATAGTGATTTATACGAACAAAGGCGTTCATTACATGGGAAACCAAGTTAAATGATCGCCTTTGTTTTTATTTTTAGTTTTTGGATGTGAAGACTATGCTGAAAAGAGAAGGCGAAATAAGAATTCCATCTGGCTGTGCAATTTCAGGTTTGATTTCAAAGAAGGGTAACAGCATTTGCGGCGACAAAATCGTCCGGTCTATGACCGTCATGCATGAAAGGTCTAACGGACTTGGCGGCGGCTTCGCCGGCTATGGCATCTACCCTCAGTACAAAGACCTGTATGCACTGCATATTTTTTATGACGATATGCGCTGCCGCGAGGAATGTGAGAAGTTCATAGACGAGGTTTTCGAGGTAGTGAACCTTTCGAAAATTCCAACTCGCAAAACGCCCAAGATCACGAACGAGCCGCTTATCTGGCGTTACTTTGTCGCTCCGGCGCATAACCGCCTTAGAGACAGCCAGCTCGACGAGAAGGAGTACATAGCAAGAGCCGTCCTCAAAATCAACAGGGACATCAGGGGCTGCTATGTCTTTTCGAGCGGAAAGAATATGGGCGTATTCAAGGCAGTGGGTTACCCCGAGGATGTCGGCGAGTTCTACCGCCTTGACGAATATGAGGGCTACAGCTGGACGGGACATGGACGTTATCCGACAAATACTCCCGGCTGGTGGGGCGGAGCACACCCGTTTTCACTACTCGATTATTCGATAGTCCATAACGGGGAGATTTCCTCCTATGACGCAAACCGCCGTTTTATAGAAATGTACGGCTATACCTGCACCCTCAAGACGGATACCGAGGTCATTACCTACATTTTCGACTATCTCCTCCGTCACCAGAAAATGACGCTCGAGGAAGCCGCATCTGTCATCGCGGCACCTTTCTGGTCGGTCATCGAAGAAATGCCTCCCGAGGAAAGACAGCGGATGAGCTTCATCCGGAACACCTTCGGCAGTCTTCTTGTCACGGGACCGTTTTCTATACTCCTCGGCTATGAGGGAGGGCTCATGGCACTCAACGACCGCCTCAAGCTCCGCTCGATGGTCTGCGCCGAGAAGGACGACATGGTCTATTTTGCGAGCGAGGAATGCGCGATCCGCGTAATGGAGCCGAATCCGGACAGGATCTGGGCTCCCCGCGGGGGCGAACCCGTTATCGCCAATCTGGAAGGAGGTCTCAACTGATGGCCCAGCTGCTTTTCCCCGATTATGAAATACTGCGCGATCCGACCCGCTGCATCAGATGCAGGGTCTGCGAACGCCAGTGCGCAAACGAGGTTCATAGGTTCGATGAAGACCTCAACATGATGCTTTCGGACGAAGAAAAATGCGTTGACTGCCAGCGCTGTGTCATGCTTTGCCCGACCCGCGCCCTTAAGATCAAAAAAACCGAGCAGAGTTTCCGCGAGAACGCCAACTGGCGGGCGCAGACCATTAAGGAGGTCTACCGACAGGCGGACAGCGGCGCGGTGCTGCTCTCCTCAATGGGCAACCCCGAACCTCTTCCCGTATACTGGGACAAAATTCTTGTAAATGCCTCGCAGGTCACGAACCCCTCGATTGATCCGCTGCGCGAACCGATGGAAACAAAAGTCTATCTCGGTAAAAAGCCTGAAACTATTGAAAGGAATCCCGACGGTACGCTTAAGGCCGAGATGACCCCGCAGCTGGAGCTTAAGCTTCCCGTGATGTTTTCCGCGATGAGCTTCGGCTCTATCAGCTACAACGCTCATAAGAGCCTCGCTCTCGCAGCGACCGAGCTCGGCACATATTACAACACCGGCGAGGGCGGACTGCACGAGGACTTTTATCAGTACGGCAAAAACACAATTGTTCAGGTCGCTTCCGGACGCTTCGGTGTGCATAAGGGCTATCTTGAGGCAGGGTCGGCTATTGAGATCAAGATGGGGCAGGGCGCGAAGCCCGGCATCGGCGGACACCTGCCCGGAACTAAGATCGTCGGCGAAGTTTCCCGCACCAGAATGATACCCGAAGGGTCGGACGCCATTTCGCCCGCCCCGCACCATGACATATATTCGATCGAAGACCTGCGGCAACTCGTCTATTCGCTCAAAGAGGCGACGAACTATAAAAAACCCGTCATTGTCAAGGTCGCTGCTGTCCATAACATTGCGGCGATCGCATCGGGTATCGCGAGAAGCGGCGCGGATATAATCGCAATCGACGGCTTCCGCGGAGGTACCGGCGCCGCGCCCACAAGGATACGCGATAACGTCGGAATCCCGATCGAGCTCGCTCTCGCGAGCGTAGACCAGCGTCTGCGCGACGAGGGCATACGCAACAACGTGTCACTGGTCGTCGGCGGAAGCATCAGGAGCAGCTCCGATGTCGTAAAGGCCGTAGCGCTGGGTGCGGACGCCTGCTATATCGCAACGGCGGCGCTTCTCGCGATGGGCTGCCATCTCTGCCGTACCTGCCAGACAGGCAAATGCAATTGGGGCATCGCAACACAAAGGCCGGAACTCGTAAAGAGGCTGAACCCCGATATAGCCTATCCCAGACTTGTAAACCTTCTTACCGCTTGGAACCACGAGATCAAGGAGCTTCTGGGCGGAATGGGCATAAACTCCATCGAGGCCCTCAGGGGCAACAGGCTGATGCTCCGCGGCGTAGGGCTGAATGAAAAAGAGCTTTCCATTCTCGGAATAGCTCATGCGGGGGAATGATGTAATGAAGAGAGTATATGTTAACGAAGAATGGTGCCTCGGCTGCCACCTCTGCGAATATAACTGTGCCTTTGCCAATTCAGGCAAACGGGACATGGCGTCCGCGCTTATGAATATCAAGATCCGCCCGAATATCCGCGTAGAGGATGACGGCAAGGTCTGCTTCGCCGTTTCCTGCCGCCACTGCGACGAACCCTTCTGCGTCACAAACTGCATTACGGGCGCCCTGACGAAGGTGAACGGCATCATAACCATTGACAAGAACAAGTGCGTGGGCTGCTATACCTGTGTGCTTTCCTGCCCCTACGGCTGCGTAACGCCGACCGAGGAAGGCGTCATGCAGAAATGCGAGCTCTGCACAAAGAACGGCGGAACTCCGAAATGTGTGCTTGGCTGTCCGAACAACGCCATCGTCTTTGAAGAGAGGTGAATGAAGTGGAATATGTAATCATAGGAAACTCCGCGGCCGCGGTCGGCGCGATCGAGGGCATACGATCGGTCGATAGTGAAGGTGCGATAACTGTTATCAGCAACGAGCCGCACCACACCTATTCAAGACCTCTGATCTCATATCTGCTTCAGGGCAGGACAGACAGGGAACGCATGAAATACAGGCCCGACAGCTTTTATGCCGAAAACGGCTGCAGAACCCTTTTCGGCAAGACCGTCATAAAGCTCGACAAGGACAAAAAAGCCGTCGAGCTGGACGACGGAACGAAGGTGCCCTATGACAAGCTTCTTGTGGCTGCGGGCTCATCGCCCTTTGTCCCGCCTATGGCAGGTCTTGAAACGGTTAGAAATAAGTATTCGTTTATGTCGCTTGACGACGCGGATGCTCTCGAAAAAGCGCTCTGTCCCGAAGCGCGCGTCCTCATCGTGGGAGCGGGCCTCATCGGACTCAAGTGTGCCGAGGGGATTAAACAAAGAGTAGGGAAAATAACGGTGATTGACCTTGCGCCGAGGATACTATCCAGCATTCTGGACGAGGAAGGCGCAAAAATGGTGCAGACATACCTTGAGAAGCAGGGAATCGATTTCCGTCTCGGAGTTTCGGTCAAAAGCTTCGACGGCAACAAGTCCGAGCTGACGAGCGGAGAGATTCTTGAATTTGACATCCTCGTCACCGCGGTCGGTGTAAGGCCGAACGTTTCGCTCGTCAAGGATGCGGGCGGAGATGTAGATAAGGGCATACTTGTCGATGAGAATATGCAGACCTCTATACCCGATGTTTACGCTGCGGGCGATTGCGTGGTAAGCTATGACATCACCTGCGATACGAAGCGCATCCTAGCTATCCTTCCGAATGCCTACGCAGGCGGCTTTGCCGCCGGAACGGCGATGGCCGGAGAAACTCCGAAGCCCCCAAAGGCAATGCCGATGAACGCGATTGGCTTTTTCGGGCTGCACATTATCACGGCGGGCAGCTATGAAGGCGAGGTGTTCGAGATGAAGGACGGAGAGAACTATAAGAAGCTGTTCTGGTCCGGAGATGTTATGAAGGGCTTCATCCTCATCGGCAACGTTGACAAAGCCGGCATCTATACTTCTCTTGTAAGAGAAAAGACGCCTCTATCCGGCATAGACTTCGAGCTTATCTGCAGGGAACCTTCGCTCATCGCGCTCGGACGCAACTACCGCAGCATAAAACTGGGTGGAGAAAAGAGCGTGGAGATTACAAACTCCTTCTGATGAACGCGGGTATTAATTACAAAGCATTATGGCCGCAAACCGGCCGCTGCCGTTTTCGGGCCGTTTGCGAATGGAGTTCGTTGAAAGGAATGGTCATAATTTTATGAAAATTGATTGTACTGACAAAAAATATGATATACTGAACAGAGAGCTTGCCGCTCTGGAGGGTGACATCACGCTCGATAACTGCCGCGGTCAGCGCTTTATCGCCGCGGGAGCTTCGAACAAGTCCCTTACGATAAACGGCGTGCCCGGGAACGCGCTCGGCGCTTATCTGGACGGGGCTGAGATCATCGTGCGAGGGAACGCGCAGGATGCGACCGGCGACACGATGAATGACGGAAAGATCATTATTAACGGCAATTGCGGAGACGCGGTAGGCTACGCTATGCGCGGAGGCAAAATCTTCGTGCGCGGCGACGTCGGCTACAGAGCGGGCATCCACATGAAGGAATACAAGGAAAAAAAGCCTGTCATTGTTATCGGCGGCAAATGCGGCAGCTTCCTCGGCGAGTATCAGGCCGGAGGGCTTATAATCGCGCTCGGCCTCGGCTATGACGACAAGGATGTTCTGGACAGCTTCTGTGCCACCGGTATGCACGGCGGAAAAATTTTTATCCGAACGAACGAGCTTCACGCAAAGATTACTCCCCAGATCTGCGTCAGGACCGCAGACGACGAGGATATTGCCCAAATAGCCCCATATATCAAGGAATTCTGCCAATGCTTCGGTATCTCTGAAGCGGATGTCTATAACAAAAGCTTTCAGGTCCTCTGGCCAAATTCTTCAAATCCTTATAAACAGCTTTACGTTCAGAACTAGACGGAGGCGAAATTATATGTTATACTCCACTGATGAAGTTCTTGATTATATAAAAGAGGAGGATGTAAAATTCGTCCGCCTCGCATTTTGTGATGTTTTAGGTACCCCCAAGAATGTTTCGGTTAACGTGAACGAGCTTGAAAGCGCATTTCGGAGCGGAATTTCAATTGATGCCTCGGCAATCGCGGGCTTCGGGGAAGAGAGCCATTCGGATTTGTTCCTGCTTCCCGATCCGACAACGCTTTCCGTCCTTCCGTGGCGTCCGGCGCACGGCAGGGTAGTGCGCATGTACTGCGATATAAAAAAGCCGGACGGAGAAGCGTTTCCCCTTGACCCAAGGGCGATACTGAAAAGAGCTGTCGCGGAAGCTGCGAAGAAGGGTCTTGTATGCAGCTTTGGCGCTGAGTATGAGTTCTATCTTTTCAAGAACGATGAAAACGGCAACCCGACTACGATTCCCATAGATAACGCGGGCTACATGGACATGGCTCCGGACGATATGGGCGAAAATGTCCGCCGCGAGATATGCCTGACGCTTGAAGAAATGGGCATTTCGCCTGAAGCTTCCCACCACGAGGAAGGCCCGGGTCAGAACGAAGTCGATTTTCGCCACTCAGACCCTCTTTCGGCGGCCGACAACTCAGTCACCTTCAAGACCGTCGTTAGAACCGTCGCAGCGAGGAACGGCCTCTCCGCCTGCTTCGACCCTAAGCCTATAGCCAACGCCGCGGGCAGCGGCATGCATATAAACATCTCGCCCAGTATGCCGAAGGGAGAAGAATGCTTCTATCCCTTCATGGCGGGCATACTTGCACACATTTCCGATATGACGCTCTTTATGAACCCCACAGCCCAGTCTTATCTGCGTCTCGGGAGCCATAAAGCGCCTCAGTATATAAGCTGGTCCCCTGAAAACCGCTCGCAGCTTATACGTATTCCCGCTGCGGGAAGGGGGCAGAATAGAATCGAGCTCCGCTCTCCGGACGCTAATGCGAACCCGTACCTTGCCTATGCT
>JAJUHD010000037.1 GCA_029268085.1 Bacillota bacterium | reverse complement strand
GCCACAAGAGCCGTCAGGTCAAGGAGCATGACTTCCTTGTCTCGGAGCTTATAGGGAACTCTTCCGTCCGCGATGCGCTGGGCAAGTCCCTCCGCGATCGCGGTTTTGCCGACGCCGGGTTCGCCTATCAGGCAGGGGTTATTCTTCTGACGGCGGTTCAGTATCTGGATAACGCGTTCAAGCTCCTCCTCGCGCCCGACCATATTATCAAGAAGGCCGTCGCTTGCGCGTTCGGTTAGATTGATGCAGTAGTTGTTCAGGAATTTCAGCTTTGAGTTGTTCCGTGCATATTGTTCCTTGGTATCGCTTTTGCCGGGACGGCTGTCATAGGGCTGCGGGGGCTGGGGATATGAAGAATTGATTGGATTGAACGCATTGTCGGCTCCGAAAAGCCTGTTGAGATAGGGAAACGTCGCGGTTTTTCCGGCTTCGTCATCCGTAATATCGGTATTATCGGAATCGGCGGAAGTATCGGCTCCTCCGATGACCGCCGACATTTCATTCGTTATCGTATCAAGATCCTCATCGGAAATGCCCATCTTGGCCATAATATCGTCGACGGGCTTAATATGGAGCTCGCGGGCGCACTTAAGACAGAGACCCTCGTTCACGGTCTCTCCGTTTTCGATTTTCGATATGAAAATAACGGCCATATTCTTTTTACAACGAGCGCAAACAGTTGGCTGCATAGTTTATTCTCCTTGAATCATGCTGCGGCGGCTATATTGTCAAAACAGCCGACAGCAGGTTTACTTTTAAAAACAGGGCGGTCAGCAGGGTACGGCGCATTTCGTCCTCGGGCAGGAACGCGCCGCAAAATTTGAGCACCCATGCAATAGTCATACAAATCATTATACCCGTAAACGCTCCGGCTATGGCGCCGCCTATATGGTTGAGCTTTTCTTTTCCGGGTATTTTAAAGCTGAGATTGAAAAGGTTCGCTATAACGGTGATAATTATCGCCGTCAGCAGGAAAAATAGGATAAAAATCAGAGCATATGAGAGTTTTCCGCACATTACGTCAACAATAGCCGTTACAAGGGGCTTATCGCTATTTTCGGAAAGGGCGATCGCCTCGTCCGCCATTTTTTCGGCAGCTGAGGTATAGATGCCGACCTTTTTGTAGCTGTTCACGCAGAGCTCACGCCTTACGTCGGGATTCTGCGCGAGAGCATCGTCCACAGAGAGGCCTCCGGCTGAAGAGCCGAGAAGCTCATTTGCGTTCTCGGTTATTATACCTTCCGCGCCGTTCATATATCCACTTACGAAAGGCCGCATAACGGGTTCGACTTCCGGCGAGAAGGTGTCGCCCAGAAGATCGCCTATATATAGAGATATTATTATTGCAAGTATGGTCCCTATGCACATTACAAGGCCCTTTTTATAGCCGTTCCATGTGCAGAAAGCGATGATGAAAAGCAGAACCGCCTCAAAAGCAAATCTCATACAATACCTCACGTTATGCGGCCGAAAAACCATGCGTCCGCTTTTTATTTAAATTTAAGCCGTGTTTTTGACTGATTCGAAACCAGTCATCTGAACTCGTACTCTTCCCCATAATGCGAAGAGAGAAGCAAAACGCTGCCCTTGGGCATTAAAACGGCTGAAACGAACCCGGGGACTACGTGGTTCTGTTTTTGAAGGCGAAGGTCATGTGAATAG
This sequence comes from Bacillota bacterium, assembly GCA_029268085.1. GTDB lineage: Bacteria > Bacillota > Clostridia > Oscillospirales > Oscillospiraceae > UBA2658. The sequence goes on along the minus strand of JAJUHD010000037.1, from coordinate 15,093 downwards.
AGCGCAATGTCAGAGGAACCGAGGACAAGAAGCTTGCCTTTCTGCGAGGCAAGCGCGAGCGGTTCCGCGGTAAGCTGCGCCAAGCCGATTTCTTTGCCGCTCGGCCCGAAACTCAGGAGTGTTACATCGCTGCCGGAAACGTATTTGCTCAAAACGACGGACCAGCAGTCCTCGCTGAGTACATAGTCGGCCAAATAATCGTCGCCGAAATCGTAATTTAAAAGTTCTTTGCCGCCGGAGCTGAAGAAATGAATAGAGTTTTCAGACAGAGTGCAAAAGCTGCCGCCCTCATTAAAGCTGAGCTTGAAGGCAAGCTCATTGGGCACTGAGGCGGATGAGTATTCTTCTTCGCTGTCCATCTTGAAGAGGCGGATAACGCTCCCCGTGGATTCAACACAGAGCACAGCGAGCATTGAGCTGTCGGGAGAAACGGCGGCGTCGACTATGTAGCCCGAGCCGGAATACCACTCGTATATAGGTTCGAGCTGTGAATTATATACCTTCACGCTGCCCTTGTAGCCGGCTTCGTAGCCTGCAACGGCATAATAACCTGAGCTGTTGACGGAAACGGAGATTATGGCGTTTTCGCGCTCCATGTCCTTGAATTTGCCGTCTTTATAAATGCGGAGAGAATAACCGCCAACGTCATAAAAGGCGCAGGTGGTGTCGCAGGAACATACGGCGGGATTCGTCATAGAGAATACTTCGCGGGATACTGTGCTTCCATCCTTGTCAAGGAGTTGTAGACCCGTCGAGGAAGCGATGGCAAGATCGTCGCCCATGAGCGCAAACATCTGCCGCGAACCGGTTTCATATGTAAAAGGCTTGTTCTTGGAGACCATATCCGCCAAATCTTCGGAGTTTTTCTTTGACAGGGAAGACGGAGACAGCGTGTCTCTGTAAAGGAACACGATAACCGCCAATACCACGACGAGTATAGTCAGTATCACGGCAAGTATTCCGCGGGAGTTTTTCTGCCCTGTGTGTTCTTCACGCACCATATAAAATCCACGCCATCCTTTGCATTATAGCATGTTCTCCGAAAAATAAATAGATTATTTGTTAATTGTAATTGTTGTCAGCTTCACTTCATCATCATTTCGCCGACCTTACCGTCGTACCATACGCGGGACATGTAGAGACCCTGCGGCGGCATAGTCGGACCCGTTAGGCGGCGGTCTCCGCCATCAAGCAAGGCGGGAATAGCCTCCGGCTCAATCTTTCCGAGGCCTGCGTAGACGATGGTACCCATAATGGCGCGTACCATGTTGTAAAGAAAACCGTCGGCGCAGATACGCAGGTTTATCATGTCGCCGTCTTTTTCGATTACGCACCAATGAACGGTCCGCACTGTGGTTTTCGTTTCGGTTCCGAGACTGCGTACCGCTTTGAAATCGTGAGTCCCCTCGAAATATTTCGCCGCGGCCTTCATGCGCTCGGCATCCAGCGGGGAGGGGAAAAAGCAAGCGCGGGAAGTCAGGAAAGGATCACGGATGCGCGAGTTATGAAGCTTGTAGATATATTCCTTCTTTATGCATGAAAGAATCGAGTTGAAATCTTCGGGCGTTTCGACAGCGTCAGTCACGGCGATGTCATATGGCAGAAGCGTGTTCACTGCAAGTGGGACGCGGTCGACCGGTATGGCGCACTCTGTTTTAAAATTTGCACAGTAGCGCAGAGCGTGCACTCCTGCGTCCGTTCTTCCGCAGCCGACGGCCTTGACCGGATGTTCGCACATCTTCGCAAGTGCCTTTTCAAGAGTTTCGGCGACCGTTATTTCGTTTTTCTGAACCTGCCAGCCGTGATACCGCGTCCCGTCATAAGCGAGACGCAGAGCGATATTTCTCATAATCCAAACCTCGAAAGGACGATAATCCCGGCCAAGAATAAAACGGAAGATATAAGTGTGACGACATCGGCCGTTCTCATGCTGAGCTTTTTCATGCGCGTGCGGCCTTCTCCGCCGTGATAACAGCGTGATTCCATCGCGATCGCAAGCTCGTCTGCCCGGCGGAACGCGCTGACGAAAAGCGGGACAAGAAGCGGAAGCAGCGCCTTGGCCCTGTCGGTCAGCTTTCCGGTTTCAAAATCGGCGCCGCGAGCCTTCTGCGCGTTTGTTATCTTGTCCGCCTCTTCGATGAGCGTGGGGATAAAGCGCAGGGCGATGCTCATCATCATGGAGAATTCGTGTACGGGGACGCGTATATTTTTAAGCGGGCTAAGGAGCAGTTCCAGACCGTCCGTAAGCGCTATCGGCGTCGTCGTATAGGTCAGCAGAAAGGTGCCGCAAATGAGCATCATGATGCGGAGAACCATGAAAAACGCGGTTTTTATTCCTTCTGTCGTTATCGTAAGGACCCACCAGGTCCAAAGCGTTACGCCGCCCTTAATATAAAAAAGATTCAGTATCGCGGTAAAAACAATGATGAAAGTGAGCGGCTTGAGCCCTTTGAAAAATGCCGAGGGCTTGATTGTTGAAACCGCCACCGAGAGGGTTAAAAGGAGCAGTATTATCCCATAGGTCACATATGATTTCGCGATAAAAAGCGTCGCGATGTATATCATCGTACAGACGAGCTTCGTGCGCGGGTCTAGCCTATGGATGAAGCTGTTACCGGGAAAATATTGTCCTAAGGTTATGTCCTTCAGCATGGCGCGCGCCTCCTTTTCAAAGCGAGTATAGCGTCGCGAAGCTGGCTTACGGTATAGCAGCATTCGGGGACATCGACATTAAGCTCGCGGAGGCGCGCCGCGATGTCCGTCACGATAGGAACATCGAGTCCGATGCTGCGGAGCTTTTCCGCCTGCAAGAAGACTTCATCTGGCCTGCCTTCCATAACGACATGGCCGCTGTCAAAAACGACGAGCCTGTCGGCGATGCGCGCAATGTCCTCCATGCTGTGCGAAACGAGGATAACCGTTGCTCCGGTGGCCCTGCGGTAATCGGAGATGTTCCTCAGTATGCTTTCGCAGCCCTCGGGATCAAGACCCGCCGTTGGCTCGTCCAAGACAAGTACATCAGGACGCATGGCGATAACTCCTGCGATAGCGACTCTGCGCTTCTGACCGCCCGACAGCTCGAGAGGGGACTTGTCGAAGATCGTTTCCGGAACACCGACAAAGCCGGCAGCCTCGCGGACGCGCTCATCGATCTCCTTCTTTCCGAGCTTCATGTTCCGGGGACCGAAGGAAATGTCTCTGTAAACAGTATCCTCAAAAAGCTGATATTCGGGGTACTGGAACACAAGCCCGATCTTAAAGCGGGCCTCATGTCGGAGCTTTTTGGAAGAGTTTATATCGACTCCGTCAAGCAGGACCCTGCCGCCCGTAGGCAGGAGGAGCCCGTTAAGGTGCTGAACAAAGGTTGATTTTCCCGAACCGGTGTGTCCGATGAGCCCAACGAACTCGCCCTGCGCGATCTCTATATTTACATTTTCGAGCGCGACGCTTTCAAAGGGGCTGCCTATGCTGTAAACATGCGTCAGCTCTTCTGTCTTTATGGTCGGCATTTTATCTTTTCCTTTATCGCATGGAAATCAGGCTTTCCATGGGCGTTTATTTTAAAGCGGCGGCAATCGCCCGGGCGCATTCCTCGACAGTCAGCGTACCATTCGGAAACTCAAGACCCGCGAGTCTCAGCTCATACAGGAGTTCCGCCGTGTCGGGAACTGTCAAGCCCTCGGCCTTAAGAGCATCTATATCCGAGAAAACCTCCCTCGGCGTGCCTTGACTTACGACACGGCCGTTCGACATGACGAAAACGCGGTCAGCATCGATCGCCTCGTTCATATGGTGAGTAATTAGGACTATCGTGATGCCGTTTTCACGGCAGAGACGTTTGATTGTATCCATGACCTCACGCCGGCCCCGCGGGTCGAGCATCGCTGTCGGCTCGTCCAGCACTATGCAGCGCGGGCGCATGGCGATGACACCAGCTATCGCGACGCGCTGCTTCTGTCCTCCAGAAAGCAGGTGCGGCGAGTGAAGACGGTAATCGTACATATCGACGAGCTTCAGAGCTTCGTCAACACGGGCGCGTATCTCTTCAGGTGGCAAGCCCAGATTTTCGGGAGCGAAAGCAACGTCATCCTCAACGACCGAGGCGACCATCTGGTTATCGGGGTTCTGAAAGACCATTCCGACGGTGCGCCTGATATCGAGAATCTTATTCTCGTCACGCGTATCCATGCCGCGGACGAGCACGCTGCCCTCGTTTGGAATGAGAATGCCGTTCAGGTGCTTTGCAAGCGTCGATTTTCCCGAACCGTTGTGACCGAGAACGACGACAAAAGCGCCTTCCTCGATTTCAAGCGACGCAGAGTTCAGTACGGGCTCATCCTCTCCCTCATACCGGAAAACGACGTCTTTGACTTTGATAATAGGTTCCATACGCTATTCCTTTATTTTGCAAGCCAGCGGCAGGCTGCGCCGCAGGGCAGGACAAGTCCGGTTTCTGAAACTGGAAGCCCGAGTTCGCGGCTCTCGCTGCTGCCGCCGAATTTCTTTGTAAAAACGCTCTCGGAGATATAGGCGAGAACGGAAGGCGAAAGTCCTGTCGTATATGAATTGATAATGACGAAAAGCGGCCTGTCGGAAAGTAAATTTGCGCAGAGGCAGACAAAACTCCAGAGGTTATCCTCGAGCTTCCATGTCTCGCCGCCGGGCCCACGACCGTAGGACGGAGGGTCCATGATGATAGCGTCGTACCTTTTGCCCCGGCGGATCTCGCGTTCGACAAACTTGCTGCAGTCGTCGACGATCCATCGAATGGGAGCATCCTCAAGTCCGGAGGATGCGGCGTTCTCCTTAGCCCATGAAACCATGCCCTTTGCCGCGTCCACATGGCAGACCGAGGCGCCCGCCTTCGCGCAGGCGAGTGTTGCGGCGCCGGTATAGGAAAAAAGATTGATAACACTTACGGAGCGCCCTGCGTTCCTTATCGCTGACATCGCAAAGTCCCAGTTTGTTGCCTGCTCGGGAAAAATGCCTGTGTGCTTGAAGTTCATGGGCTTCACGTTGAATATGAGCTCGTCGTAGCGTATTTTCCAGCTTTCGGGAAGACTGTTCTTTTCCCAGTGCCCGCCGCCGGTCGAGCTGCGGCTATATTTAGCCGAGGGCCTGTTCCATGCGGGGTTCAGGCGCGCGGTGCTCCATATGGCCTGAGGGTCGGGGCGTATTAGTATTTGACTGCCCCAGCGCTCAAGCCTCTGGCCGTCAGAGCAGTCGATAAGTTCATAGTCTTTCCATTTGTCAGATACCCACATAGCGAACCCTCGCAAAATTTACCATTTGATAGAATCATCATTCGTGAAATTATATCATCAAACAACAAAAGGGTCAATCGTTTCCGGCTCTTATTTGCGACTTTGAACCATCCGTACACTTATATTGGCAGCATGGCTCATAGATAAAAATCGAGGCGGAATTTACGGCTTAAAAAAAGTCGAAAAAAACGCAAAATAATCCTTGCATATTGAAAAGTGCTTGCTATAATGTAATTAGTTGTCAAGGTAGACATAATGTGACTTATAAATAAAGGGGCCTGCTTGAGCCGTGACTCGTACTAAAAAAAACAAAAAAATACAGGCGATTTTTTTTACTCTTTTGATAGCCTTGGTCGTGCTCATGGCTTATTTCGTAAAAACATCAGAAGCTGCCAAAAATGCACCGTCAGCCGAGCCATCTCAAATGCCTTCCCAAGAAACGGCAGTGCCGCCTTCGGTCGCGGCGAATTCCGCAGAGCAGACGGCTTCTCCCTCGCCCTCACCGACGGAAACAACGGGGCCTGACCTGACTGAACGTGAACCTGTTGACGATTCGTGGTTTTCGGATGCGGCTTTTATGGGGAACTCCCTAATGGACGGATTTCGGATGTTTTCGGGGCTCACTACCTGTGACTATTATGCCGCGACAAGCATGACCGTAGTCGGAGCAACAAGCAAAGCCTGCATCACGCTAGAGAACGGCGCACAGGGTACGCTTGTGGACGGACTTACGCAGAAGCCCTATGGCAAGATTTACATACTCCTCGGCATTAATGAGATCGGTTATGATGTAGATACTTTCATAGACTATTACTCTACGATGCTCGACGCCATAATCGCTGCCCAGCCTGACTGTGACATCTATATAATGGGGCTTACGCCGGTGAGTCAGGCAAAATCCAATAGCAGCGAAACCTTCAACATGACGAGGATAACCGAATACAACACGGCGCTTCACCAGCTTGCGGCGGACAAGGGCTGTTATTATATGGATCTTGTATCGGCGCTCGCGGGACCCGACGGATATCTTCCGGCCGATGAAACTACAGACGGCGTACATTTTTCCGCAGATGTATATAAAACTTGGCTTAATTATGTAAAGACACATTATGCATAGAGAATTATATTGAGAGGTATTTTTATGAAAAGGATGAGCCTGGTCTTGCTGGCGGCTTGTATGGTTTTTGGTGTGTTTTCGGGTTGCGCTAAGAAGACCGGCCCGGTCCAATACGATTTGGAGAAGCTTGCGGCACAGTTAAAAGACAGCGGCGCGTTTTCGGACTTTCTGAGCCCTGTCACAAAGGATATTGCCGCTTCGTTTTATGGTTTTGAGGACGCAGATGTAACGGAATTCGTGCTGTATTGCTCCACCGGCGCAACGACCGAGGAGATAGGGCTGTTCAAGTGCGCGGATGAAAAGGCTGCGGCAAAGCTGAAAGAGAATGCCGCTCAGAGGGTTCAGACGCAAAAAACAATCTATGAATCATATGCTCCCGCTGAGCCTCCAAAGCTGGATGACGCTATCGTCACGCAGAACGGGCTTTACGTGTTCTACATTGTCTCTGCCGATGCCTCTAAGGCACAGGCTGTACTGAATGAAGCGAATAAACAATAGCAAATAAAAACCGTCGCACCTTTAAATAGGTGCGGCGGTTTTCTTTTATTGTCAGTTATTTTTTTCCTTTTCGTCATCGCCTAAGGCGCTTTTGCCGTAACGTTTTTTTACGCATTCTGTCAGAAGATATTCTATCTGCCCGTTTACTGAGCGAAAATCATCCTCCGCCCATGCCGCGAGCTTATCATATAGGGAGGGCGAAAGCCGCAGGGGAACCTGCTTTTTTGATTTTTCGTTCTTATCCATGATAATTAATAAATTGATCCGCTGTTTACTATCGGCTGGGCTTCCTTGTTGCCGCATAGCACGACGAGGAGATTAGACACCATCGCCGCCTTGCGCTCGTCGTCTAGCTCGACGATCTCGTTCTCGCTCAGCTTGTTGAGGGCCATCTGGACCATGCCGACGGCGCCTTCGACGATGAGCTTGCGGGCGTCGATTATTGCGCTGGCCTGCTGGCGCTGGAGCATGGCGGCGGCTATCTCCGGCGAATAGGCGAGGTGGGTTATACGGGTTTCGACAATCTCAAGACCGGCATCCTCGACCTTTGTCTGAAGCTCCTGCTTGAGCTTCTGCGCGACCTCCTGACTGCTTCCGCGGAGGGAGAGTTCATCGGAAGATTCGTCCTCATCCCAGATGTCGTAAGGATAGAGGCGAACGATGTTGCGCAGTGAGCTGTCTGCCTGAATCGAGAGGAATTCTATGTAATTGTCGACGTTAAAAACTGCTTTGGCGGCATTAATTACGCGCCATATGACCACAACGCCGATTTCAATTGGGTTGCCGAGCTTGTCGTTGACCTTTTGGCGGTCATTGTTGAGTGTCATGACCTTGAGGGAAACGGCCTTGCCGGCGGCGGTATCGGCCTTTTCGGATTTGTCTGTTCTCTGTTTCTGTTTCTGTGCGGCTTCCGCGGCTGTCGTCTTAGTAGGGTTGACCGCTGCAACGAAGGGGTTAACGAAGTAGAAGCCTGCGCCCTCGAGCGTGCCGTAGTACTTGCCGAAAAGCGTAAGGACGAGAGCCTCGTTTGGCTTGAGTACTTTTAGTCCGGCGTAAAGGATGGGGCAGACGATGAAACCGACAATAATGCAAATAATTATAAGTGCTACGCCCAAGCCGCCGTTTTCAGCACGGCCTGCTCCGACTATCAAACCAAAAATGCAGACTGCGATGACAAGCGTGTTTATTATGAGCATTGCCATGCCGTTTGGCGCTTTCAGTTTTTTCTGTTCGGAAAAAAGATCTGTTCTTTCCATATATACCTCCGTCATTAATAATATATCTCCGCTTGGAGTATATGAGAGTGATATCAAAATAATATCACTATTTTTCCAATTGTCAATAGGAATATATAAAAACAGCCCGCCGTTCACCGGCGGGCTGCAAAATTATTTTGCTATGCTTTCCTGCTGGAGGCCAATTTGCGCTGGAATAACTTCACAGTCTCAACAATTGGGATCACAAGGAATGCAAGTCCTAGAGCAGCTATATATTCAAGGAAGCTGATATGCTCGAAGCCGAAAGCGTCCGACAGGAAGGGGATATACAGAACGGCAGTCGTCAGGATAAGGCTTGCGATACCGGCCAGTATCAGGGCCATGTTGTGCGACTTGAGCGAGAACAGGCTCTCGCGCTGCGAGCGCATATTGAAGCTGTGGAAGATTTCCGCCATGCTCATTGTGAGGAAGGCCATCGTAATGCCGTCGTTAGACTGGAGAGAAGCCCATGAGCCGCCCTCCATGACATGGCCAAGGAAGTACGCCGCAAGCGTGAGCACGGTGACTACGAAGCCCTGATACGCAACATCGACTCCGACGCCGCCCGCAAAAACGCCGGCGCTTGAGGAACGGGGTTTGCGCCGCATAACGTTCGGTTCCGCGCGCTCAAGACCGAGAGCCAGGGCGGGGAAGCAGTCTGTTACAAGGTTGATCCACAGAAGGTGTACAGGCTTGAGTATGGTAAAGCCAAGAAGCGTGGCAATGAAGATTCCCAAAACCTCGCTCATGTTAGAACCTAAAAGGAACTGTATAGCCTTTCGGATGTTGTCGTAGATCCTTCTGCCTTCTTTAACCGCGCCGACTATCGTAGCAAAGTTGTCATCGGCAAGGACCATGTCGGCTACGTTCTTCGTGACGTCGGTTCCGGTGATGCCCATTCCGACGCCGATGTCCGCAGACTTGATACTGGGCGCGTCGTTAACGCCGTCTCCGGTCATCGCCGTGATGAAACCGGCCTTTTTCCATGCGTTGACTATGCGTACCTTATGCTCGGGCTGGACGCGGGCATAGACGGAGATGTCACGGAAACGCTTTTCAAACTCCTCGTCGCTCATTTCGGAAATCTGGGAGCCGGATATGGCGACATCGTTTTCGCCGAGAATGCCGAGCTCTCTGGCTATGGCGCTTGCGGTATCAATGTGGTCGCCCGTTATCATGATGGGGCGGATGCCCGCTGTGCGGCATTGCTCAATCGCGTCCTTAACTTCGGGACGGACAGGGTCGATCATACCGACAAGGCCGATGAAGCAGAGGTCTTTTTCAAGGTCCTCAGGGCTGTAACTCGAAGGCTCGAGCTCATGAGGCCTGATCGCGGCCGCAAGGACACGAAGGGCTTTGTTTGCCATTTTTTTATTTTCGGCAAGAATTGCAGCCTTAGCCTCATTGGTGAGGGGAGTGGCCTTACCGTCCTTCAGGTAGGTCGAGCAGACACGAAGCACCTCGTCGGGAGCGCCCTTGGTATACTGGATTATCGTATCCTTTGTTCTGTGTACCGTGCTCATCATTTTACGTATGCTGTCAAACGGAGCTTCGCCTATCCTCGGTTCATCCTCCACAAGGTCGTATTTCATTAGGCCGATGGATTTTGCCCAATATACGAGGGCGTTTTCTGTCGGCTCGCCGGTGACCGAACCATCCGTATTGAGCTGCGCGTCGCAGCAAAGAGCCATCGCGGTCGCAAGCATCTCCTTGTTTTCGCCGTAGTGCTCCACTACGGTCATTTTGTTCTGCGTGAGCGTTCCGGTCTTATCTGAACAGATTATCTGCGCGCAGCCGAGCGTTTCAACAGCAGTGAGCTTGCGGATTATAGCATTCTTTTTGCTCATGTTGGTGACGCCGATGGAAAGGACGATCGTCACGACGGCGACCAGACCTTCCGGTATCGCCGCGACGGCGAGGCTGACAGCGATCATGAAGCTGTTGAGTATGACGCTTGCGGAGAGCGAGCCTTCGCGTATCAGACTGACACCGAAGATAACGACGCATATGCCGAGTACGAGCCAGGTGAGTATCTTGCTGAGCTGCGCGAGCTTTTTCTGAAGAGGAGTAAGCCCTTCTTCGGCTTTTGTGAGCGCGTCCGCGATCTTGCCCATCTCGGTATCCATACCGGTGCCGGTAACGACCGCCGCGCCGCGCCCGTAGACGACTGTGCTGCCCATATAAACCATGTTCTTGCGGTCGCCGAGCGGAATATCCTTGCTGTTCTCAAGATTGAGCAGGTCAATGAATTTATCGACAGGGACGCTTTCTCCTGTCAGAGCCGCTTCCTCAATCTTCATGCTGTTTGATTCGATAATGCGCCCGTCGGCGGGAACCGCATCGCCCGCTTCGAGGATCACAACATCACCGACGACAATGTTTTCGCTCTTAATTACAGTGATTTTCCCGTCGCGCAGAACCTTACTGGTAGCAGAAGCCATTTCCTGCAGCGCTTCAAGGGCTTTCTCGGCCTTATTCTCCTGATAGACACCCAGAAAAGCGTTTACTATGACGACGAACATGATTATGAAAACATCGGCAAATCCCTCGTTGGAGTAGGAGGATGTAATCGCGGAGATAACGGCCGCCGCAATAAGTATGATTATCATGGGGTCGGCCATCTGCATAAAGAAACGCTTTATAAGAGAGTCCTTTTTGCCCTCAGCCAGTTTGTTCTTACCGTTTTCTTCAAGCCGCTTTTCGGCCTCAGACGTGCCAAGGCCGTTGTGCGAGCTTTTCACCTCGGCCAATACATCGTCGATCTCGCTGCAATAGTACTTCATTTGCATTCCTCCAGATAAAAAGTTGAGATACGGTGCGATTACCGTCAATTCTGAAAAAAAGACCCACGGACAGGCACCGCCTATCCATGAGTCTTGTCGTTTAATACAAGCCAGGCAGATTGCTGCCATGCGTGTTGACTTGAACCGCCGAAGCGCTGACTACTCCCTCATAGAGATTAGAGATATATTAGCACTCTTTGTCGTTTTTGTCAAGTTGAGGTTCGACTTTCCTCACCTTAAGGCCTGCTCCAGTTCTTCGTAAAGCTCAATGATCCGGAACTTTACCCGATATCCGTTTCCCTCATATCTAATGAGCTTTTCGCTCTCGGCCGAGAGACCTGAAAACGCGTCCTCGTCCTCGACGGAGGCCATGCAGAGAGGAGGGAAAACGACACACCACCAGTTGTGACCTTTGCCTTCGCCGAGGATGATCTTCAAGGAAACATAATCGCCGGCCGGAAGGGCAAAGCCCTCGTAGCTGCGTGTGGGATAAGTCTCAGTGCAGAGCTCCGCCATCACGGAGTAGTATTTCCCGTCGCGCAGGAGGCTTGTCTTCGCCGCCTTGCAAAGTTGCGGAGTCATGCTTTGAATAATCATTTCCGCTTCTTCAACGCTGCTGACGCCTTCAAGCATCGGCGTAAGGACACCTAGCACGCTGTCACGCACGTTCAGCTTTGCGCTTTGATCGCTTTCCGAGTCTGAATTGGCTATGACATGCAGCCGAATCAGCTCGCCGGAGAGCCTTGACTGCTCCGCCTTTGCATAAAGTCCCATGCACAGCGTGACGCACAGCGCGATTAAAAGTGAGATTTCCCATATTTTGAGATTTTGATTCATAAAGACCGCCTTTATGTATTTAACAGAAAGGCGGTTGTTTTGAATAGCAAAATAAAATCGGATTTCGCTATTGCAGAATAAAAAAAGTGTGGTATATATTAGTAACGAATCCGCCCTGCTGTTAAGATTTGAACATATTATCGGCAGTTTTTTAACTAATTATACAAACCGATTGGATTATTTGATCATATTTCCAGCACAGCCTGCGGCTCGGCGAGAAAAACTTCCCTGTATCGCTGGGAAAGCTGACTTTGAGCGCGTTTTGCTTTATCAGGATCGTCAAAAAGGCCGAAAACAGCCGAACCCGTACCCGTCATCATGGAACCAAGTGCGCCGCTGTCAAGAAGTGCACTTTTGATTTTAGAGATTTCACTTTTCGGAGGGAGAACGTCTTCGAAAACATTATACATTCTCCGGCATATACCCTTCAAGTCAGCTGCCTTTATAGAGGATACTATGCCCTGCGTGTCGGGGTGATATTTGACAGAGACAAGATCCAGCTTTGCAAAGAGTTCTGGGGTGGAAACGGAGAATCTGGGCTTTACGATGACGAAGCGGCAGTCCGGAAAAGAAGGCAGGACGGAAAGCACCTCGCCCTTTCCTTCGGCAAGTGAGGTTCCGCCTGCGACACAAAAGGGAATATCAGAACCGAGCGCGGCACCCATGATTTCAAGCTCGGTGCGGGAGAAAGGCTTTCCCGTGAACGTATTGAGCGCGCGGAGCACAGCGGCGCCGTCTGACGAACCTCCGCCCATTCCCGCGCCGACGGGAATGCGCTTGAATATACTGATATCGGCGCCCGCATCAGTCTTGCCGAGCTTCGCGAAAAAGGCTTTGGCAGCCTTTACCGCTATGTTCCGGTCATCTATGGGAAGAAAATTCAGATTTGTTGATAATTCGATGCCGCCGCCGTTCCGAAGCGTGACCGTCACGTCGTCGCAAAGCGAAACAGACTGCATTACCATTCGCATATCGTGGTAGCCGTCTGGACGCTTAGAAAGCACATCGAGCGAGATGTTGAGCTTTGCGTATGCTTTTTCGGTTATGGTATCCGTGTCCCGCACTCCCTCCGGCATAGTTTTGCTGAGTTTTCTTATTTCAGCTCGAAAAGAGCGGGCATGAGATCTGTTCCCGCGGGCAGGAAAACACCCTTGAGACCGTTTGCCTCGGAGTAAGAAAGCCCGGTTTGCGTATCTTTCCGGCTGTCGTATATAATATAAGGTACAGGATCGCCGTCATGCTGGCGGTTGCTTGTCAGAGTCTTGTGGTCGCTGAGAATGAGGATACGGAAATCCTCGCCCTTTGCCTTCAACGCCTCGCACAGAGGCTCAACAACACGGCTGTCCAGCCATTCAATCGCCTGAAGCTTTCCCTTGAGATCCCCGCAATGCGTGCACTCATCGGGCCCTTCCAGATGCACCGCAACAAAGTCGTGCGAATCGAGTGCGTCAAGAGCGGCCTTGACCTTGCCTTCATAGTTCGTATCGACTTCGCCGGTCGCGCCCTCAACCATTATAACGTCGAGGCCCGTAAGCCTTGCGATGCCGTGACAGAGAGGAACAGCGGAGATAACTGCGCCTGTTTTGCCGTACTGCTCATTAAAATTAGGAAGCTTTGCCGCCGTACCTTCGGCCCAGAACCATATTCCGTTGCCGGGTAACTTTCCTTCTTTTCTGCGCTGAATATTGAAGGGGTGTTCCTGTAAAAGCTCGTTTGCCTTTTTCATCAGCTCGGCCAAAATAGCGGCGTTTGCGCAGCCTTTCGGGAGATTTTCCGAAACGGGCTCGCCGATGTGGTCATGTGGAGGAGCAAGCTCCAGACCCTTGATATCGACATGCTTCTGGACGGCGATGTGACGATAGGATTCGGTGGGATATACGCACATACCGGCCTTGTCGGCAAGAGACTTAAACTCGGGGTGCGAAAAAAGATATTCGACAAGCTCGACTCCTTGCTTTTCGCAGAGGCCTCCGCCCGAGTGAGATATGATCTTCTTCTGTTCGAACGGAACAGTCTTGTCGTCGGTCAATGTAACATTGTTGCAGCGGTAGGCGGCGTCCCCCGGCGAGAGGGAGATGCCCTGCGCGGCGACTTCAAGCGGCGCTCTGCCGGAATAGCAATAGTGCGGATCGCAGCCGAAAATCGACATTATCGCGGTATCGCTTCCGGGAGGAAAGCCCTCCGGTACGTTAAGAACGCTGCCCAGAACCCCGTGCCCGGCAAGAGAGTCAATATATGGTTTTTTCGAGACTTCGAGCGGAGTGCGGCCGTTTAACTCCGGAACGGGATTATCCGCCATACCGTCGCCTATCACAAGTAAATACTTCATGACAATTTCCTTTCGTCTTAATACTCATTTCTTTGGTATGGAATCGTTTGTTCTAAGTCATTGTACAAAAATCAATGACTTTTAAGCATGGTTATTATGCCTTATATCAAAAAATAGCCCCAGTTTTTAAAGATTACAGTTAGAATTCTAAATGTCAGGACATTATAGTTAAATTATCGGTTATGAAATTAACGCAATTTCAATGTCATACGGTAAATGGTTAAAAATAATGGCAACATTATAAACCTAATCCGCGTTCTTGCAAAGCGAAAATTGTTACTTTTTTAGAAGTTAGGCAGAATATGTCGATTTCTACAAACAAGAATAAATGGCCGAGGTTTTTTACGTCAATAATTTGGTTATTTAGCTATTTTCTTTTTACAAAACAAATGCTAATATGTGTGAAGACATAGCAGAAAAGAGTGATTTATATGACCCCTATGGAAATACTCAACAAAATAGTTGAAGCCGAGGTTAACGCGCGTTCAGTTTTCGACGAAGCGGCTAAGCTCAGGGAAGGCTTCGACGGCTATGTGAACGAGCATATCGAAGCACTGCGCAAGCAGTATTTCGAGCGTGCGGATAAAGCAATCGCGGAAGCGAAAGAGCGCGAATCAGCGCGCGCAGATGCGGAAATTGCCGAACTCGATAAGAAGCTCGAAACAGAACTTGCCGCCCTGAAAGCTTATTATGACAGGGAACGAGAATCCATCGTTCAAAAAATATTTAAACTGGCGGTGGATGCCGATGCTTAAATCGCAGATGGTATATGGAGCCGTTTTTGCCAAGGTCATGGCAATGTATGGAAAGATGCTTAAGGATGATGACTGGCACAAACTCTGCGACTGCAAAAACATCATTGAGATATGCTCTTTTCTTCTGAACCACAAAGGCTGGAGCAAAACCATGTCTGAACTGCCGCCGTCTCCGAACGCGAAAATGCTCGAAATTGCTGTAAGCAGAAGAGTTTATGAGGAATATGAAAAACTCTATAAATTCCTTCAGGTTG